>LADV01000227.1 GCA_000961805.1 Peptococcaceae bacterium BRH_c23 | reverse complement strand
GGATCTGATCGGGGAACGAAGAATCCCGGAAATAAACTATTATGGTATACACACAAAAAGGGCCCTAGAGAACTTTAATTTAGGGTCCAAAAGGGTCAATCTGAAGCTTATCTATGAAATTGCTCTGGTTAAAAAAGCGGCAGCCATGGTGAATAAAGAATTAAAGAAACTGACAGAGGATAAAGCAAATGCCATCATTCGAGCAAGTGAGGAAGTCATTGAAGGAAAGCTTAATCACGAATTTATCGTAAGTGCTTTTCAAGGGGGAGCAGGTACCTCCACGAATATGAATGTCAATGAGGTTATTGCCAATAGGGCTATTGAGATGTTAGGAGGAGCAAAAGGGAATTATGATGTTGTACATCCATTGAACGATGTTAACATGTCGCAATCGACCAATGATGTTTATCCGACAGCACTGAGAATCACGGCAATTCACATGCTCAGGAAATTAAGTAATTCCCTTGCGCAACTTCAGGAAGCACTGCAGAAAAAGGAAAACGACTTTAGCGATGTGATTAAACTTGGCAGGACAGAGCTTATGGATGCCTTGCCTATGATGCTCGGACAAGAATTTGGTGCTTATGCCAAGGCCATAGAAAGAGACCGCTGGAGAGTTTACAAAGTAGAAGAACGATTAAGACAGATTAATCTGGGAGGGACAGCCATCGGCACAGGAGTCAATGCCTCTCAAAAATTTATCTTTATGATTACGGATACCATTCAGGAGTTAACAGGATTAGGTTTAGCTAGATCCGACTATCCTATGGATATAACCCAAAACAACGATGTTTTTGTAGAAGTTTCAGGACTCTTAAAAGCTTGCAGCACGAACCTTTTGAAAATATCCAACGATTTAAGATTATTATCATCCGGCCCTAAGGGAGGGTTTGGTGAAATAGAACTTCCTCAGATGCAGGCTGGTTCGACCCTTATGCCGGGTAAGGTCAATCCGGTCATACCTGAGATGATCGGCCAAGTGGCTATGAGAGTCATGGCCAATGACATTGCTATTACGATGGCTGCCTCTTCAGGACAGCTCGAACTCAATGCCTTTATGCCCCTGATCGCAGAAAGCTTGCTAGAATCACTAGAGCTTCTAGATAATGGAGTTACGATCTTTAGAGAGAAGTGTATTGAGGGAATCATCCCCAATAAAGATAAATGTCAAGCTACTCTTGAAAAATCAGCAGTACTGGCTGCTGCTTTAGTTCATCATATGGGCTATGATCAAGCCGCCCATATAGCCAGAAAGGCTCTAAGAGACGATATGACAATCAGAGAGGTATTGAAGGAAGAAAGTGCTTTTTCTGATTCCAGGATCGATGAGATATTGAATCCATTTGAAGTGACTAAACCAGGAATACCAGGCATACGAGGAATCGCCAGTATGGCCGAAACGCCAGGAGGGCCAGAGAAGTGATCGTGCGGAGGGATATCATGAGCTTAAATGAAACGCCCAGAGGTGTCAGAATACATTTAGCACTATTTGGCTTGAGGAATGCAGGGAAATCCAGCGTGATCAACGCCATTACAGGGCAGGAAACGGCTATAGTATCGGAAGTTAAAGGTACAACGACTGACCCGGTTTTTAAAACAATGGAGATATTGCCCATAGGACCATGTGTGATCATCGATACAGCAGGAATAGACGATGTAGGGGAATTAGGAGAGCTCAGGCTAAAGAAGACCTTGGAAGTTCTCGATATTACTGATGTGGCACTACTTATTGTAGATATCAAGGTAGGAATCAGTAACGAGGATCGGCTTATTATGGATAGATTTAAGGAAAAGAAGAAACCCCTGATCGTAGTTTTAAATAAGATGGATACTCTTGAGAACGGAAATAAAAACAAAAACGAAGAGGAAGATGAAATCGAAGTTGAAGATCGAGAAATAAGAGCAAGTAGTCTCCAAGAAGAACTAAACACCCCGGTCGTTGCTGTCTCAGCTCTTAAAAAGCAGGGAATTAAAGAATTGAAAAATGCAATTATCTCAGTTATTCCTGAGGCTGAAGATAAATTTAAAATTGTAGGGGATTTAATTAACCCCGGTGATTTTGTGGTGCTTGTTACTCCGATTGATAAAGCGGCCCCCAAAGGAAGATTAATCCTTCCCCAACAACAGACGATTAGAGACATCTTAGAAAGCGATGCTATGGCGGTTGTTACCAAAGAATACGAACTAAGAGAAACTTTAAATAATTTGGTCAATAAACCAAAGCTGGTTATCACGGATTCACAAGTTTTTTTAAAGGTTGCCGCCGATACCCCCAAGGATGTTTTAATGACCTCATTTTCAATCTTATTTGCCAGGCAAAAAGGAGATTTAACAGAATTTATTAAAGGTGCCAAGGCTATCGAAACGCTTAAGGATGGCGACAAGGTTTTAATTGCAGAAGGGTGTACCCACCACCGGCAATCGGATGATATTGGTAGTGTGAAGATACCCAGATGGATACGTCAGAGAACAGGAAAGCAAATAGAATTTGAATTCTCTGCGGGTATTACCTTTACGGAAGACGTCAAGAAATATGCCCTTATAGTACATTGCGGAGCTTGTATGATGAACAGAACAGGGATGCTCAGCAGAGTAGAACGTGCCAAAGATCTGAAGGTACCCATTGTGAATTTCGGAATTCTCATAGCCTATATTCAGGGATTACTGCCAAGAGCGCTTGAACCTTTCCCACTGGCTAAGATGATCTTGGAAGAAGAGCTAAGCTAAAGGGCGGGGGGACAGTTGCCTTGTTTCACCTTCCATTTCCTGAAACAACGCAACTGTCCCCGTGTTTCACGGTTATATGAATTACACTGGAGGAGGGGGTGGTTTCATGAGTATCATGCAAAATCTATTAGAGAAAATCTATCTAACGAACGATCTCTCTAACGAGGAAATCACGTACCTCTTAGAAAACATAACTCATGAGGATAGAGAGGTCCTCAATAACTACGCACTAAAGACGAAACAGGCGTATTATGGGAATAAAGTTTACTTGAGAGGACTTATTGAGTTTTCAAATATTTGCCGTCAAGATTGCCTGTATTGCGGAATTCGAGCTTCCAATGCGAAGGTAAAACGTTATCGGTTAACCCCGGAAGAAATCTTAGGTTGCTGTGATCAAGGGTATGAATTAGGTTATCGGACGTTTGTCTTGCAAAGTGGTGAAGACCTTTGGTATACAGAGGAGATCCTCAGTTCTTTGATTCAAGAGATCAAAAGACGTTATCCAGAGGTAGCCATCACGCTATCGATCGGCGAACGGAGAGTGGGAACTTATCAAAGGCTCTTTACCGCCGGTGCAGATCGCTTTCTGATGCGTCACGAAACGGCTTCGAAAGAACTGTATGAAAAATTACACCCGATGATGAGCTTTGAGGAGCGCCGGACCTGTTTAAGTTCTTTAAAGGAGATTGGCTACCAAGTGGGAGCCGGGTTTATGGTGGGGCTTCCCGGACAAACGTTCGCTGATTTGGCAGAGGACTTGCGATATTTAAAGGAACTCTGTCCGGACATGATCGGAATCGGGCCCTTTATTCCTCACAGTGAGACGCCTCTGGGTGCAGAAAAGGGCGGAACGCTTAAAGATACATTAGTGATGGTGGCACTGGCGCGGTTACTTATTCCGGAGAGCCTGATTCCTGCCACGACGGCACTTGGCACTCTGCATCCGCAAGGCAGGGAGCTTGCCTTGAAAGCGGGCGCTAATGTCGTTATGCCGATTATTACTCCAACGTCAGTCAGAAAACAATACGCACTTTACGAAAACAAGATTTGTGGGGACGATCATCCGGAAGATTGCCGATATTGCATAGAGCGGAGAATTCAGTCGGCGGGCTTTGAAGTGGATCTGGGTAGAGGGGATAGTTGGAGGTTTATTGAAGTGTAATCTTTTTAGTATATTAACGCTATAGAGAAAATTCGCCGATACCTGAAATGGAGTGTTGCACAGTGTCTAAACTAGTGCAAATAATCAATAAAAACGATAGGCCTAGCAGTAAATTCTGCTGAGCTTTTTTGCTATTTAGCACCAAAAATTATTTATTGGTAGACTAAGCTATTATTGCTAACGTGCAGCATTGCATTTATTTTTTAAACTTATTACCCATACCCATAAACTACCACAAGGGAATTTGTTGAGTTTATCGTATAGAAAAAATGGAAAGAAAATTTCAAAAAAATATGATAAAGGAGAGGACCTAATTCTACAAGACCTCTCGGGCAAAACGCTCGGGAGCAAAGCTGACCTGTGTGATGTAAGCTTGAAAAAAGGTAAGTAAATAAAAGGTATATCTAAGTCCACATAGAATAGTTAGTTAACACCAGAAAATGGCTGCTGATTAGGATAAAATTCCATAGATCATCCTTTAGCATTTTGTCGGCCGTGGCAATTATCGCGACCTTAACGACGCTGATAACGGATTATAAGGCGAATTCACAATTTCGGAGGTGGATATGAGGTCTGAATTTTTCCGTGTTAAGATAAAATGGATTATATTGGTAACGGTTATGTGTTTTCTTTTGGTCGGAACGATTTATAGTCTATCTCCGTTTCCAATCAAAGACTCCATTTCATTTGTCTCGCAGAAGAGATTTGCCGTACCTATATATACCAGCTTCGAACTTCAAGGGAAAAACCAGTGTGCAGCGTATTCTGCTGCTTTTGTTCTAAGAAACTTAGGTGAACAAGCTAAAGGTATAGAGGTTTATGCTAAGATTCCTTTCAAAATCCCTATTTCGGGGTATGTTTTACCGAAGGGTATACTAACATATCTTCAGTCCCAGGGACTAAAACCAATGATTTATAAAGGGGACATGTCTTCACTTAAAGCTAGACTTGTTCAAGAGACTACCCCGGTTATCGTTTTGGTTGGTAATGGGCTCTTTTGGCAGCATTATATGACATTAGTAGGATTTGATGATGATAAAAGTGAGCTATATTTCGTCGATTCCAACAAGGGTAATGACGAAAATGCTGAGCTGCCAGGAAATAGGACTATGACAAAAGACTATTTCTTAAAATGGTGGAGCAATGGGTTACCAGTTTTCAATCACGTTTATATAACGGTGTGAGAAACATTGTGACATCAATATAATAACTAACAAGAAAGGTGGTGTATTCTTGAGCAAACAAGATGATTTACAACAGCTTTTAGAGAAATATTATGATTTTACGAATGATTTCGATAAGGTAATTGCCAATTATAAGACGGATGAAGTCCTAGCTTATAACAAGGAATTGCTAAGCGAATTAGAAAAAAGCAAAAGATTGATATCCGAGTTACAAACCAATATTCAGAAACTTACTCAGGAAAATTCTCAGTTAAAAACATCCTTATCAGAACTTATTCTTGATGAAAAACTGCAAATCCTTAAACTCTCCAAACAGAAAATCGATAATTACTTCTTATCCTCCGAATTGAAAGGGCAGAACTTGCTGCGAGCTTTAGAGCAAACGGCTTTAGGTAAGATAAACGACATTTTTAAGGAAACGGAAACTGTCCTAGAATTAAATAAAAGAGAGGTGCTGCAAGAGATCACAGCCCTTCAAGTCAAAGTGAAGAACGCCGTCAAAAACCAATCCACACTTTTCTCCTCAAACACGAGTCAGCTTAAAGAGAGTGTTGCAGCCTCCTATACGGATTTGGCTCAGGAAACGGTGAGTGAAGAGGTTTTCCAGAAACGACTTCGCAATAACAACTTTGAACTTAAATTTGGACTTAATTGGCTTAACTGGATTGGGGCATTTTTGATTCTGCTAGGCATCATGACGTTCGCTAAATACTCATATAGTCATTGGTTAGGGGGCTATGCCAAAGGTGTTTCTATCTTCTTAATTAGTTCCCTGTTTTTAGTCATTGGGGAATTTCTAATGAGAAAAGCCTATAACCAATTTGCCAAAGGGGTTATTTCCATTGGAGTTGGCGGATTGTACAGCTCAATCCTGATTAGTTATTTTGTTTTAGAAATTATTACCCCGCCTGTTGCCCTTGGCTTATCCTTCCTAGTTTCCATGGCTTCCGTCCTGTTGGTTCAACGATATCGCTCCAGAACCATCAGCGTCTTCGCCTTACTTGGAGGGTACTTACCAGTATTTCTCTATCACTTCACCGTCTCAGATATTGGAGATCTGTCCTCACTTCTCCTCGTCGCCTATGTTCTAATGCTCAATTCTTCTATTATGGCGACATCCACCTTTAAGAAGTGGAATAGTGTGAAATACTTTAGTTTCATATCCGGTATGCTTTTCTTTTTGGCAACCCTTGAATTTAGTCAAAATGTCTATATTAATATCTTCTACAGCTTTGCCATCTTTCTGATGTACACTACAATGTTCCTATTAAACCCATTGAAAGCGAACTTTGGCAAATTAATTCCTGCAGATATTTTGGTTTTAGGGATTAATACCTTACTTACTTCTATCATTACCTATCTGTTATTTGCAGGAGATCCCTTACTCAAGGATTATAAAGGAATCCTCTCTCTCGCATTCTGCGCAATCTATTTTGTCTTAGCCAAGGGGGTTGAGAAGAAAATACCTAAACATGACGCTAACACTGTCTGGTTGTTCTATATCTCTTCGTTAACCTTCTCGTTTCTTATAATCCCTTTTCAATTCGGCTATGTATGGCTTAGTTTAGGGTGGGTGACCGAAAGTCTTATCCTTATCCTTTTTGCCCTAAAAATCAAAAGTAACTTACTTGAGCGGATGGGTTGGATTGCTTATCTTTTGGCGTACTGCAATTTCTTTATTAAACCCTTTTTTTATCAACAGTATTATCACATAACCTATTTGCTGATGGTGGCAAGTTCTGTTTTCTTACTATATTCCTACTTCGTCACAGGAAGGCATAGAAACTACCTCTTCACTTGGAAGTATACTTTCTTAGATATCTTTAAGTATCTTGCCCTTGCAAGAGTCTTAATTTATATAATAGATGAATTGCGATATTTATTCGAAAACTACTTGCAACAGATCTATAATGAAACGTTTTACCATGCGGTGGTGTTTTTTTTAGCTATTTATCTCTATATAAAAGTTCTTCAAAAGACGAGTTGGCTCCATGACAAAGTAATTCTCTGGGCTGTCACAGGATTATCTGTAGGTTTCGCAGGTGGAATAATTCTTATGAATGCTGTGACCCGTGTTTTTAATTTAACCCACCCCAACCTTTTGTTAGAGATACTCTCTCTGATTGTTTTAGTCGGGCTGAATGGTTTAGCGTTTATGAGTTTAAAAGAATCTGTACTCCGCGTATTAGCCTTAGTAAAACTCAATTTAGAGATATATCCCGTTGTCTTGGCGGGTTACTTGCTTATTACGAGTTCATGCTTTTTAACGGGTCAATTCTATTGGGTACGTTATATCAATTTTGCCTTAAACGTGATGTATATGGGGTATGCCTTTGCCTTCATACGCTATGGATTTAATAGGAACTATGTTCTTATTCGTCGGGCAGGTTTGGGATTAGCACTTTTGGTCTGTGTTAAACTCTTTCTCGTGGATTTGGCGGGTCTTGATACGTTGGGCAGAATCATTTCCTTCTTCGGGATTGGAGCCATTGCCCTGCTGATCTCCTATGCGTACCAAAAAATGAGCAAGATTCAAGCAGTGACTTATGATGCATAAACTTATCATTACTATCCTACTTAGCACTTTTCTGCTTGTGGCACCCGCGTACGCTGAGAACAGTTTTCTATATTCGAAACCAATTCAAACGGATAACTCGCCTGGGTATAAATTCGTTGTATTGGATAAAGAGGTCTATGCCCACAGTAACCAGCTTCAGGACATAAGGATTTTTGATGAAACGGACGAAGAAGTCCCTTATTTCCTCGACTCGATCCGTGATGCAGCGACTTCCAAAGAAAAAGAAAGCTTTATTCAATCTTCTGAAGAAGCCCCCTTTGTCATAACTCAGGTGAGAAACGATACAGTGATTACGATTGAGGTGAACCATCTTTTTGCCTTTCGCTTAGAATTAAACACTAACGACATGTTTGAACGGAATTACGCCCTTTATGGACTAAACGGTGAGACGAAACGGTATCTCTTAGAAGGAAGACTTGCAAATCTCCCCTTAGACCCTTCTCTTCCAATTAAAAAGGATATCGTGTGGTCGGATACTAACCCCGTCGATCAACTCCAACTCGTTATCCATAACCGTGATGATAAACCCATTAATCTGAAGTCCGTAAGGATCAGCTACTATCTCAACAAACTGATCTTTAAGGATTTAGGAAACACTCATTATCGATTAGCTTATGGAAACAACGCTATCAACTCACCCCACTACGATATCATGGATTATAAAACTACCGTAAAAAAGGAAACTCTGATTCCCGCTACGTTGGGAGCAGAAGTTTCAACCCCACCTAAGACGCAACTACCGGAGAGTCCAACGAATTACAAACTGCTTTTTAACCTCACGATTTCCGCTTTAGCTTTGTTATTAATAATAGGCATTGGGTTAAGTTTAAGGAAAAAGAATCCTAAATAAGATAGAGCGAAGAATTCAGTTGGTTGGCAGTTTATCTCATGGAATAAAAGAATAATTTAACCTAAATAAGACCTCTTGGGGGTAACTGCGGGAGGCCTATCGTTATTTTAGCGGGATTTCACTATACTTAGTTTTTTTCGTAATAAATGGAATTATGTAAAGGGTTTATTTTAACAGGCTATTAGATACTATACGGCGCTATATTTTGAAGGATTTATCTATATTATGTAGAAGTATTTATGAAATAAATTCGGATATAGAAATAGTTGGAGGTGAAGTTTATTAGCTGATTAAGAATGTTTCTGCTTTGCCATGTGTTTTGATAGTAACACTAAATGGTCATTCTTCTTCAGAAGGAATTCAACCGTCAGATACTGAACTCAGTTAGACCCTGGTATCTGGCAAGAATTAACCACCTCATGGTATAAGAGGATTGTATTATGACGGAATGGAGTTTTGCATGATTACATTAAGATTCTATAGCATTGAAGATTGGGAAAGCTTTGTAAATATGAAAAGTGAATTGATAGAGTTAAAGGCACAACTACTTAACCTTCGAAGAATGGTTGATGAAAGAACAAAGGAAGTGAAGCAAGAGACTGAGAAAAGGGAACGAATTGAACATGAAGTAGCTAAACTAGAACGGCTTAACATCATCGGCCAATTGGCAGCTGGTCTTGGACACGAAGTTCGAAATCCAATAACTACAATAAGAGGCTTTCTCCAGATGCTCCAGAACAAAACTGATTTGCTTACATACAAGAGCTATTTCGACCTAATGATAGAGGAACTCGATAGAACCAACTCGATAATTACTGGTTTTTTATCTCTAGCCAAGAATAAACCAACAGAGTTGAAACGACAATGTTTAAACAAGTTGTTAGCTAACCTATTTCCATTACTACTAGCAGATGCCTATAGCCAAGGTAAGAAGTGTATCTTTGAACCAGGAGATTTAGCTGATCTGGATATTGACACAAATGAAATTACTCAACTGGTGTTAAACCTTGCCCGTAACGGTCTTGAAGCAATGCCCCCAGATGGGTGCCTTACTATTAGCACATTTATGGATGGACAAAACATAGTCTTAAGTGTTAGAGATGAAGGACCGGGCATCAATTCAGAACATATATCTAAACTTGGGACCCCATTTTTTACGACTAAAGAAAGTGGCACGGGTCTGGGCTTGCCGATGTGTTACAGTATTGCCGGTAGGCATAATGCACTAATAGAATTTGAATCTGGTCCAGATGGAACTACTTTTTTAGTCCGATTCTCCCAACCGATGGAAAAAACACACAGTGAGAATTAAATATCAAAGAAATAGAAGAATAGTGACAGTAAGGAAGTGGTTGCGCGGATGTTTACGCTACGCGGAGTGAAATACAAGGATATTTTAGATATTAATGAACTGGATATTCCTGAGCAGAGGATCACCTGCATCGTAGGGGAAAGTGGAAGCGGCAAAACTACCCTGTTAAGGCTATTAAATCATTTAATTAGCTATGACGAAGGGGAAATCTGCTTTCAGAAAACTCCACTATCTCTGTGGAATCCAATTGAATTAAGGCGGAAAGTCATGATGCTTTCTCAGTCTCCGGCAATTTTTGAGGGAACTGTAAGGGATAACTTATTGATCGGATTTAAGTTTTGCGAAAAGCCGCCCGTAGAGGATAGTCAACTGCAGGACGCATTGGAAATCGTTCGATTTCATAAAGATCTATCACAAGACTCTAATTCATTATCTGGAGGGGAAAAACAACGCTTAGCTCTGGCTAGAGTACTGCTGCTGGAACCTCAAGTTTTCCTTTTGGATGAGCCCTCCTCCGCCCTAGATGAAGAAACAACCCAATTTGTGATGGAACAATTGGTCCAGCATGTCAAGCATTTAAAGAAAACCATGCTTATGGTTACCCACTCTAAAGCTGTGGTTCAAGCCTTTGCAGAGCATGTCGTTGAAACCAAAAAAGGTAAAATTGTCCTAACAAAGGAGGCCTAGCCATGCAAGGGAGCATCGACTTGTCGATTTGGCAATTGACTGCGGCCTATATTTTTATTCTTTTACTCATTGTAATTGTTAGGCTCAAAGGGATTCCGAGAGAGAAAGAAATCCTGATTTCTTCCTTGCGGATGACGATTCAGCTGGTACTCGTAGGTTACATACTTGCTTATGTCTTCGAACATAGCCATCCCGTTTATGCTCTGGTGATAATCGCGATTATGCTCATCTTCGCCATCTATAACATCTTTAACCGGACCAAATCACCGTTATCAGCTGAGATAAAAAAGATCATAGCCCTTTCCATGACCGTGGGCATCCTTGCCAGTCTGATCTATTTTATTCTTGTCGTGTTACAGGTGTCACCCTGGTACGAGCCAAGATATGTGATTCCGATTGCAGGCATGATTATTGGCAATTCGATGACGGGCATCTCCCTTGGCGTTAAAACGCTTGTAGAAGGAATGACGACGAATAAACAACTTGTGGAGGCAGCTTTGATTCTTGGAGCGACACCAAAAATGGCCTCTAAGCAGATTGTGAACAATGCCTTTGATGCCGCTATGCTGCCGACCATCAACTCCATGGTCGGGATGGGTATTGTCTTTTTACCGGGCATGATGACCGGTCAGATTCTTGGCGGGGCCTCGCCCGTTGTAGCGATCGAGTATCAAATCGCTGTGATGCTGGGGATTGTTGGCAGTGTTTCGTTGACCGTATTACTTTTTGTACAGTTAGGCTACAAAACGTTTTTCAACTCCCGAATCCAGATGAAGATTTGACAAAAGAATGTAATATGGATCGTCATAGTTAACATCGAATGGGAAGATCACTAAAAGAATAATTACAAAGATGAGTGAGCCCTAAAAAATTGTTCAAAAAACAGGGCAGGTAATGCATGAAATATGCATCACCCACCCCGTTGGTTAGTATTGTTGGTAACGTATGGTCTATTATATTGGAATAAAGAGTTATTTTGCTAGTTCTGGTAAGAGTTTCTTGATCAACTCTATGACAGTCGGATTCTTAATCTCGACAGGCTTTGTTGCTGGATCATCTTGAAGATCTTCATATTTTATGGCCCCGAAGCTGTGATCTTTTGTGAAATGTCCTTGGGGATCAGTTGGGTTCTTCCACATGAGTTTATCGAGGTCGAAGTTTATTCCAGCATGACATTTAGCGCAAATTTCTGTCGGCTTATCCGCCACAAGAGTAGCGCCGTTAGCATTGGCTTTATGGGGGTTATGACAAGTCTGACATCCATTTAATTGTGAGCTCTGAGCATGTTTACTGGCAAAGAAGTCACGGGTACCATAGTGGTTGTTCGCAGTAAAGTTACCTTGAGCGTCTTTGGCCGGATCGCTCTTATGACAATTCATGCATGAAGTTCTGGCGGTTTCACGGCTCAAGGTTCCCTTCTTGTCAGTGGCACTTGCATGGTTTCCAGCGGGGCCATGACACGATTCGCAGGATATACTAAGATTGTCGGAAGAATTTTCAAGGCCTGGTGCATGACATTTTCCACACGTAAATTTTTCTGCAGTCCAGTCGGGCTTACCATCTTTGTCAATATCATTTTCTTTAGGAGCCTCGACCGTCCATTTGTCGTCGGTTTTCTTAAGCGCACCGACGCGATAAATTTTCTCCTTAAATCCGGCGGCGGGTATTTCTGCAATAATGTATTTGTCCACCATGACTCCATAGACCTTCGCCTTGGATAAATCGAGCGTCGTGGAAGTCGGTTTTTCGGTGTTAACCGCATCAAATATTGTAATTGAAGTTAAGGGCTTGTCCAAAGGATAATCAGATAGGGGTTTGAACGCTGAGAAATGTTTTGTTTTAGGGACGGTCTCGAATGGCTGAGGGTGGCATTGTTTACAGGCGTTGTCTCCTATATAGGCGATCTTGGCGACGTTACCGACGTTGTCGATAGGTTGTGCCCCGTTTAACGGGACAGTGGGGGCTGGGGCCGGCGCTTTATTACACCCTGCGGTTAAGGCCGTTAATAATACAAGGGATATAATTGATACGAAGAGAGGATTCTTTGCGTTCATATCTCGACCTCCTTTTAATACTTCAGGGAAAACTAATTAATCATTATGTTGGTTTTGTGCTATTTGACCATCTCCCTAGTTAATAAATCACTTGACTCACTTTACGTTCTTAGTTTGCTTATAAGCTTATAGGAAAATGCTTAATCTACTAAAAAGAGTAACATAAATTAATGGTAATTTTAGCATTATTTGGAATATGGAATTTTGGGAGTTGTTTCTAAGGAATGCTTAAATGGTTCGGTTTCCTTCTGTCTTTTTCGAAAATAATATGAATAGTTGTGATATAATTTTTAAATATTCTAAGAACACAAGGAATTGTTAACTCCATCAGGAGTATGCTTTTTAAGCGGGGGTTGAAAGGGTTTTGAGATCAAATTGGGCGGATGGGATTCCCGCTTAGGACCGAAGAGAGGAGGGTGAACGTGGGCAAGTGGAAGTCTCTAAAAGCACTTTTTCTATTGGGGGCAATAATTGTGATCATCCCCATAGCGGGTTGGGAGGCTATAGAATATACGTCGACCGATGATTTTTGTACCCAATGCCATGTTATGAAAGTCTATCGTGAAACGGCTTTTCATACTGCGCATCGAGCACCACAGGTTAATTGTAAGGATTGCCATATTCCTCAGGATAATGTAGTCAGAATGATTGCCTATAAAGGGTATTCAGGCGCTAAGGATATCTACTCCAATGTGATGGGACCTCCAGAAATTTTACATACAACAACCATGACCAAGGGTATTATTCAAAAAAATTGTATTCGCTGCCATAGTGCTACGGTTGAGACTATAGCCACGACGGATGCTCAACGCTGTTTCGAATGTCATAGAGCAATTCCCCATGGGAGATGAGAATAGGAGGTTCAAAATATGAAGAAAAATATTTGGATTTTTGCCGTCACAGTGGTGCTGGTTCTAGGTTTAGGTCTGATCATTGGATATGGCCTTAAACCATCTGTTCCGGCTGCCAGCCTTGCGGTCAAAAGTATACCGGATGGATCTCTTGACCCAGCTGTCTGGGGAAAGTATTATCCAGATCAGTATGCAAGCTACCTCACCAATTCGGAAATGAAACAAGGAAACAGTAAATATGGTGGATCAGCGAAGTTTGATCGGCTGGAAAAGGATCCGCTGCTTAAAATCCTATTCGCCGGTTATGGATTTGGCATAGATTACACAAAACCACGCGGCCATAGTTTTTCCATCGAAGATGTTTTAGAGACGAAGCGGAAAAAACCGAGTGCCTCATGCTGGACTTGTAAAGGACCGGAAGTACCGGGATTAATCGCTGAAATGGGTGATAGCTATTATACGTCTTCCTTTGATTCATTGAAGGATAAAATGCATTACTCGATCTCATGCGCGGATTGCCATAATCCGCAAACGATGGCCTTAACTATTACTCGTCCTGCCTTAGTTGAAGGGCTGAAAGCCTTGGGGAAGGATCCCAATAATCTCAGCCGTCAAGAGATGAGGAGTGCGGTTTGTGGGCAGTGTCATGTTAGCTATTATTTTGAAGAGAAAACCAACAAGGTGGTTTTTCCTTGGGAAAACGGATTGAAAGTTGAACAGATGCTTAAGCATGAAAACGACGAGAAATTTTCGGATTGGACGATGCCCAATACGAAAACTCCGATGGCAAAAATTCGCCATCCAGAGTATGAAATGTTCTCCAGTAGTGTTCATGCAGCCAATGGAGTAGCTTGCGCCGACTGTCATATGCCATATCTCAAACAGGGACAGAGCAAGATTTCCTCTCATCATTGGGAAAGTCCGCTCAATTCACTTGCCCAGTCTTGCCAAACTTGCCACAAACAATCGGAAGGTTATTTAAAAGACCAAATTATCGATCGACAGGACAAGGTGTATAATACTCAAATGCTGGCTGAAAAGGCGATTGTTGCAGCTATCGAGGTTTTGACCAGAGCGACTAATGATCCGAAGGCCGATCAAAAACTTCTGGAAGAGGCCCGTCAGTTGCACAGAGATGCTAATTACCGTTGGGATTTCGTCGCTTCAGAAAACAGTACTGGTTTCCATAATCCGACAGAGGCTTTGCGTGTACTTGGTGAGGCTATTGACCTCGGTCACCAGGCTGCACAAAAGGCGACCCAAGCTATGAATACTGTCCAGTAGCTCTTTTCCAGTTAGAAGTTTGTAAATTATAACAAAAAAGGACTGGTTTTTTTGTAATTTTGTACAAAGACCAGTCTTTTTCTTACCCACTATGATCTGGTATAAGGGGTGGTTGACACTCTAGTGGCTCTGGGCGGTTTATAAAAAACAGAGGGGCGCGTCAAGCGAAGGCTTGGAACAGGGGCCGTAAGCCGTAATAGTTGGTTTTCTAGAATGTCTTTCATTTCTTTGAGCCTAAGCGCCCCAGTTAGGCAAGCTTGAACACAAAAAGGAGGCATTCCCCGATCTAATCGTTCATAGCAGAGCTGGCATTTACTGGCTTTATTCGTCTGAGAATTGATTTGGGGAGCTCCAAAGGGACAAGAGGCCACACAGGATTTACAGCCCGTACATTTTTCGGAAATATGCGAAACAATACCATCGCGGCGTTTAGCATAGGCTCCAGACGGGCAGACCCGCTGGCATTCTGGATCACCACAATGATTGCAGGCAGTGGATAAATAAAACCTCTGAATAGTCTCTGTGGAGAGTTTCTCCATCCTATGAATCCGACGCCATCCAAGAGAGGGAGGCAAGTGATTTTGATTCTGGCAGGCTTTGGCACAGGCTCCGCAGCCAAGACACCGATTAACATCCAGTAAGAAACCTAATTGTTTAACCATAAAGATGCACGCTCCATTTAATCTAGGGTTTTTCGCAAATTCACAAAGGTTTCATTAAGCGCTAACCCTGGGGCTCCGAGGGTAAACTGTCCCATATCCGTTAAAGGGGATCCTAGCAAGCAATTCAGGGGAGCATTCCCTTCGATGTGTTCCTGGAAAATAACTACAACATCTGTTGAAATGCCAATTTCAGGTTCAATGATCACCTCTAACACACCTAACTCATTCCAAATTTGTGCCTTGTTACCCGCGGCTAAATCATAACGCTGGGCAAGTTCTGGGGCAAGATGTAAGATGTGCTCAATTTTATGAGTGTCTAATGCATATGCTTGAGAGTTGATAGTCGAGAAATGATGCGGAGTCAAAAGGCGTAACGGAGTATTGATGGAAGGAGAAAGAGGGGGTACAAAAATAGGAAGTGGAGAAAGATGGACGTTTGCGGCTTGGGCGGAGAAAAATTCATAGCGTCCTGAAGGAGTTGCGAAGGTCCGATTTTCCCAGGCGGTACGAGGGAACTTTGCCCGAACGGGTCCTTTGAGAAGGTCTTCAGGATTTTCTAAATCCAGTAGTTCTAACATTTGGGGATTGAGTTCACGCAGAAGAGTTTCTTTTTCATCACCAGAGGTGGGGAAAGTGCAACTTCCAGGTGCAAGATTATTTAATCGTTGGGAAACGTCCCACGCAATTTGTAAATCAGAGCGAGATTCACCAACTGGGAGAATGGCAGGCTCATTGACTCCTACCCAATAATGCCAATAACTGGCGTTCAAATCCCAATGCTCATAATGAGTCGTGATCGGGAGAAAAAGATCGGCCGCTTCAGAGGACTTGGAGTGAAAGAGGTCGCTCACGACCAGTAGGTCAAGTTGTCTGATGAGCTTTTTCCATTGCTGCAGATTACCATCCTGGGATAGAGGGTTTCTACCGGTAATCCAGAGCATTTTAACAGGAGGATCGGTGCAAATGAGAGCTTCCTCCGAAAATCGATTAATATTTAGGAGTCGATCCGTCTGTTTTTGATTGAGAGTTAGGCCGTCTAGAGTGGGTTGACCAGCGTTGGAAGAACTATTAATCGGGTGGGATGGATTCTGTATGGCCCCGGAAAAACGGCAGGTTTCGAATTGAGCGTATTGAACACCCCCTCCTTGTTCACCAAGGTGTCCGGCAAGTGCCCCCAAGGCATCAATAGCGCGTAGGGTTTGTCCCCCGTTGGTATAACGTTGTAAACCAAAACCTGCCCATATACAGGCTGGATGTGTTTGACCGTATTCTACGGCAAGTTCGCGAATGGTCGACATTGGAACTTCGGTAATTTCTGAACAATAATCAAGGGAAATTTCTGTTTGGAGATAGTCGTTGAATTCTTTGTGCCCGAACGTATAGGACTCCAGGTTAGGATCTATAAGGTTTTCTTCTAGAAGAACCTTGGCGAACCCTAGAGCTAGAAGTCCATCTGTTCCTGGGCGAACCTGTATATACTGATGGGCGCGGGCGGCTGTAGCACTAAAATGTGTATCGAAACAAACCACCTTTGCACCGTGATCGATGGCGTCAAAAATAATCGGCATCTGGTGAACAGCTGTCCAGGCCGGGTTTATTCCCCAGAGCCATATTAGCTTAGCTTTAGCCATATCTAGTGGATCCGAACAAAAGAACGTCCCGAAATCTAGGGTTTGAGCTTCGACCCCTGCTGACCAACATGGCGACCCGACCGCTCTCGTGGTTGCTCCGATGCCTGTGAAGAGGCCTTCCATGGCATTGTGTAAGATGCCGAAATTCCCAGAGTACTTATTCAAAGCGAGGGGTAATGAGGTGCCATACTGATCTTTTAGGTCAAGAATTTTCTCAGCGATCAGGGTTAATGCCTCATCCCATGAAATCCGCTCCCAAAAACCACTATAACGACTCCTTTGGCGCATGGGGTAACGGATGCGCTGAGGACTATAAACCTTTTTCACTTCATCAAGAGCCTTCGGACAAAGTTTGCCTGAGGTGTATTCGTGCTTGGGGTTGCCTTCAACAGAGATCAGGACTCCCTTGCGGGTAGTGCTAATAATACTACACGTATCGTAGCAGTTACGAGGGCAGATAGTCTGATGAAATTCCATAGTTTATCCCCCATATCTTAGCAATGGTCATTCGTTACTCACTTAAGCACAACTTTTTTCTTTATACTTTCGGATCTCTTTTAAACCAATGATGCAGGCAATTGCCCATACTCCTCCGGAGGCATATCCCGCGATCACGTCGCTGGCAAAATGCACTCCAAGATAGATGCGGCTAATTCCAATCATGATAATAAGCGCAAATGTGAGGACAATAATATACCATGAGGGTTTAGATCGATTTCTGAGATGCAACCAGAGTAAATAACCAATTACGCCGTAAAAGGCAGTAGCAACCATTGCATGACCGCTTGGAAAACTATAACCACCTGCTTTGACAAGATGTACAATATCTGGTCGAGCCCGATGAAATAGCTCTTTTAGAATAGTATTTAGTAACCAAGCCCCACCAAAGCTGATTGCCAGAAGAACAGTTTCCCATGTATGATTTAAGCGAAACCACAACAAAGCACCTACTATGAACATCAAGCCAATCTCTATATAAGCTGAACCTAAATGGGTGATAATTATGGCAACACTTGTCAAGTATGGAGTGTCGAATCCTCTGATAAGTTCTCCGATAACTCTATCGAAGGTTTCAAGTTCATGATAAAGAAGATCATTGCTTAATTTCGCAAATATAGCAAGAAGTAAAACGCTTATTGACAATCCCCATATTAAGGATTTGCTAAATTTTGTAAGCTTCTTTGGAGAATTGGATACAGTCTTTTGAGCAGCCATTTATGAATCACTCCGCCTAACGTTAATCCATAGAGCTAAAGACTAAAACTTAAAGCGTAATGGTTAATTTAATAGTATCCGAAATGATCAAAAAAATCCATTAGCAAACTAAAAGAGCCCAGGAACTGTAGTTTAGATGCTTGTAAGCGCAAACTGCTGTTCCTGGGCTTCAAAAAAGTAGGGAGTCACGTTTAGAACAAAGCAGTGATCTGAATGCCTGTTGCACTAAGGTAGAACAGTGCTCGACCTAAGATTTCTCCTAAACCTGCTAGTAGAGTAACGGTTAAGATAAGATTAGTTTTGTCGACTTGAGGATTTTTAAGAATGCTAATCAGAAGAAGGAGTGGGGCAAACCAACCTAAAAGAGCACGACTCCAAAATAGAGGGCTGTTTAAAAGGAAGTTTAAGGTGGCTGCTCCTTCCGTGCTTGCACTTAGCATAGAACTATAAATTATATAGAGGAGTAGGCTGGCGATGGTGCACCCGAGTGAAAATTGAAGAAGAAGCTTTTTTTGAGTGGTTTGAAGCAATTTTCTACCTAATACCAAAGTACAGAGAGCGCCTAGCAATCCTGTGGTGAGTAGAAAGCAAAGAACGGGGCCGGCATTATTCCAAGCAGGAACTCGGAGCAGAACATAAATCATGGCGCTACTTACTACGCCCAATAGACCTAGTACAGAGGTGATTCCTAAACCGAGGGTGCGGCTACCCGTTTGTTGTTTGGACTGCCAAAAAAGGTAGATCCAGGCCAGAAACGTGAGGAGGAACAAGAGGATTTCCCTGCTTAGCCAAGAGGAGCCAAGGTGGGCTAAGGCGCGGTAGGCCGCTTCTGGATGCCCCAGATGGAAAAGTGAGGCCAATAGAGCAAGTATCAATAGGCCCCCAGAAATAAGGACACTTTGTTTGAATAATTGGGTATCAAGATGATCCCGGCCACGGTCGAGCCACCAGAGCATAAGGATTATGCCGATCGCGATTTGTCCAAGAACGGTAAAAAGAATTAAAGGCCATTCCCAGTCTCCCATAGGTTAATCCCTCCTAATTTGTTTGCCTTGTTTCGGTCCGATGAAACGAATCGACGGCGTTGTAAGTTTCGGGCTGGGTAGCCCAGGTAAAGTTTTGAGTACACCGGTTTTTTGGTCGAGGGTATCATTAATTTCCACTAGTTCTAGGGCTCCCGGAATGCAGGCGGCGACACAAGCTGGTTGTTCTCCGTTGTCAATTCGCTGGTAACATAAATTGCATTTCTCGACTTTCTTTTTGGCAGGGTTAATTTGGGGACGATCATAGGGACAGGCCATAGTACATAAGCGACAGCCAATGCATCGATTAGGATCATGGATCACAATACCATCGTCACGTTTAGTGTAGGCCATTACCGGACAGACCCGGAGACATTCTGGATGAGCGCAGTGGTTACAAGCCATCGAGAAAAACATTCGGGTAGGCAGTGAATAGTCGTCTTCATGGAGTTGGAAAACCTTACGCCACTCGGGGGTTGCGTCAATTTGATACTCGTTCTTGCAAGCCATTTCACACCCCCGACAGCCCACACATTTCTCTGAGTTGTGTAAAAAGCCAAGCTGTTTATTCAAAGGGATTCCTCCTTATGCTTTTTCAATCATTACAAAATTATCGTGAAAGGCTAACCCGTCGTTGCCAGTCGCTTGTTTTCCCATATCACTGGGGATGGCTTTCAAGGTGTAATTAACATTAAAGACAGTATTTTTATACCAGGCCTCATAGGCGACAATGACATCGGGGGAGGTTGTCCGGGTAAGATGGGCTTTGACGGTGATTGAACCCAGGTCATTGGAGATTTTAACCATAGATCCTTCATTGATACCATATTTGGCGGCTAGAACAGGGTGAATCTCTACCTTGGGTTCGGGGTTCGTGGTCATCATCCAGTCTAGGTTTTGAAACTGGGAGTGCAAGGCATGCTGCGGATGGGGTGTCATAAACCGAATCGGATACTTCTCGGGGGCCTTCATTTCTTCAACCCAGATTGGAAGGGCAGGTAGTCCGTTCTTCTCGGCGAGATCACTGTGAATTTCTATCTTCTTAGAAGGGGTTCGGAATTTTCCATCGGACCAGGAAGCCGAAGGCATATTTGCCTTGCGAGGCCCATCGATGAGTTCTTTATAGTCTTTAATGCCAAGCATCTGGTGTATTCCTGGGTTAAATTCTTTGGCTAACCATTCCTCCGGTGTTCCTGAAGTTGGGAAGGTACAAGAACCAGGTTCCAAGACATTCATTTTTTTAGAAAGTTCTATGGCAATTTCAACATCACTTTTTGATTCATACAAAGGGTCAATAGCGCGTTGATTAATACCGATCCAATAGTGCCAATAGCTGGCCATGACATCCCAGTCTTCAAAATGGGTGGTTACCGGCAAGACGATATCGGACATCTCGACGGTTTTGTTGAAAAACGAGTCTACGGTAACGACAAATTCCATGGAGGCAAACATTTTTTCGATGGCGTTAGTGTCGGGATCTTGGGCGCCAGGGTTCCGGCACGCCAGCCAGAGCATTTTTACTGGAGGGTCGCTTTGGGCGGAGACATCGTCCGCAAAGTTATTCATGTTGATGGCACGATCCCCTTCTTTGCCATCAGGGCCAATAAACCCTTTAGACCCCTTTGGTGCAGGATTGACCATAGCATTATAGTTGAAGCCCCACGTTTCTAAGTGACCATAGTTAACCCCCCCACCAGATTTGCCGACATTGCCGGTCATGACTCCGAGAGCATCTATAATGCGTACATTTTGTCCACCGTTAACATGGCGTTGCATACCGTAGCCAACCCACATACTGGCTGGTTTCGTTGTCGCGTATTCGCGGGCAATTTCCATGATGATATCTTTAGGCACGCCGGTTTTTTCAGAAGCCCAGTCCAGGGTGATATCCTTTTTGATATAGTCGACCCATTCATCGAAGCCGAGACTGTTGGCGCGGGCATATTCCCAGTCGACCCAATTATTATCTATGATATAGCGCGCCATGCCCAAAGCGAGAGCCCCATCCGTACTGGGGTTGACTTGGATATAGAGATCGGCTTTTGAAGCGGTTGACGTTAAAATTGGATCGATCACCACGAGTTTAGCCCCGCGTTCCTGAGCTTTGTTGATGAATGGGAAACTGTGAATCGCTGTCCAGGCAGCATTTTGTCCCCAGAGAATAAGATACTTGGCATTAACCATGTCTTCGGGGTCGTTACAATAAAGCGTACCAAAATCATAGGTTTGAGCATCAATGCCGGCGGGCCAGCAGGGTGTGCCTACGGCGCGAGTTGTATAGCCGAGGCTAGACATTGTTCCATCTGCACCATAGTGAACAATGCCAAAGTTTCCGGAGTACTTATCAAAGCAGATCGGAAGTGTGGAATCGTAGCGCTTCTTTAAATCTAAAATTTTCTTGGCAATCGTATCCATGGCCTCATCCCAACTGATCCGGGTCCAGTTACCGGAACCACGAGGGGATTGCTTCATGGGATATTTGATACGATCCGGGCTATAGACTCGACGCGGATAAGCATAACCCTTTAGGCAAAGCTTTCCTTTGGTGTAGCCATGTTTAGGATCTCCTTCAACTTTTTTGAGGATTCCGTCTTGTACATAGGTAATCATCCCACATGTGTCGTAACAGTTACGGGGACAGACATTGCGGAACGTTTTCATAGTCTCAGAGGGTTGATCGGCTGCAGAGGCAGCGGGGGAATTTGTTAATAAATTAAAGTTAAATAGAGTTAGGCTAGAGGCAGCAGCTGCTGCTCCCCCGAGAAATTTGCGGCGAGAAAGTTTCATAATAGGCCTCCTTCGTGTTTAATGGGGCATGAAGAGTTGTGAGTGTAACGAGAACGTCACTTAAGGCAGAGAAGAGAGGATGCTTGGCCGACTGGGTAACAGTGTGAGCAAATGTTCCTAACCAGAGGCCAAGGTGTTGCTTCCAAAACTCGTGGTATAAGGTTTTATAGAGTTGAACTTTAACATCGTTCTTGGTAGCTTGGGCGTCCATAATCTGACTTAGGAGGTAAGCGGCGAATTCAAGTTCAGTTGAAATAAAGTCATCCGGTTCACGCCCTTGCCCTGTAGCTTGCAAATTTTCTTGTTTATAAATCTTGCGGACTGCTAAGGCTTGTTCTCCCATCACTAAATGGTCAGGGGACACATAAACAGATTCATAGGGGGGCGCAAGAGGAGAAGATGGGCCGACGAAAAGACGATTAAATTCGAAGCGCATAACGAGAAATTCGTCGTCATCCGCTTTAGAGCATTGGTCCAAAACCTCGTTGGTCAGAAGCAGCTTATCTACTTTATAATGTTCGGATATAGCTGAATAAGATTTCACGAGTGGACTTAAGGTTTGCGGTAGTTTTTCGCCTCCTTTTGCGAAAAATTGGCTTAGCGCGAGGAGAAGTTCGTTATGGATTTTCAGAACATAGGGAGGGAAGTAAAACAACCTGACCATTGCGTTCGATACAAATTGTCTTGGGTTGACGTTTATGCAAAATGGTGGTCATTTCTGTCACTAATTCTTCGAAACGTTCGCGGTCGGCTGAATCGGGATTATAATCTGTTATTTCGCCAACTACTACAAAGTGAGGGTTAGCAAAATTCCAACCCCACAACTTACCTCGTGAAATGATCACTTCAAGAGAATCGAAATTATTATAAAGCAAATCAAAGAGGAAATCTCTATGGTGTTGGCGTTCACTGTCCTGAATGCTCTGGGTTTTAACAAGTTCAAGCAAGATTAATGTTGTTGTTTTTTGAAGGAAAAATTGTTCAATACTCCCTATGTCCTGGATAGTTGCAGCCAGTCCAAGAAATCCCAAGACTCCTTTTGGCCCAGATAGAGGACACCAAGTTAGTGGAATACTATGATACCTTTTCTCAGTCCATTGCCCTATATAGAGTGGGGCGAAGGGTTTGGGCAGGGTGGATGACGTAGGGGTCGTTTCTGGGGATTTAAAAGAGATTGGCGTTAAGGGAAGGGCTTTTCCTCCTGCCCACCTGAGAACTTCGAGTTGCTTATTGATTAGGAAGATATCACATCTGAAAATATCTTGTAAGTTGGTTAGAAAGGAAAATCCATTTCCGCTTGTCAAGTGTTCTGCGATCATCTGTGAATAGCGTTCACTCGTTAAAAGAATGCGCCCTAGTTCGCGCTCTAACCAATCTGTTGCTTTTTCGCAAACGATTGGCCAAGGAGAAGGGTCCAATTGGGAAAAAAGCAAGCAGATTTTTTCGGTGGAAATCCCTATGGTTAGAGAAATAAACCCGTTATCGGTAGCTGCTAGAGTTATCGTTTCACCGACAAACGGTAAGGAGAAGGTATTAATCCCAGTGAAGTGAATCGTCTGAATGGATAACAGGGAAACACTTTGAACTAAGGCGTTAATGTCGCCAAGAACCTGTAAAGATAAAGTTTCTTGGAGGCGGCCGATCGTGATTGCTTGCGGTAGAGTCAGGTCATCCATTGTTTCACCTCGACTTAATGTAATGGGCTAAGATTTGGACAAACATGCTATACTTGAGTATAACAACTTTTTACAGGAACGGAAACATTATAATGATGACCGGACAATGCGGGGAAGGTGTTATTTAGCTTACGTTACTTGTTTCGCGCCACACGATGACCGTAAATGGGAGGGAAAAGGCATGGAGTCTCATCAAATAATAAAATTGGATCAAATCTTTCAAGCAGTTAACGCTGGCATTATTGTGACAGATGATCAAGATGCAGTCTGTTATTGTAACCCCACTGCAGCTACATTCATTGGGTTAGATGTGGAAGGTATTATCGGTAAGAAAATAATGGAAGTTATTCCTAATTCCAAACTTCATAGCGTGATCCAGGATGGAGAAGCCAACTCTGATCAACTGTTCATCGGGGAACGGATGTTTATTACCAACCGTTCTCCCATAAATCAAGATGGAGAAACGGTCGGTGCGGTTGCAGTTTTTCAGGATGGCAGTGAATTACAAAGGGTATTATCTCGTTTAGATCATACGCAAACTTGCCTTACAAGCTTGGAAGGTATTTTTGAGCAGGCCTATGACGGTGTTATGGTCGTAGATTCTAAAGGCATTATAACCCGCATAACAAAGAGCTACTGTCGGTTCCTTAATATTGAGCAAGAGGAGGCGATTGGTCGTCTTTGTACTGAGGTACTACCGAATAGTCGTATGCATATTGTTGCCCAGACTGGAGTCGCAGAAATCGGAGAAGTTATGGATATTAACGGTAAAGAAGCGATGGTGATGCGCCTTCCTCGCAGAGAAGAGGGTAAACTCATCGGTGCTGTGGGCAAGGTTATGTTTCGGGATGTTCGGGACCTTCGTACTTTGGCAGAAAAGTTGGATTTATTAGAGAATAAGCTGAAATTCTATGAGAAGGAATTAAAACACTATCAGAAATTCCGCTACACTTTTAGCAATATCGTTGGCAAAAGCCAAGCCATTCTCCGGGCGATCGAGTTGGCGGAAAGGGCGGCGCTAGTGAAATCAACGGTCCTTTTGCGTGGGGAGAGCGGGACGGGTAAAGAGCTCTTTGCCCATGCCATTCATGCAGCCAGTACGCGCCATGATCAACCGTTTGTGAGAGTGAACTGTGGAGCAATTCCAGCGGAGCTTTTGGAGTCAGAACTTTTCGGATATGAAGAAGGTGCCTTTACCGGAGCCAAGAAAGGGGGTAAGCCCGGAAAATTCGAGTTGGCCAATAGAGGGACAATCTTCCTAGACGAGATCGGTGATCTTCCACTCACTATGCAAGCCAAAGTTTTACGGATCTTACAAGAAAAAGAAGTCGAAAGAGTAGGAAGCAATCGGTTGCAGCAACTAGACATAAGAGTTATAGCTGCTACCCATCGAGACTTGGAAAAAATGATAGGGTTAGGGGAATTTCGGCGCGATCTCTATTATCGGCTCAATGTTTTTACGGTTACGATACCGCCTTTACGAGAACGGGAGGGTGATGTCTTACTTTTAAGTGAACATCTATTGTCCAAATTCCAACACGAACTGGGATTATCCTTGAGAAAGCTCGATCGTTGGGTTATGGAACTATTTCAGCTTTACGCGTGGCCAGGAAATGTTCGTGAACTTCAGAATGCGATGGAAAGAGCCATCAATGTTGCGGAAGGGGGTATGATTCAACTTAAGGATCTTCCCTTATATCTACAAGATTTAGAGGGACGGCGAAAAAACACATCTCTTCAACCATTAGCGCTCGAACTTGCGGAGGCGGAGCGTAAGGCCATACTAAAGGCGCTGAAGACAACGGGGGGGAATAAGGTTAAAACCTCAGAGATTTTAGGAATTCATCGGACGAATCTTTATCGAAAAATGGAGAAGTATGGTCTATAAAGTGCCGACAATATACCTTTTTCCTCATTACGTTGTTATATCGCAACATGTAGCGAAAAAGCGACACAAAATGCTAGGGTCGGAGAATAACAAGGATATTTTAGATTAAACAGGTAGCGAGTGTTGCGTAATGGCTACATAGTGCTGACTACTTCAATAATAGCTTTTTCTATAGAACCGTGGAGGCTAAGGCTTTCAGGGTTCTATTTGCTATTGGCATGGATCTTGCTTAAGAATAAGTTGCGCGTAAATTTAGACTCTTCTGCAAGAGTTGGAAGGGATGAATGGAGCAGATAGGATCAAGGCTACCGTACACTTAAAAAATAGACCAGCTAATAAAAGTCAAGAGTTTGTCTGATTATTTCTTTTAATTTTCGGTTTGTAAAATACGGCATAACAAACTAAGCCATTGAAAAATCCGAACAATGACCTAAACGTTAATTTTTGGGAAGCCCACCTAGAGAAACGGGACGCTCGGCGCTAGCCAAGCAAACTCTCTTTCAATTTGGGGTAACTCTCTGGAGTAAAAGAGACTTTGCAGTCTTCAAGCGTTTGGGTGTAGTGCACGTGTCAATAGGATGATGGCGAGCATATCCTCGGTCTAACGCCCTCCGGTATCCCTCGCATCACCTTTGACACGATCCGAATGGCTCTGTCGTATCCAAACTATTCCTTTAAGCAGCTGCTGGTTGAGGCTTTGTTGTCCTCCAAGTTTGATGATCTTCAGGTCGTTTAATCACAAAGGGCTTTTGGTCACGAA
>LADV01000210.1 GCA_000961805.1 Peptococcaceae bacterium BRH_c23 | reverse complement strand
TCTGATTTCAGCTGATAGTAATCCTGTAATCCAAGAACTACCGTATCTCCTCTTCCATTTACCGTAATAATAACAGCTTCTCTCGTTTCTTTGCACTGTTTTGATATTTCACTGTAATGATTTCTTAAATCTGCTGACGGCCGGATTATTTTCTCCATGGTATCACCTCTTTCCAATATACTTTCTAATAGTCATATTATATCATAATACGACTACGTCATCAACCAGATAATTCCAGACAGATTCACTATGGACGGTTTATTACACTATAGATTAAGGGAATGAGTTCCCAGCGAAAAAAATTAAAAAATTGCCGGTTTTGCGATGGACTAATCTAGATTAGTCCATCGCAAAACCAATTTGAGACTGATGAAATAATCATATGTACCCATCGGGTATATAGAAAAAGCGTGCTGTCGCACGCGCTTCAAATCAGTTATCCACAAATCAAAAATTTTATACTTTCCTGAACAACAAAAAAGCCAGACCAAACGGCCTGGAACGAAAAGATATTTGCGAATACATATTAGCTAAGCCTCTATTGAATAATTCGGACCAGGTTGAGCCACTGTTTGAATTGACCTCCAAATTTTAGACAAAAGTCATATGGAAATCTGGAGCATCATTAAGCGAATCATACTACGTGAATGGCCTATGGGTAGAGAGATACTCTTGTGTCGAGACTTGACATAGGACCCCGCGTCGGATGCTTCAATGGGTCGAGGGCTGTGGCTGTCACCCACTGCTTCTTTCCTAACCAAGGTCTGCTCATATTTCAGGTGTTGCAGCTGGCAGCCGCCGCAAACAGGAAATATACTGCAAGGCGAGTTGACCCGGTCTGCAGATGCTTTCAGAATTCCCAGCAGTTTTCCTCTTTGCCAGTTCTTTTTCACTTCCACAGTCTTAACCTGACCAATTTCCCCATGCAGCAAGCCGGGTACAAAGGTGGCTTTGCCCTCATGATATCCCATAGCCATTCCCTCCGAGGTAAGACGGAGTCCTTCCAAATTACTAACCCTATTAATAACGCCGGCAGTGTTTTTTTTCCCATTGGCCGGATACTTTAATTGTACCGCTTTTTCCTCCCAAAAATATTTCAGTTCATTGTAACCAAGGCCTCCCTCCTGTCCAACAGCTTCCCATTGCATAAGCATAGGGCATGAATCCCCTTCTCTAGCTTGGATTAGCCTATGAGTAACCCTCCTGTTCTGCCTTTTTTATATATTGTTAAATCCATACCCAATATTTATAATATGCGCTTAGCGTTAAAACATTTGATTTTGCCGTGGATGACGAACCAGGAATATCTCAATGTCATCTTTTGTAATACGATAAAAAACCTTATATGGATCAGATTTTCCAACAGATATGAGCAGCATCCTTAAATTAACGGGGTAACCTTTAAGAACAACGGCTTTTCCAGGGACATATACGGAAAAGTCCTGTCCTTGGAAATAATTATTGATGTGCTCCCTCAAGAATGATGCTATAGGTTTAAGTTCTATTTCTCTTCTCCATTTATCAAGGGATATAAGTGAATCAACTGCCGATCTTCTCCAATGTATTCTCATGCTTCTCTAGTATAACCCAAAATTTTGTCTATTTCTAAATCAGAAAGGATTGGGTTATCTCCTTCTAAAGCCTCTAATAACAATTGTTCTTCTTCGGTATCAGTCACCTCATAAACATTAGTATCAGGATATTGTTCAACTTCGAATAATAAAAACTTCCGGTTACCAATTTCGATATATGGTAAACCTGAATTAACTGCTTCTAGGACATCTTTATTTTGAATTTTAATTGCCTTCATAATAATCACTCCTAAACAAAGGATTAATCAAATCATACCATGATTTGTTAGAACGAACCTAATTATTTATCTGGTTAATATAGTACAAAATTTTCCACTATATTCTCTGTTGCGACTATTTTCAACCTTATATTTCTAAGCTGTTTTGATTATAACAAAAAAACTACCCCATGGGGATAGCTACAGCGCTAATTTCTCATCCATTCCATATCCACACTGACAGTTCATTCTAATCTGATTAACAGCCGACTTATCAAAATGGTTTTCTAATCTCTTCATTGTAGAGTTCACCCAAGTCGGATTATTCTCTGTTCTAGCCAACTCATCTTTTCCATAGACTATTTCTCTTGCTGTTTCAGCATTGCTCGCCCTTTTGACAGCTCCATAGATTACCTGCTCCTGAATTTTTCTTATATCAAACATTTTAACACCCTCCATTTTTTCTATTACTTCTAAAAACACAAAACAGACTCCTTTCAAATCGAACTATATCCCTGGAACAGTTCTCATTATAGTAAGAAGTCTGTTTATTTACTTCTGAATTCTTGCTCTATTTAATCGGTATGCATAGATCCATTACGACCTGCATTTTTTCTCTGTCAACTGTCCGATAAATATCTAATCCATATCTTTCATCCATTTAAAAGGTTTGTCCCATGCTCTGCGCAAATAGACTTTTATCGCTTCCAAAGCTATACATTTTAATCTGTTTGGCCTTCGTCAATGTTGACCCCCTATAATAAAAGAACTGAAAGGTTGACTTTCAGTTCTAGAACTTTCTATTTCATTATACAGAAATATTTGCCAAATCACTATGAAAACTTCTAGCATCATTTTAACGTTAGGTTTCAGTTTAATTACGGCTAAATAAAACACTATAAAATAAAAGGCCTCCAAAAAGGGAAGCCTCAGTAAGACCTATGATAACCATTTGTGTAATAAACATTTCGTATGTTTGGAAACTCATTTTGTTTACTCGTAAGATTATTGAGCAACCTAGTGTCAGTTGTTAGCAAACTTATTCCATATTCATTTACCAAAGATATAATAAGAGAATCCATCGCGCCAAAATACATAGCATAATCTACTTGTTGATATATACTTTCCTTATTGCTCTCTAAAAGTAAAACTACATCCTGTTCAATCAATTGTTTCGTTTTATCTAAAATATCATTCACAGATTGAGTAATATCTTGTTCAGAAAAAATCGTCCCGTAATGTTTAGAATAATTATTAAGAGGATCTCTAGATAAATAAGTCACTTCATTTACAATACTCGAATGAGTATAAAGATATAATTTAACATTACTTGTAAGGATATGGGTATTAAACAAGTTTTTGATTGTAGTGTGCCAAGCATCAAATGGGTTTAGAAACGCATAAATAATATTGGTATCTAATAAGATATCCTCATCTTCTTCGAAACCTAAAAAGTGATCATTAAAATTAACGCTTTTCATCCTTTTTCCACTCGTCACGCACCTTATTAAAATCAACTTTTCCCGAATAGGAACCCATAAGTTGTTTTAATATGGCTTTTTTAGATTCATTTAAACCTTTATTTTCAAGTTTATTTAATACAATAGGAGACATATCTTTCTCCCCCTTCGTACATTCTTTATCACGACTGATCTTCTTGTCCATATTATACCACCCTCCATTTGGTTGTTCAATATAGTATGCCCAAATGAGGCTAATATGTTTGGATTCAACACGTCGGGAGCCACCGTGTCCAGTTCAGCCGAGGCGATGGGCATGGACACCCCGGCCCCGTTCCTTGCTCTCAGGGAATAGGGGGCAATGCTGGTAGCGAAGATCTGCGCGCTTGGATTACTCCCATCTGAAAAAGTGAATGGAAACACCAATACATGTCACTACAAGTGCAATCATCACAATGACGGGCAGTAAAACACTATCGATCGGCAAGCCAAGTGAAGCGGCTTTCAGCAGTTTAATGCCCTGGGTCAGCGGTAATATATCGGCTGCTTTTTGAAGAGCCCCAGGCATAACCTCGTAAGGCAAAGTAGCACCTGAGAAGATGAGCATTGGAAAGTACAATACACTGGCTAAGACACTTGCTATCTAAAAATACGACTTCGGGGTCTGGAATTACCAAATGCCGGATCATATTAGTGCAGAACCGGAAGGCATGGCTCTTTTTACCAGTATGGAAGTTGAGGCCTGGGGGAAGGAAAACAAATCTTCTGTATTAGCCGCTCAGCAATTCGAACAGCGCTTGCTTGAGGAACATTTGGCGCATTGGGTTCCGGCCTTTTGTCAAGATGTCAGAACCCACGCTCAGAGCATGTATTATCAAGCCCTCGCGCTACTGACTGAGAGTTATGTAAAATTGGATCAAGCCAGGAGCCCCGAATTGTTTAGACAAGCTGAACTCTCGTAGAAGGGATAAACTATGCAGATAGTATTTGGCTTTATGACACCGACGGCTTTAATCATCATCCACCATGATCTCCTCTTTCTTAGCGTCTATGACCTTGAATCAGTGAAAAAGCTTCTGATCTTGTAATGGGATTAGTATTAAATACCCCCCGTACTGCTGAGGTTAATGTTTGTGATCCCGCTTTCTTGACCCCACGCATGGTCATACACATATGCTCTGCTTCAATAACCACCAAAACCCCTAGTGGAACAAGTTCGCCCATAATTGCATCCGCGATTTGTGACGTCAAGCGTTCCTGCAGCTGTGGTCTACGCGCAAACCCTTCAACGACACGAGCGAATTTTGACAAGCCGGTTATTTTTCCTTTGCGCGGGATATAGGCGACATGTGCCTTGCCATAAAATGGTACCAGATGATGTTCACACATGGAATAAACCGGTATATCCTTAACAATGACCATCTCTTCATGTACTTCTGAAAATTGCACTTTCAAATGCCGACTAGGGTCTTCTTGTAACCCACTAAAAACTTCGGCATACATTCTGGCTACTCTTTTCGGTGTATCCCTTAACCCTTCGCGGTCAGGGTCTTCTCCTATAGCCTCCAAAATCATGTAAACTGCTTGCTCAATCTTTTCTAAATCCATCCCCATAATCTCTTTCTCCTTTACTATGGTCCTCCAGTAACGAATTTCTGTTTTTTAGTATGAGATAAAATAGGCTAAGCGAGAACCAAAGACTTGTTTATCGCCGAACATGTGATACTCGCTAACATATCGTCTCCAGTGCTTTAGGTCTATACCCGCTCTCGCAATTTCTAAATGGATCGGTCCTAAAACCTTTAATTCACAGATGATCGGAGTTGAGTAAAAGTTTTTTAAAGAAACTTTACACCCTGATGTTAAGCGGATGAAAAGTTATGCTTCAGATCTGACCAAAGGCACAGGCCAATGCATTAAGAATACCCATCTCTGTGTTCTTGGCAGTAACCCAATCAGCCTTCTGCTGAACAACCACTGGCGCATTGCCCATAGCAACCCCAAAGCCGGCATACTCCAGCATGGACACATCATTATAATGGTCACCGACGGCCATAATGTCACTCCTTGAAATTCCGAGATGCTGGGCAACGGTTTGCAATGCCAGTCCTTTGGTGGCATGCTTGTCGACGACTTCAAGATATCGATCCCCGCTTAGAACAAATTGATAATCTGCCGGATAATGCTCTTTATAGTATCCCAATAACTCAATAACACTTTCTGGCTGACCCGCAATTAGTATTTTCATGAGGGATCCCAACCCGTCTGTTTCGTTGCTAGAGATTGAAGAAATCAATGGCCACGATTGTACTACCTGAACAGGAACTTTTTCCATCCGTCGGAGGAACTCTGCCCATAGGTTTTGTTCTTTGCTTTTACGATTCCTTTTTAAGACTATGCCATTGGCATAGTAGAGAGTTACCTCCATTCCCATTTGTTCTGCGCATTCAATAATGGATAGAATACGATACCTGTTGAGTGGCCAGTATCGCCTATTCTTTTGTCCATCTTGCTTATAACATTGGATCCAGGCTCCATTGAACGCGATGAGCGGCGCTTTTGTCCCAATGAGACGGGCATATTCTTGTAGAGAAGGAATATGTCTTCCTGAAGCAAGGGTTATTATAGTTCCACGCGTTTGAAGACGTATTAATGTTTTAACAACCTGAGGAGGAATCCTCATATTTGTATCAACTAATGTACCGTCGACATCGAGACAGACCAATCGAAACAAGATGTAACACCTCCGAGGTTATTAAATCTTAAATTTGTTTAGAATTCCCTTTAGGATCATAGCATTTTCAAGATTTTTATTCGCGGCTGTTTTTACATCATTAATTTGGTAAACAATTTCGCCCGTTTTTCCGGCAATTTCCTGCACACCGCTCGCTCCCTCATTGATGGTCCGGGCGACTTCGGCGATTGTCATCGTAATTCCGGTAACAATAAGATCCAATTGTTCAGCAGTTACATTGATATCTGCCATGAGGTCGTTAATAACTACCGCATCGTGATTATATTGTTCACTAACATCAATGAACTTTTGGTAATCGCTTTTTACATTCTTGTCAACAAATTCGAGTAGTTTTTGGGAACCAAGCGTCATACTATCTATAGAAGTCGTAACCAATTCAATCATTTTCTGAATATCCACAACCGTTTGCGATGATTGTCCGGCTAATTTCCTGATTTCATCAGCGACTACCGAAAAACCTCGTCCGGCCTCCCCTGCCCGTGCAGCTTCAATAGCCGCATTAAGCGAAAGCAAATTCGTCTGCTCCGCAATTCTCAGAATTGTCTCAGTAAGAAGATTGATTTTAGAAACTGTCTGAGCTTGTTGGAGAGCAGCCTCCATTTTTGTTTTAACATCTTGGTACAAGGTTTGAGCTGTTTCGTTGGAATTTAAAGCATCTTGTTTCAGTATAGATGCTTTAATGGTTATTTCTTTCGAAATGTCGGCTCCATTTTTAGCCTTATCCGTGATGGAATCCATTTTTTGTTTAACGTCCTCTGAAGCGGCCGAAATCTCTTCTGCAGATGCAGCCGACTGCTCCAATCCGGCTGAGAGTTCCTGCGTCGTCGCAGAATTTTCATTGGCATGCTCTACTACTTGTTCTGCCGAAACATGCAATAACCGGGCATTTTCATTAATGCTATTGGATGATGTTAACAATTGATCAATCATGTCCAGTAATACACCGCCCATTTCATATAAGGCGCTGGACATTGAGCCTATTTCGTCTTTTCTTTTATTTAATTTTTTAAACAAACTTTCTTCTGTCGTAAAATCCAAACTGGCCGTTTGAATAACAAGATTTGTTAAAGAGTTTAAAGGCCTAGAAATCATTTTGGCAAAGACAAACCCCAAGAGACAGGAAAACACGATCAGTATTAACAGAAAAAGTTCATTGGATTTATAGTAAAAAATTACACTCGTGATTCCGACGTTTAATACTGCAATTAAAGCCACAAACAGCATTAACCGCCTTTCTACTGTTATTTTCACAACTTATATTTCCCCCTTTTAACTTTAACTATCTAATCGTCCTTTCAGAACCCTGAACAGGGCTTTAGCTTTATCAAGCGTTTCGTTATACTCACTTTCGGGGATCGAGTCTGCCACAATCCCTCCCCCAACCTGAATATAAGCCTTGCCGTTTTTTAACAAAATCGTTCGGATGACAATATTAAAGTCCCACGCGCCATCAAAGCCCATATAACCGATGCTTCCTGTATACAGCCCCCGTTTGTATAACTCTAATTCTTCAATAATCTCCATCGCCCTAATTTTGGGAGCTCCGGTGATCGACCCACCGGGGAAAACAGCCTGGATAATATCACTGGGCTCGAGACCACGCCTTAGTTGCCCGGTAATGGTCGAGGCTAGATGCCAGACGGTCGGATATTTTTCAAGTTTTATTAAATCGGGAACTTTAACGGTTCCGAATTCGCAAATTCGCCCGAGGTCGTTTCGTTCCAGATCAATAATCATGGTCAGCTCCGCACGATCCTTTGGACTATTTTGAAGCTCAAAGGCTTGAGCCTGATCGTCTGCCTCTGATTTTCCGCGGGGGCGAGTCCCTTTAATCGGGCGCGTTTCGATTTGTCCGTCCGGTTGAATTCGGATAAAGCGCTCGGGAGAACTGCAAAGTATTTGAAAATCCGAGTAAGGCAGAAATGCAGCAAAGGGAGCGGGGTTTTGTCTATGAAGTTGGGAATAAAGATCCCAAGGATCCCCTGTCCAAGTCATGGAAAAACGTTGGGTTAGATTGGCTTGATAAATATCCCCAGCATAGATGTAGTCAATGAGGCGTTTCAAATCATTTAGATACTGGGCATGGGAGACGCTGGGGGTAATGGGGGAAAAGGGTGAGAGGGAAGAGTTTGTCATCTTCATGAGGTCCTCTGGTTCGCCAAGTTGCTCTGGAACAAATGGGTAGAGGAGCTGTTCTAAGCTTTCGACACGTTCCTGCGCTAAATCGGCATGACATGTCCCGTCTTCGTCAATACCGCAGGCTGTGATCCAATATTTATCCTGAAAGTGATCATAAATCACAATTCCATCATACCAGGCAAAACGCCAAAGGGGTAGGGTTAGGTCATCGGCGGTATCATTGGGAAGCGATTCAAGCTCGTCTTTAAGATCGTAGCTTAAAAAACCTACGGCGCCACCGGAGAAGGGAAAAGGGGAACGACGCACGTGGTATTTACTCTGTGCATCGTTAAGAAAGTTCAAACTTTCGAATTTATGAAGTGGAATTATTTCCCGGTGTGAGCGGTTCGTCCAAAATAGCTCAAGCTGATCGGGATAGGCTGTCGCTTCTAAAAAAGGGGATGATCCCAGATAGGAATAACGGCCAAGCTCTTTGTAATCGTTTCCACTATCCAAAAAAAATGGAGATGATTTTTCTTTAAAGACTGAAAATAAGAGATAAGGGGGAATTGAAACGAAGAGTGGCTTGACAATCCATGGAGCTGCAGCATGCTGCAGTCGCCACATTTTGGCATTTTGGAGGGCGTTTTTTAACAGATGATGTCCGGATTGGGTTAAGATCGCTTCCGGATGAAATTGAATTCCTTCAATGGGGAGGGTTTTATGACGTATGCCCATGATCTCTCCATCAGCTGACTCGGCAGTAATTAGTAATTCCTCCGGAAGGGTAGATCGCTCTATGACCAGTGAGTGATAGCGGGTCACTTCCAATGGATTAACAAGGTCAGTGAAGACCCCCTGCTGATCATGAAGGATGGGTGCAGTTTTTCCGTGGATAGGCCTTTTGGCCTGAACCACTTTTCCTCCGAAAAATTGTCCGATAGCTTGATGACCGAGACATACTCCCAAAATAGGAATTTGCCCCCTGAAGTGTTCGATGATGGCTAAGGAAAGTGGGGATTCACTCGGAGTACAGGGCCCAGGCGAGATCACAATCAAATCAGGATGCATAGCTTCGATATTTGTTATCGTAATTGCGTCTTGGCGTTTGACAATGATATCCTCTCCAAGTTCCCCGAAGTATTGGTAGAGGTTATAGGTAAAAGAATCATGATTGTCCAGCAAAAATATCATCGTTGTTTCCCCTTTAAACCCGGACAGTTTCATTAATACTTTTGGGTTATGTTTACAATTAATTAATTAGTTGGTTTAGTTTTTCTCTTGTAAGTCGGCCATCATGCAGAGCGGTCGCCACAATCGCTCCCGCAACGCCCACCTGTGCTAACCAGCGCAAATCCTCAGATCCGGAAACTCCTCCGCCCAGGATTAAAGAACCTATCGTTTTATGGGGCTGTGCACCCAAGACGGTTAAGCATTCTTTAATTAGCCTTTTGTTTAGCCCCGTACCCGTGCCCACCTTACTTAGTTCTAATAATATAAAATTTTGAATGCCTAACTCCCTAAGTTCCCTTAAAGCTTGTGGAGGGGTAAGACGGGTAATTTCCAAGGCAGCACTCATAATTTTGGTATCCTTAATATCCAGGCTAACCACAAGTCGCTCTGCTCCATAGCGGTTAATGATCTCATGTAATATCTCAAGCGAAGGCAAAGTCTCCGTGCCAATAATGACATAGTCAACTCCGGCTTCTAATACTTTTCCAACCCCGTCAACGTCATAAACTCCCGCATCCACCATAAACGAAAGCTGTTCGAGAGGATTTACCCTTTCAGCATTTTTCCGCGCCACAAAATGCAAATGATCCTTCTTCAGGGAAGACATGATTGCGTCAAGATCTGCAACGTAAAACTCTCGAAGCCCCAACTGCTGAACAAATGCGTCCACAAGGGGAGAGAACTCCGACGATCTGCTCAAAACACTCTCTATTGGTTGATATTTTTCCCGCTCGCCCCGAACCCCGTGCACAACCACTCCAGCCTTGAGGTCCAAAGCGGGAATGATTCGGAATGGCTTTTTATTCATATTCAACATCCTTTTTTTGAATTAAGCTGCCAGTTGGGTAGCCAATAGCCGAGCCACCGCAAAGGCTGTCAACGCATAGCTTTCCTGTGCACCCGGGATACACTCCCACCAGGGAATCGCTTCCCACTCTAAACGTCTGGCTACTTCTTTCAGAAGAAATGCGCCCTGACTGGCCATGATTAACCGTTTTGGCCATGGTTGCTCCATTCGTGAAAGGAGTTGCCAGATCCCATCCAGCACTTGCTGGATCTGTTTTTCTTGAATAAATCGAGCCAGCGCATAAACGCCATTTCGACCGAATTCCTCGGGGTCGGCAGCAACCACACGCGCAAGACGTTGGGCACAGGCTGTAAGATCCCGTCCCCCGCCATCTGGGGTAGCGACATCATAATCCTCCTCCCTAATCAAGCCCAACAATCGATACACATCCGCGGTAATCGAAAAATATTCACTAGTCACTTTGCATGGCATGCCATTTACATGTACATAATCAACGATCGCTTGGACTTGGGTTCGCAGCACCCCTGTGTAGACCAGTTCCCCATATAATAAACGTTCGAGATCTGTACGCCCTTTGGCCACAACCTCCCCTCGAACCAGCGGCAGAATATCTGTCGTCGTGCTGCCCATATCGACAAGTAACGTAGCTTCATCGTTGACCAGTGGGCTTCGGGCCAAGGCGGTTGCACTGGCCAGCCAATTCGCTGCCGCCACCTCCAGTGGTTTCTCTCTCGTTTGAGACGGGCTAACAAAAACCCCGCGTGTTGTCCAAACGTAGATGGGTACATCGGTAAAAACTTGCTCAACCAAACGAAGAATTGTGATAACGCCTTCCGCTTTGGACTTGAAAATATCACACAGTTCTGCCGTCATAGTTAGAGCAACGCCCTGAAGCGTCTGGCCATCTCCCATTTTCCAGTTGTACTTGAAGTCCTCTAATACGCCTCGCAATCCTTCTGGGTCTCTCCACACCTCATGGTAAACAGAATCGCCTTTGGCTCGCACAACCCGACCACTCTCCATCTCCAACCAACACACCTTGGTATTGGCTCCGCCAATGTCCAAACCCATAAAAATAGACACTCTTTACCCCTCACCTTCACAATGGGTTTTCAGATTTGCGTACGTTTCGCCTTATGAACCCACTCGATATGTAAATGTTCCGCTTAGCTCAGGTGGAGCCGGTAAGCGCTGCTCCAGACAGGTAAGCCAAAGATCCTGGGCTAAATTCCGTTTAACAACTTCTCTCAACGCGACATAGGCCACAGAAATTCGGGAATTGATCTCCATGATCACAGGCCCCGTTACGCCGAGGACAAGGTCAACCCCAACAAATCCCGCAAGTCCATCTACCGCCTCGCAGGCACGCTTGGCAATGTCAAGGGCATCCTGGGCCTGTGGATGCTGATAGGGAATCGTAATCCCTTGGAAATAAAGCTCTTCATCCTGAGCTATGTGTTGACGATTCAAGCTTAATGGCAGCACCTGGCCGGCCGTGACGAAGCAACTGACGCTCACCGCCTCTCCTGAGATATACTCTTGTACCAGAAAAGGTGTGGGGCCTGATACCCCTTCAAATTGTTTCACGGCTCGGTCTAGGCGAACAGGATCTTTGATAACCATAACCCCCTGCCCTCCGGCCCCGGTCACTGGTTTAAGCACGATCGGCATGGGAAAACGTTCGACAATCCTGGCCTGCCAGTGAGAAGGCAAAGGCCATGTCAACCTCTCAGTGTACGGAACGGGTAAGCCCTGGCTTGCCAATAATTTTATGGTTTCCGCTTTATCACTGACCAGGGCCACCGCTTTGGCGGTTGAACCCAGCACCTTCTTTCCTTTCCTTTCGGCTGCACCGATGAGCCTGGCCAAAAGCCCGTCGGTCTCAGGAGCAATCACTAAAACAATATCACACCATTCCAACATTTCCTCATATTGATCAAGCCATGTTCCAGTCCCCTCCCCAGTCCAAGAAATGTGTATCCGACTGGCATAAGGGACTTGGACCATGAGATCCTTGACGCGAGACTGAAGGACCGTGGAAATTTCCAAGCCAGGGAGCTCAATAAAATCGCTCAGAACCGCATTGAGCATAGAAAATCCCAATAAAAACAAATCTTCGTTATCGTCCATTGCACCAGCAGAAAAAAACTCATAGATTAAGACTCGCAAAAATCCCTACCTCCTCAAAAACTCTTGGCTTTGGCAAAACACACGAATTCCTTTACAATAAGTAAAAGATTTAAACATATTTAATAATAACGCATCTCTTAAAAAAAATGACAGGAGGATGATTTTATTGCAAAAACCCATCATCATCAAACTGGGGGGAAGTTTGGTTTACCAGGAAGACGGCCAAGCCCTCAAGCCACTCGGAAACATCCTGCAATGTTTTTCCGCAAAACACCCTTTGCTCATCGTACCCGGCGGAGGACCCTTTGCAGACAGTGTCCGCGACTATGGAGAACGATTAAACCTCAGTGAGCCGACCTGTCATTTTATGGCCTTGTTAGCCATGGATCAGTTTGCTTACCTCCTTCAGTCGTTTATTCCCGGCAGCAGATTAACTGACCTCGCCGCTCCAGTGTCTTTTCAGCAATCGAGCTTCCCCTCTAGCCCCCAGATCCTCCTGTGCTCCCGTTACATAAGCCTCGTACCACCGGAGGACCTACCCCGGTCATGGAGCGTCACCTCAGATTCCATCGCGGCCTATCTTGCCAAACGGCTGGATGCTGCGCTCCTCGTCTTGTTAAAGAGCGTTGATATTGATCCAGAGGTCAAAGAACCGGACGTCGACGCTTATTTTCATGAAGCTCTCTCGCCCAATCTTCCGGTTTGGTTTCTGAATGGTCTTTATCCGGAACGACTTGCTGAACTTTTAGAGACCGGTCACACGCAGGGCGTCTATCTGGGGCCAAAGACCCCTACTTCTTTTGGGAAAAAAGTGCCTTTAGTCCAGTCACCCGTTGAGAAGTAACCTCCCCCCGCAAGCGATCTCCTCCACACGCAGCCGAACGCACCCCAATAATATCCGGACCTAAGGTGAGCAAAGAACCTATTTCTTCAGGCTTTAAAGATCCGGCCAAACCGCAGAAAAGCTGGCGATCGTGACAGTTAGCGATAAATTCTGCGCTTTGTTGCCTGGATAAAAAATTCGGCAGAGACGTTCCGTTTTTCTCCCAGGTATCCACAAGACAGCCCTGAGCACCGCCATCTTGAGCGAAAGTAGTAAATTCCTCTAAAGTCCAAGACGCGGAAGGCAGGGTGTCCGCATAAGCCACGGCAACCACGGGTATCTCTTCCGGCTGAACATACGCCACCCCCAGCCTTATTTCCTGAAGGGTTGTAACGATCTCCGCGCGCGTTGCATCAGCGAGAAATGCTATTTTCAGGTAATCCGGTTGGAACTGGGCGGCTCCCATAGCGACCAAAGCCGCTGCACTGGGTTTTCCCGGAAATTCGCCTAGGGCTACACTAATTGGCTTTTTACCTTTGTATACTCGACATATGTCTGCAATAACCCCGGGACGTGGAGCACCCAAAGCTCCTTCTGCCGGATTCTTGATATCAAGGACATCCGTACCTCCCTCGAACGCAACCTTCGCCTCCGCCAGATTAACCACACTGACCAAGAGCAAAGGGGCCGATGCCAAAAAAGGAGAGTCTAAAAATATGCCCATAGGAACCCACTCCTTGTTATTTATTCACTCGTTTGCAAGTTCACCTTGCCCCGGCGGTTTTTCTTCCAAAGCCCGAGCCCATTTTCTAGAAATAAAACAAAAAGGATGGCTGCAATTAGGTCCGCTGTCGAGCCAGGATTCAGGTGATGCCCATCTTCTCTTAACCAGGCATCAAACTCTGCGGCCTGCGCCCGTCCGGCATCTGTCCGCCACCCTCCTTCTTCCCAAATCATTTGAGCCCTCGCTTGAACTGTCTCACTTAAGCTTAAACCCACTTTGCGGGCAATTAGTGTATCCGGGAATTGGCTCAAAAGGAAGAGGTGTGTATGGGCAGTCGCATGGGGTAAAGATAGACCGGCGTTCAGAGCCCGTTCCAAGGCCGGAAGCCCCACCTCTAAGACCGTATGAAACTGGTTCACATATTCTAGGGCAACCATGTCCCAGCCAGCAGCTAAACGCATGGCTTCCAATAATGTAATATCCGGGGAATTTTCCTGGTAAACATCCTGGCTTTCCGAGTGCCCCATGCCTGAAGGGGTAGCTAGGCGAATGGCTTCATAGACGCAGCGGGTATCTTCCGCCGTAAGCCCCGTGAGGACATTGGCTATCTCCTTCGCCCAGCCCTCACGCTGCGGCTCTTTTTTCTCCCCAGCGCCATTCTTTTCCTCGCAACTTTGTTCCATCAGGCTCCAGGCCATCGCCAAAGGAACCAGAAGTAAGACCATCCCTAAATTTGTATTCGTCGGAACCGCCTGGCGCGTTGCCTGGATCGCCGCTCGGATGGTTTGTCCAACCCCAAGCGCTTTAACCCGACCCAACGGCTCGGCAATAGCCACCGCACTCATCTGGAAATCTTCCAGGGAACAGTCCGCAAAATCATTCAAACGGTTTACATTCCCCACTTTAGGCGCATTGGCTTCTAAGATGCAGGCCGCTTGCGCAGCCCAAGCAATATCCCAACAAAAATCATCCTTTGGCATTCTTTCTCGCCTTCTAATCTTTATTAATCACCAATTGCACCTGACGAATGGCATACTCTGCCAGAACCCCGGCAATGTCGACATTAGTCACCGATTGCAGGCCAGTCCAGCCTGGAATCCCATTGGCTTCAATAATATAGGGTTGCCCGTGACTGATTAGTATATCTACACCAACGTAATCTGCTCCTAAAAGCTCTGCCGTTTTAAGGGCTAACTGGCTCAGGACGGGATCCGGTTCTACGTATTCCGCAATCGCACCGCAGGCGATATTAGTCTTCCAATTTTCTCCACGGCGACGCATCGCACTGATTACTTCCCCACCGACAACAAAGAGTCGGTAATCTTCATTATTATGCGGTAGAAATTCTTGTAAATAATATACATAGCGCCCCATCTCCAGGGCTCGAAAAACGCGGTAAGCCACCTCCGGATCCTCGACCATGACCATGCCTGTTCCGAGGGAGCCAAAAAGGGGTTTCACAACCACTGCCCCCATCTTCCTCACAGCTTCCATCCCCTGATCGAAGCTTTCGGTCACGACGGTTTTGGGTACCGGCAAGCCCGCATCGGCTAACAAAGCAGACGTATAGAACTTGTCAACTGTTTTTTCCAAGACTGCAGCCCGATTAATGACTTTTAAGCCGAGTTTTTCCAACCGATGCAGTACATCGACCCGGTAAATCACTTGTTCCAGGGATCCGCCAGGCAGCGAACGGACAAGCAAGGCATCCAGATCCCCGAGGTTTTTTCGAGACCCATCCGAGCCCGTGATGATGGTTGCGGGCTCCGGGATAAACGATGTCAGGCGCTGAGGGGAAACGAAGCTAACTTCTGCACCTCTGTTTTGCAGGGCTGTGGCTAAAGCTTGTATGTGAGGTCCTTTTGCTGTTCCCATGATCCCCATCCGCACTCTTTGACGCATATTTTTGTCCCCTCTTGCTTTAACTATCTTTGTCCTGCGCTTCAAGCCCAAAAGACGAGGTTAGCAGGTCTGAACGGACAGAACCGGCATGGAAGGAACGACCGCTTTGCAGATTACTCAACCACACTTCCGCCGGACTAAATAAGAGCGGATCGATGTCATAGAACGAGCCATACCGCTCGAACAGTTTCCCAAACAGTTCGCCGTAATCACGCGAGGCCAGTGACGGGATCTGCCCAATTAGAGAGGCCAGCTTCTCGTCGTCATCGCGCAGATGATAATGAACGGTAGCGCCATAAAGCACGGCATCGTTTGTTCGACCCAAAGCTTTGAGATCATCGGCAGCAACCGGCGGAATCGGGCAAATGCCCCATCCGCTTTCAATAGCTCCCAGGTCATACCCCAGCGCCATGAGCTTATGCAAACCGGTTTCCACCGCACGAGCCGCGATTTGGACCGAACCAACCGGCGACGCTGTAGGCGCGACTAAAATATAGAGATTAGACGGTTCGCACCCGCACTTCTCAACGATCATCTCCACAGCCGCTTCAGTAGGAAGTTTGCGGTTTTCTAAGCAAAGGATGGCAACCGGGGAGGGATCTTCATAGCCTAACTTGGCAAACAGCTCTTCTGTATGAGCCACAGCTCGCCCAGGCCCGGATCCCATAGCCGAAAACTTGTCTTTTTTAATAAACCAGCCGGCATATTGGGAGGCCAGGCAAGCACGGATGGGATGATCGGTTACTACTTCGACCGCAGGCCAGCGCAACCCGCCAAAATCTGCCCAGTGCATCTTCACCTGTGCGAGGCCCCCCAGGCATATCGAAGCGAAGGCGACCCCTGCTTCCCACCCCCCTGGAGCATTGATCCCGCAGTCAATCACCGTGGTCCCACTGACTAGGTGGACTGCCACCTGAAGCTGTTCACGGCGAGCGATGAGGTCTTGGACGATCGGAAGCGCTTGTTGATTGGGGCTAAGTTCAGGCACTGTTTTTAATGACAAAGACATATTAAAATTTCCCCCTTTCCCCCTTCATTAGCGTCACCACTGTAGCGGCGAAAGGACACGTCTTGAGATGAAGCTGGCAGCGAGAAGCCTTCCCGGATAAGTTGATTATACAATAAACTCCAAAAGGGAACCTTATAGGTACAATTGTAATAAAACGTGGGCAGAAGAACTTTCGGCTGAAAAAGAATCACGGTGCCGCGGTGCATTTTCGCACCGACCCGAATCCCTGGAGTTCCTTGAATGAGAATCGTGCCCGCCATCATGCCAAATCCCGGCACGTCTCCGCAATCTCCTTCGACCGCGATGAGCCCTCGGGCCATGCGCGCTCCAAGCATTTGCCCAGCATTACCCCCAATCAGAATCGTGCCACCTGTCATTCCTTTCGTTTTACCTCGATAAGCGGATCCGACAAAATGACCCACTGAACCTTTCACCCGAATGTGCCCGCCTTCCATATGGGCACCCAGCCAATCAGCGGCATTTTCCTGAATCACAAGGGTTCCTCCACGCATAAGCGCTCCGGCGTGGAAACCCACCGACCCCTGAATCACCATTTCCCCTGCGGCCATGCCTTGCCCAAGCCGCTTGAATTTGGAAAGGTCTCCCTGTAACACAAGCTTTGCCAAATTCTTTTGGCCTTTGTTAGACGAATTAAACACAGGATCAGCAACACCGTTCTTAGTCTCTTCGAGCGATGCAATCTCGACATCAAAGTAGTCGCCGACCCTTGCTTGGCGATTTCCACACCACAGGAGCATACTTTCGATCTCCTGAATTCCTTTTTCGGTGACATTCTCGGGGTTGATACTTTCTGCTTCCACCGGCACAGAGGGGATTTTTTTCAGAACCAGTGTCACTTGCGTTTTCATGCCTTACCCCCTATCCCTTTTAACTCTTAAATCAAGATCTCTTGGAGATGAAAATGATGTTTACCCAAACGTCCTCCGTAATTGCCTGCGGTAATCCTCTGGACGCCCGGCACTTGAGTCGCTGCGTTGATCCCCACCTGCATCGCCCGGCTCACAGCCTCGAAGGTAAGTCCATCGATGACAATCTCCAGCACGGCATTGACTCCATCGGGAAGCAGGCTATCAAGGCGTCCTCGAATCGTTGGACAATAGGCTGTATTCGTCGAGGCGGAAAGAAATTTGTAGTTTGACCCAACCTGACTCCCACTGCGGACCACACCGCCCGGGAAGGGAAGGATAACACCACGAATGGTACGCATCTCCTCTACCGCAGCTTCCGCGGCCAGAAGGGCTGCCTCCGCGCTTTCAGCCAAGATAAGGAAATTCCCGCCGCCAATCGCTTTGGCTACGGTGAACTCCTCTTGGACTAAAAATTCGCCATCCATAACTGGAATCCGCCAATAGCGCTGATTTCCAATAACTTTACTCGCTTGATAACTATCTCCAAAAAAACGCAGCTTTCCTCCGATATTGACTTTGTTCAAGGTATCCCCTTGCCCCTGAAATTCCGGTAATTCTCCGTCGAAGCAGGCTGAAGTCGGGGTGGTCATAATCGCCTGACCGATACGTTTGATAAGGTGTTTTTCCATGTCTTCTTTCGAGAAGGCAAAAAAGAGGCAATCCAAGCCGAACCGGCCATCCGGCGTACTCGCTGTAGGTCCCTCAATCCCAGCTTCGACCCCACATCCGATAACTGACGTCGCAAAGCCGGTGGCTGCCAAGGCGGCGTAGCGAGCCCATCGTTCGTTTACCGCAGTAACTGTCACTCTTGTGCCACGCATCGTAAACGCCTCGGCGAACGTTTCTTCGATTTCTACACCATTTAAATACATGGGATCACCTCCGGGCGCTCAACATACTCTTCTTCGACGGCGAAATTCGAGAGCGCAATCGAGTAGAATTTCGCAAAATCATCAGCCAGATCTGGAGGCAATTTCTGTGAGCCCTCAGGCTGGACAAATAGTGTCCGGCCCCTAACATTCTTGATCACCTGTCCCTCGCGAACGATAACCTCTCCATCTTTTAAGACATAGGCTGGGCGAGAAAACATCGCTTCCTTATCTTGTTGAAGCCGATAAATGGCCACGTCCGCATCAGCGTCAACCCCCAAGTGCCCTTTACGGTAAAGTCCCAGAGCTTTTGCCGGACCGGCACGGGTAATGATGGCGATTTCATCGAGCGTGTATTCTCGGTCTAATTCCGCCAAGCAAGTATAACGAACAGCTTTCGGGTTTAGTTCTGCCATCCGTGCCCTGCGATAGTCTGCATCCATAAGTAAGCGGATGATTTGTGGATAAGCTGTAAACGGTCCCGCATTGGGATGATCAGTCGTCAGGAAAATCTGCCACGGATTCTTGACCAACAGGAGAAGTTCTAAGCCAATGGACCATTGGATGGCATTTACCAGATTGCTCGGGCGATAGATTAAGGGAACGATGCCTGCCCCCGACTCCATCTCAACGTCTGCATTCGCCCACTTGTTGCCGGTTAACTGGTGAAGGTGGAATTGCATGGGAGAATCCGCAGTCATCGTGGTCACTGGACCGAAAACAATCTGCCCAGCGTCACACGTAAATTCAGGGTGTTGGTTTAGGTACTCCGCTATCTGGGGCGCTCCTGATGCAATGCCCCCTTTTTTTGTTGCGCCATACGAGTGAAACTGCATATGGGTCAAATGTACGCGGCGGCCTTCAAGCGTACGCATGGTTTCCAACGTCGTCTGCACATTTCCGGCTTCGCCGAGGTGATTGGAATGAAGGTGTATGGGGTGGGGCAGATGCAACTCCTCCACCACGTCAACCAATTCCAAGAGCATCCGTCGCGGCGTCACGCCAAACGGAGGAACGGGGGTATCGAGATTGACCGAACCCTGGCTCCATTTCCAGCTTTCGATGCCACCCGGGTTCACAATTTTCACAGCATATCCTTTGCTGCTCCGTAAAAGCCAAGCTACAAGATCCCTTAGTCGCTCTTTTCGTTTCTCAGACTCAGGTTCACCAAGGACTTTCATCATCATGTAGTTATTGCCCATGAGCGTAAAAAAACCCGCGTCAAGTAAGGGTGTATCTTGAAGTTCTTCGTGCGCATGACGGGCCAGCAAGGCCGGAACAGCCGCTTCGAAGACTGTCGTATAACCAAGCCTCGAGTATAACTGGCCCGTTAAAAATGTACTTGGAATTGTGTATCCCGTTCCCGAGCGCGTGGCGAGCGTCTTGGAATGAACATGATCATAGTGGTCTTCCGGACACATCATGCGTGCGGTATTTACCTTCGGGCCCGCTAAGTGGCTATGAATCTCGACGCCACCCGGCATCACGGCACATCCAGCGGCATCGATCACCTCAATATCGCCCTTGTGGTTTTGAGGAAAGTGAGGCTCTGCGATAATTTTACCGCCCTCAATGCAGATGTCTTTTAGCTCTCCTCTGACCCCGTTTGCTGGATCATAAACTTGCCCGTTGATAATCTTTAACATCCGTTATTCTCTCCTTTATGGATTTTACCACCTCTAGATCGGAAGGAAACGGGAAATCCACCAACTTCTTAACATGCAAAGCCACGCTATCCATCCGGTAAAACGTACCTGCAGCCCCTACCCCTGCAGGTGCTACAGGGATCACTACGTTGGCCCATGAGGTAGTCCAATTTTCATGGGGTTCCAAGACAATGATGGGAATATTTTTAAGATGCTCAACTGCAGCTTTAGGAAGATGAGCCCCAGGGTCTGTAGCAATGATTAGGGCGGCATCTACCTCCCGTCGAACCAACAGATCCATAACACTGAATTCTCCCGGATTGTAACGCGGATACCCACGGCTCAAATTCACAGCAAAGGGATACCCAGTTTGCCAGGTCAAAACCTGATTGCTGCCATTGACATTACCGTGACCACGCATTGGAATAGCATAGAAGCGAGTGAACTCATTCATTTCCCCGACCAGTGTATTAATTTGTTCCAAATTTAACTCTTTCCCCCGGCTCTGCGTAAGACCAATTCCAAACATGACAACCCCGTAATGGCACTCCTTCATTAAGGCAACCAATTCCCGCCACTTGGACAAAGGTACACCAGCGACGGTACTGGATTCACTAAGCCCCTCTAAAGGTAAACCTTTGATTAAGGCGCGTAAGACTGTGGCAATCTCAAAGTCTTGTCCAGGAGTGACCTGTAAAAATATATCGGCCTGTTTTGATGTTGCTGTCGGTCGTACATCAATCACGACCACTTTCCGACCTTTGCGGCCTTCCGGAACGAAAAGCCCTTTTGATAACGCAGAATAGCGGCTAAGATGGCGCATATGGGCTTCCATAGGATTGCAACCCCAGTAAATTAAGAGGTCTGCCCGATTCTTTACTTCGCCTAACGTACATGAAGCCAGTCCAACTGACTGGCGGGCAACAACGCCCGGACCGTGTCAGTAGGACGAAGGGTTATCCACGATTCCCCCGATCAGTTCGGTCAAGACGACAGCCTCACGCTGCGCTTCGGTTGTCGTACTACATAAACCGTAGACAAGCGGGGATTTGGCTTTTGATAATATCCGTGCCGCTTCATTCAATGCTCCATCCAGGGTAGCGGGTTGACCGTTGATACGGACCGAAGCCAAATCTGATTGGGCGTGCATAAGTTTGTTTCGACCAATTAGGCAAGCCCGTTTCACTTTTACAATTTTGTTGTTTGCCACTTCGACTTCAAGGTCGTCACAAAGACTCCCGCAGAAAGTACATACGACATCCTGATAGATACTCATTTACGTATCTCACCCCCTAGATTAGTCTGCTGAGAAAATTCAAGTTCTGGTTCTAACGTTACGAGTAATCCCTTAAAATCCGGAACTCCTGTTCCATGTGTTTCTCCACTGATTAATTGACTAGCTGTCGGGCCCAGCGGCAGAAAGAATAATCCGCGCGGCCCTTCCGTGGGCCGGCAGGTGACGATGACTTCACCATCAGGGCTTTTTAACCGAGCTCTTTGGCCCGGAGCCATTCCCAGGGCAGCGAAATCCTCGGGATTAATCGCCAGCGTCGAGGTTTCTTCGAGGTATTCCGGGGTTAATTTCCCGTTCTCCATCGTGGCACCTTGCCGGCCGGTTCGCACGGTAATTAGTAAACCGGAAATAATGCCCATGACGCACCCCTCCTTTAATCAATAGTTGTCCAAACTAACTTGCTGCTTATGCGGTTTAGCGGGCAGCGGATGACTTGATATCACCAAAAACCTGGCGGGCCCATTCTGACTTTACTTGCAAGCTTTGCCAACAAGCGGCATCACTCGCAGCGCCGCTTAAAACGGTACAGATGGGCTGGCCGCTCTCCAGCCTGGTTCCGGCGGGCGGAATATCGCGCACTCCCTGCTCGTATAGAGACTGGATATCCAAATCTGCCGTGACTTGGAAAGAGGATTGGGCATAGACGATACTTTTTCCCCAAAAACCTTGCCAGCCCTGCTTGTGAACTGGCTTACGGTTGTCTCCGCTGGGGGGGAACGAATTCTGTCCCTTTGCTTTACAAGCGGCAATATGAGGGGAAAACAAACGTTCTCCCCTCCACTTCTCAATCAGTTCCACTGAAGCTGACCAACGAGGATTCAATTCCAGAACCCAAATCCCGCTCGAGTTAACTATAAAATCCAGGGTGTTAACCCCTCTTAAGCCAAAAGCTGAGGCAAGGTGTTGACTGATGCGGATCAAATCCTCTTCAAAAGTCCTCAGCCCCGGTAGGAATGAGCTATCGAATGGCACAATATTTCCGGCATAGATAAAAGGCTGAGACCCCTGTATTCCAGTCAACTGACGGCTGGTCCCCAACACAACCGCCTGTCGTCCGTCCGCCAAGAAGGTGACTGAAGCCGGAATACCGGAAATATATTCCTGGACAATATACCGGGACGGATCCCCTAAGCCGGAGATCCGCGCCCGAGCATCCACCTTTTCCTGGGGCAATTCGACAATCCCGTGTCCCCCGCCCCTGTTCAGGGGTTTCAGAAGCCATTTTTTCCCTATCTCATCCGGGCTCCACTGTTCCACGCGATAAAATTCGGGCATCGCGATCCCAATTTCAGAAAGGGCCTGCCTGAGTTGCCACGGATCCCGCACCTGCTGTAATGCAGAAACCCCGTTCCCGCACAACAAGCCACGCTCCTCCCAGAAAGTTAATTCCTCGGGGTGGTTTTCCGGTCCGGAAACATAGACCAGTCCTTGACAAGTCAAGCCTCGGGCAACCTGCAGCAAATTTTTCACGGTCGGAGCCAAACCAAGGTCATTCACGATGCCCACGGTTTTTCCACACCGCCGGGTGTCTAAATCTCCAAAGAAATCAATCCCCCTGACCGGGTAGCCTGACTCCACAGCGGACTCCATCAGTGCTCTGATGCTTGCCCCGACAAGAAGGAACATTTTTAGGCCTCCATTTTCTTAGCCAAGGCATAAATAAGTGAAAAATCTAAAACCTGGTCATTGCGCTCAAACAAAGCCTGAACGGCAGCGCGGTGCACTTTCATTTTCAAGTTGCCGATCGCAATCGCACCGTACAGAATTTTCCCTTCCCGTTCCTTGCCATTGTCCGTAACTTTCATTCCTTCCACGCCTAACGGTTCTACCGCATTAATGTCCGCAATGATTTCCAGCGAACGGGCAGAAGCCCACGCCGCCTGCTCCAGCAGTTGCACACCCGCGGCACCGCAACTGGCCACAATGTTAATTCCTTGGGCTAAGATTTTTTCCACATCCTCAGGACTGGCTGCTTCTACAGGTTTTACTTTTACACCGTTATTTTCCTCCATGTGCTTGCAAACTTCCTGAGAACGCGCAAGTTGACGCGAAGAAAGGAATACCTCACATCCCTCCTGCGCCAGCAGCGTAGCCGCCCGGATCCCCACCGGACCCGTACCGGCCAGGATCAGAGCTTTCTTGCCCTTAAGATCCCGCCCCCGAGCAATTTTATGCACTAAAGCGGCCGCCGTCGTATTACAGCCATTGGCATCAAACATCACCGAGACCCGGAAATCCGCAAAAAACGTGTCAAGGACTTTTCTCATCAGCTTTTCCGCCGTCGGCACCTGGGTGCCGCCTATAAATACGGCCGTATTGCGCAATCCTTCTCCGCCCCGGGTAAAGATTGCCCCGTACACAAGATTCGCAACTTCCTCCAGCTGAACCCCTCCATAGGCCAACACCTGATCCGCTCCGGCATCGTAGGCCGTAATCTGATCAAAGACACTCGCTTTAGAATCTGATTCGAGATGAATTAAGATTTTTTTCATACTAAACCCTCCCTGTTAAATATATCTGGCGCCTAACTGCCGCCTATCCCTAACCCTTGGCTTCATCACAAGCTTGCTTTTCTTCCGTCCCCGGAAACTATCGGCACCTGAATTCCCTTACCGACCAAAAAGCTGCCTACTTTGTTAAATGCCTCCCGTTCCCGGTTTCCGCCCGTTTTCTGAACCAATTCCAACCACACGGGCCAAGGATCGATTATTTTCCCCATTGGCAGCCATTGCCAGCGGGTCGCTGCGATAGCCGCTTCCAAAACGGCCCCTTGAGCCCTGCAGAATCCGGCAAATCCTCCCCTTTGCTCACGATGCTCAATCTTTCCCTCTAGGAAAGCCGGTTCGGTGGATGGATCAAAACGGGTAACCGTAAATTCCCAGATTGTACTCGCATGCGCCATACTCGGTGGTCGAACTTTTTGGGAAGGCACAGATGGCGGGCAGCCAGAGTAAAGAGCTGTTTCCACAAAAACCAAAACATCGTCCGTGAAGTTGATAACGCCCTGTCCTGTCGCTTTCAGATTCTCGTAAGTTTGTGAACCTGGATAAAGGCGGAAAACGATCCGTTTGACTGGAGAGCGTTCGAGATCTGTATCGGAAATGTGCAAGCCCATCGGAGCAAAATTCACAATACCATCATGACTGATAGACGAAAGGATAGTTTCAAGAATCATAATAATTCACCTGCATCCGTTGCCTTTCCCTTCACTGATATAACCCCCAACGCAGCGGATCATCCTGCACATATTTTTTGCCTAAACGCAAAGCCATCTCCGCTTTCCCTAACTCTCGGCCAAGATAGAAGGCATGATTGGAATCTTGAATACTGAGCCGGGAAAAAAGTTCTTGCGCAGAAGTCCCCTGAAAGAAAATAAAAGCGTTAAAAATGTAAATAAAGCGGTCATCCACAAAAATACGATAATTTTTATCCTTAATCTCCGCCTGCATCTCCCTTAATTCTGCTGCCTCATACGAATTGCCAAAAGGATCTTTAATGGTTAATAAGCTATAATCCAGATGCTTGGGTATCCTTCCCTCCGTGATGGCACGATACATCAACTTTCGGGCCAGACTTGTTTCCCTAACTGCGCCCCGGGCCCGGTGGCTTACTTCCGTCGTAAGGATGTAATTCACGTTAAGCTCGGTGGCCATACCAACCATCAGAGCATTAATTCCCGTGCTGTCTGCATCAATGAGTTCTGTCACATTTCCCAAACCCATAAGCAAAGGGCATTCCGGAAAATCTCGTCTGAGCTTGCGGTACCGGCTGATGCCTTCGACCAAACCCATCGTCAAAGGAGGTAGAATAGGGTCGAGAATACAGGGCGTATTCCACTTGGTCAATGTCTCCAGGTTACGGTACAGAGAACTTAAGTCTTCCCCATCATCAGGAATTAGCACCACCGGACAATCCAGAATTTTAGCCAGCTCCAGATTGTTCGAGTTCAAGCTGAGCACTAAATCCACTCCGGCCCGATTCGCTGCCAGAATATCTTCTTCTTGGAGGCTGTCAATACTTACCTTAAAGCCTTCCGCTTTAAGGGTTCGGATAACATCCCGCAGATGGGGAAAGGGCTGATCGACATCCCCTCCGATATCGATGATCTCGGCTCCGCTCTCCCGGTAGTAGTAAGCTCTTTCTACAATTTGGGATAGGCTCATCCTAGGGGCATTGACAATTTCAGCGAGAATCTGGATAGGTGAAGTCATCTGATCTTGTTCGGGTTCCGGAGTGGAACGGTTCGGGTACTGCTCTCCTTTTAGAAAAGGAGGCAGATCCTTTAAATCAGCCGGGCCTCTCCGGACTTGGCAGCCCGTAGCTTGAACGATAGGTTCCAGGGAACCTTGACTCAAACCAGGAATTACGATAATTTCCTCTCCGCTTAAAAGAAGCTCCTCGCCAAGCTTGCGCGCGATGAAGTCCGTCGTCATCAGCGCTGCCACCGTGCATTTAAGGGCTTTGACCTCAAACAGCATCTCAAGATTTGTTTTTTCGATTAATTTTATAAGAGCCCGATAAGCAATAGTTCCGGTAATCAATAAATATTTCTCCATAGAAACAACACCTTTTTCCGGAAGAGATTAGACAGCTGTTAGGCGCAGGCAGAAGCCTTAGCTGCACATATGCTGTCTATAATATTTTCTGTTTAAACAAGAAAAGTATGCAAATGGGATTTTAATTGTTCCGGGTCGGCAACCAGTGTCACACCGGGCCAGCCCGCTAAACGGTTTATATTTTCTAGGTCGATCTTTCGTGCATGGACCATAACCTGATCTCCCCGCGGTGTTAACGAATTAATTTCCGGTTTGGAATCACAAGGCAGCAATATCGTCGGGATTTGACACTTACCGGCATGGGCAAATAGATTCGTAATTAAATTATCTGCTATTCCACTCGCCATCTTGGCAATAGAATTTGAAGTCACCGGGGCGATGACAACCAGCTTGTACTCTCCCGTATACAGTTTTGTAATCGGCCGGGAACCGGCGCTTGTATCTAAAAAGATACGATATTGGGACTGTTTTAGCTTTTCAAATAAGCCGTAGTCGGGGAGAACTTCTCTGGCTGCTTTGGAAAGAAATACATCGGCCTGTTTTATGGCGAGCAGAATATCGAAACACGAGGACAAAAAATGTCCGGCTCCTGTTATCCCCCAGGCTATCCTTGATTCAATCCTTTTCCCCTGTTCAGTCATCGTGCCCCTATACTCCTCTCCTGATTCCCCTAATCTAAAAATAACTCCGTTAGTACAACTAACGCCAACCCCAATCTGCGCCACGATTTACCGCCCGCGCCACCCACACTTGACCATGGTTATCCATAAAATTGCGAGTGCCTTCTACTAAGGCAGCTAAATTCTTCTGATCCGTAAACCCGTATACCGTTGGCCCCCAAGAGCTTTGGCCTACTCCGGCAGCCCCTTGAGATAACATGTAGTCCGCCACTAGAGCACCTTGGGCCGTAGCAAACCGTCCCCCTTGCACCGGGGTAAAATAGTCGCCTAAATACTCCTGAATTTCAGTCACAGCCTGCCCAAAGTGTTCCAAGTCCTTTTCTATTAATGCGGGCAGCAACTTCAGAAGAAGAAGCCGGCTAATTTTACCGGATATATGCTCCTCCATCGGCAACATACCCTTAAAGACCTTTTCTTCCTTACTACCAAACATTTTCTCTTCCTTATTAGGAATAGCTATAATGACAGCCCATTCCTCAGGAAATGGGAGGCGGGTGAGCAGCGGAGGAACGTGAAATTTTGTCTCCGTTAAATTCATTTTGTCCCTGGCCGTGGTCGGTTTTCCCCCGTCAACCAGAAACCCTCCCTGTTCAAATCCCGCTACCCCGATTCCGGAGCGGCTTCCCTCCCGGTCTGTCACCCCTGCCAGTTCCAGCAGGGACGGCTGCAACCCGTATAGACGGGTAAGAGCAAAACCCAGTGCCAAAGCGAGCTGAGTCCCGGAACCCAAACCACTGTGACTTGGCAGGGACTGAATGATGTTGATTTTAGCGCCAGGTAAGGAATAATGTTCGAGATACTGTTGAGCAATGAGCCTAACCCTGCTTCTCTCAGAATCCGGACTGTCAATGCAAAGTCCGTTTTTCTTCTCCGCTGTTAACTCCAACTGGGGTTGATCAATAGCTAAGCCCAAACCTCCATAAAGACGACCCAACGAGCCATTTAAGTCCAATTGTCCGAGGTGTAAACGGGCGCCTGTTTTCACCCAGAATTTCGGCATACATTCATCACCTTTCCCTGGCAAAGTAGGAAACTGTTGTTGCGGTTAACTGTATTTTTCTACCGATAGCCTTCTTTCTTAAAAGGCAAGCCCCAAAGACGGAGCCTGCCTTCTAAGAAACCATTTTTCAAATTTAGCCAATTTTCCCTCAATCTTCCTTCACTACACCATCATAAAGCCAGACCGCCAAGATCGCACCGATAATGGGAGCTACAAGATAAATCCAGTAAACTGACCAACCGTTGGGACCACCCACCAAGCTATCAACAAAAACCGGTCCAAAAGTACGAGCAGGGTTTATTCCTTGTCCGGAAATGTTTCCCATCGTGGTAATCAAGCCCGCAACAATAAGTCCGATGATCAAACCAGCCCAACCCTGAGGGGCTCTTTTATCGACCGCAATCCCCATAATGGTTAACATCAGAATAAACGTTCCGACCAGTTCTGCAATGAAGACGCCGGTAAGGCTCATTCCCGGAAAAGGCCCGGGAGCACCCAAACCGCCGACTGTTGCCCCTTTGCTGCCGAGCATAGCCAATATTGTGACCGCACCGAGAGAAGCACCAACAAATTGAGCCACCAGATAGGGAATCAGTTCTCCAGTAGGAAACCGTTTACTAATCCAGAGAGCAATTGTAACCGCCGGATTCATGTGAGCTCCCGATACCGGTCCGAAGATGTAAATGGCGGCCGCGATTACAATTCCAAAAGCCAAACCGATGGCTAACCAATCTCCCAGACCCCCTAAAGCACCAATACCGATATTAAAAGTGGAAGCTTTTTTTTCCCCTTCAGCCAACATCAGGGTCACTGCCGCAGATCCTGCACCAACCGTAACAAGCATCCAAGTTCCAATTAATTCAGAAATGAATTTCTTAGTCAATGAAGCCATTCTAACCACCCCTTTTTTGATTATGATCAATAGGGCTACGAATATTCAGGGACGAGAGGAGGCAGCTTTGGCGCCGCCTCCAACTCTCCTTACCATTTACTCTGAGCATTCGGTTTTGCTGTTAAACAGCACTGTTCCAGTTACAGTAGTTACACCGCTGTACTAAACTGACTACAGCGCAGTCTTTGCAAACTCTTGCAGGTGAACCCGCTTTTGTCGGATCTAAGGCGATAATGTTGGTCATTAACGTTGCTGTCACTGGTTCGCTAGTCAGAAGACAAGGGAAATCTGCCAGACGCATCAGCGAGGAGAAATGTACCGTTATTCCGCACGCAGGGTAAGTATAGCGCTGAGGATTGGCAACCACCTCATTGGCATCAACAGCACTTAGTTGAACCTGAACTCCTTTTACTTTTCCAGTTTTCAAGATTTTACTACCACGGTTAATCATGTCCATAAAGTCTACATTGTGAAGTTCAGCCGCAGGCCCGCGATCTGGAAATTTTTGGACAAAGTTTGTGTAACGTTTAGCAAGAAGATCAACAACCATCGGTACGGTGAAAGCGTCTTTTTCAAGGATGTAAGTTGTGGCAGCAGCCGTTGATCCTGTTGCAACGCTCAAAATATCATAAGGACTCTTGTAGCCTTGATCTAAGCCTAACTTTAAGGTTTGCTCCATGACATCTGTTGTCGCTTCAATAATAGCCATAGTCATGTCATCTTTGCACATGTTAAACATGGATTGCGAAATGTGATGGGCTACATCGCCTACGCAATACGCCGGTACGGTGACAATGTTACCGTAATGTACTCCCGCCTTAACCGCGGCTGCAACCGCCGGGCGCATTCTTTCTTTATAGATTTCCATATATTTCTTGACGTCAAATGAGGAATGTCCAAAATCTGTCATTAACTTTGTTTGGGCTTCAATCGGGCGATCATAAACTAGTTGCAGCATGGCAATTTCTTCTTCGACTGCCTTTGCTGTCGTCGATCCGGCATTGATCGCAGCTGCGAAAGCCGCACCAATTCCATAAGAGGTATTCATTCCCCAGGATTTTGAAGATAAAATGGCTTGCTTATATTTTGTCTCCATATTCATGCCGGTTAAAATAGTGTTCACAACGTTACTGGTTGATCCTGGAACGAAAGCAAAATCTACCACGCATGTAGGACCGTAGAAACCACCATAGCGTCGTAAAGACTCCTTGCCAATCAAAGCCTCATTTGACGCAATCGCCTCGATGAACTGTTCTACTGCACCCCTGAACGCCGGATCCACTTCGTAAAGGATTTCGAGGATAGGTGGAGTTTGGTAATGCTCGACGAAGGGATCGTCTTCAGGACGAACCGTATCTGTGAGTTGTAACAATGTTTCATAATGGGCATTCACAGAATCAACATGAAGACGAATCACTTCAGGACTTTGTCCTTCTCCAACGGTCATCGCGTTGACGGCGTCGACATACGGTTTGGCGTCAGTAATTTTAAACGCTCCACCTCTTTTTGCCTTAATCACGCTCAAATCTGCTTTTTGAGCTGCTAAGGCTTCCGTGATCATTTTGGTATACAGTCCTTTTGACATGAACTTAAAACCCCCCATTTTTTTATTTGGGTACCCTTGTATTGTACCCATATACCTATATAGCAACTAACATGCCAAGCCCTCAATTTGCCTTTAGAATATTATAATTCATCTTAATTATCGCAATTTAGTATAAAATACGTTTTTAATTAACGGATCTGTGCTTGTACGAGTATTAGAGCACATAAAACATTGCTCAAAATTGATACATTGTTCAAAATTGGAACGTTACATTGTTTTAACAGACAAATCAAAAAAGAGCTCTTCGATCGACTTCGAAAGAGCCCTTTTTGACTAAAAGGTCAGTATTTTTAACTACCAAATTTTGTCCATTGCCCTGACACCCATTTAAGCGTTTGGGATGGAAATATGGTACTTTCTTAGTTTTCGGTAAAGTGTATTACGGGCGATGCCTAACGCTGAAGCGCAATGGGTAATATTCCAGCCTGCCATGTCCAGGGCCTCAATGATTAGCGTCTTCTCCAGTTCCCCCATGGAGGAGACATTGCTTTTGGCTTGCGCAGGTGGTTCGCTTAAGCCTTGTAATGACTCCGGTAAATGTTCGGTCGTAATGATTCGTCCCTTTGCTAAGTTCACAGCACGTTCAATGGCATTAGAAAGTTCGCGCACATTTCCCGGCCAGAAATAGTTCTCTAACGCTTGAGCAGTTTTTCTGTCAAGCTCACTTAGTGGTAAGTGGAGCAGCTGCGAAAATTTATGAATATAATAATCTACCAACAGTAGGATGTCTCCTTTTCGGTGACGTAAAGGAGGCACCGAAATATTAATAACGTTTAGGCGGTAGTACAGATCTTCCCGAAAATTACCCCTCCGAACTTCTTCCTTCAGATCCCTATTGGTTGCCGCAATCACTCTAATGGTAACCGCAATAGGCTTAAATCCCCCAATACGAACAACTTGTTTCTCTTGAAGTACTCGCAATAAAGATACTTGCGTCTCTAATGGCATGTCCCCGACTTCATCCAAAAAAATCGTGCCTCCGTTGGCCAACTCAAATTTACCTGGCCGGCCCCCGCGCTTTGCCCCGGTAAATGCACCTTCTTCATATCCGAAAAGTTCACTCTCCATAAGCTCCCGCGGGATGGCTGCACAGTTAATGGCAACAAATGGACCACGACTGACCGGGCTGGCATTGTGTAAAGCTTGGGCAAACATTTCTTTACCCGTGCCGCTTTCGCCCTGTAAGTAGATTGAGGACATGCTATCTGCAACAGCCTTAGCCACTTGGATACTTTTTAGCAGTGACGCGCTTTGTCCAATAATGTCTTCGAACGTAAAATGTGCTCTTGCCCCAACTATTCTATTAACTAAGCGGTGTACATTTTTTATTTCCCGAAGGATTGCCACACCACCACAGACTTCTAGGTTTTTGTCAATAATAGGTTGCCCTGAAAACAAAAAGCGCACCTGCCCGTACCCTGTGTCGAGGGAAATCTCGCGGTCAATAATCGTACGCCCTTCATTAAGCATTACAGTCGAAATATATGAGTTTTTTAGAAGATCGCCAATCAATTGACCTTTGTAGCTCTCAGAGTTAATATGCAAAATTTTATACGCAACCGGATTCAACCTGGTAATCCTTCCTGCTTCATCAAAAGAGATAAGCCCCTCTGACATAGACTGCAAGATAGCATTAACATTATTATAAGCGCGAACGATTTCCGCATTCGCAGACTCCAAGCGCAGTAAATTCTCGATTGCTTCGGCTGCTGCGACGACCATCCCTAATGTATGAGCGTGAGCATGATGATAATCTCCAGAAACATCTAGAATTCCTATCATTTCGCCGTTTTCTCCCCTGATAGGCGCCCCCGAACAAGTAATCCCATGGTTCATTCGGGAAAAATGCTCTGTCGCAAAAACTTGAAGTGGTTTTTCCTCAATTTTTACTAGGCCCATAGCATTCGTTCCTTTGTTCTCTTCGTCCCAGAATTCACCAATTTGAAAATTACTGTTTTGATCTAAGATATATTGGTCCCCTAAAAGCTCAAGTATACAGGCCTCATGGTCAAGTAAAATAACAACGAAGCCCGAGCCTTTTACCAACTGATAGAGTCTCTCCAAAAAAGGTTTAGCCACTTCAATAAGCTTTCGATTATATTTTCTCCGAATCTCTATCCCGTGTTCGGAAATTCGTGCGGTTTGAACCATTTCCGGGTTTAAATTTCTCGCCAGGCAACGTTGCCAAGACAACTTGATTATAGGATTTACCTGGGCTATCGTACTATTAGTAATCCCCTTTATAACAAAATCTTCCCAAGCATGGTATAAATGTTGAATATATCGTCACCTCACCTTACGACCCAATATAAGTATTTTCATGAGGGGCCACAACGGCATCTGAATCGGTCTTAAAATCTGAGTTCAACGGGACAAGGTGTGATTAACTTTACTCAGGATGTATCTGTTCTTGTTGCAGACAGCTCTGTAATCTAAATGTTTGCCCCATGTAGCGTCTTATAAGTTCGCCCCTCAAGCTTTGCCAATGCGCAGACCAGATGAAAATTCACGGTAATTTGCATGGGTGAAGCTAAGTTTCATTCTGTTTAAAGAAGGCTCCTCTATCAGTTTTTGGACCAGCAAACTTACCAGATATAACAACAAAAAAGACCGTCGTATTAATACTGCGTGCACTATCCCCCTTGGACAAGTACCGCTACGGTCGACAAAGAATTTGTTAAATTGTATTTCTTTGATCTTTTCCTTTGAATACTAAAATATCATATTATATTTTAATATATATAATTTTTTGATTTATGTCAACTATTTTCCGGAAAATTTCTACCATAGCTTTTGTCTCCTCAGCATGCAAGTTTTAATAAGCATCAGACAAATAGTTAATTTAGTAGATAACAAACGGCTTATGTTGTTATTGGCACAATCGAATTTAGAACTTGAGGTTA
>LADV01000009.1 GCA_000961805.1 Peptococcaceae bacterium BRH_c23 | reverse complement strand
CCAATTTCCATAAGACGCTTGATATTGAGGGAAACTTCGCGACGCAAGTCGCCTTCAATCTTGAACTCTTTATCAATGACTTCCCGGAGTTTGCTGACCTCGTCTTCCGAGAGGTCACGCACTCGGACATCTGGACTTACGCCTGTTTTGGCGAGAATCTTATGTGAAGTTGGGAGCCCAATCCCAAAAATATAGGTCAGGGCAACCTCTAAACGTTTCTCGCGCGGTAAGTCTACTCCAGCGATACGTGCCATCTAAAATTTACACCTCCAACTATTTAGTTCTGTCTCAATATAAAATCGGTGCAATTGAAGTTTGCACTCCAATCAGCCGCGCAACCGAAACTTTTTAGCCTTGTCTTTGCTTGTGTTTCGGATTTTCACAAATGATCATGACTATACCATGGCGACGAATAATTTTACATTTTTCACAGATCTTTTTAACAGAAGGCTTTACTTTCACTGTAATCCCTCCCTTTGGTCCTTACTTAAACCTGTATGTGATTCGTCCTCGAGATAGATCATAGGGAGAAAGCTCCACTGTGACCCGATCCCCTGGAAGAATCCTGATAAAATTCATACGTATCTTCCCAGAGACATGTGCCAAAACCTTGTGTCCATTGGCTAACTCAACCTGGAACATGGCATTGGGCAACGGCTCCAAGACCTTACCTTCTACTTCAATAACGTCTTCTTTTGACATGCTATCATCCCTCCTCTGACAATCCTATGCCTCGCACCTAACATCGAGTTAGAATTTCTGGGCCATTTTCCGTAATCGCAACCGTGTGTTCGAAATGGGCCGATGGCCGGTTATCTTTGGTAACCACGGTCCAGCGATCCTTTAGCGTCTGCACTTCATGCGTACCCATGTTCACCATGGGCTCAATAGCCAAGGCCATACCTACCTCGAGTCGTGGTCCCCGGCCGGGCTTGCCAAAATTCGGGATCTGGGGATCCTCATGCATGGCCCTACCAATACCGTGCCCAACATAGTCTCGCACTACAGAAAACTTATTCGCTTCCACGTGCTTTTGGACCGCATGTGAGACGTCATAGAGGCGATTACCTATCCTCGCCTGTGAAATTCCCAACATCAGCGATTCTTGAGTCACCTTCAAGAGTGTTTGGATATCTTCATCGACTTCCCCAATAGCTAAGGTTACAGCCGCATCTCCAAAAAAACCATCTTTGTGCGCTCCACAATCTATACTGATAATATCCCCAGAATCTAAATACCTTAAACTGGGTATTCCATGAACAACTTGTTCATTGACAGAGGTACACAGCGTTGCCGGAAAACCATTGTATCCTTTGAACGCTGGTATGGCACCCTGCGCACGAATAAAATTCTCAGCTATGCGATCCAATTCAAGAGTGGTAACCCCAGGCTTAGCGTACTCACGCACTAATTCAAGTGTTTCAGCAACGATTCGCCCTGCATTACGCATTAATTCTAGTTGATTCGCATTTTTCAGCTCAATCATTCTGTTTAGCCCAATGCTTTCAAAATATCCGCAAAAACTTGGTCAATTGGCTGGTCGCCATTAATACGTTTAAGCAAACCTTGTTCTTGATAGAAATTAATCAAAGGTTCAGTCTGCGAATTGTAAACACTTAAACGATTCTGCGCAGTTTCTACGTTGTCATCTGTTCGCTGATAAAGTTCTCCTCCACATTGACCACAAACCCCTTCTTGTTCGGGTTTGTTAAAGACCATGTGATAAGATGATCCACACTTACGGCAGATGCGACGTCCTGTTAAGCGAGGGATTAACACCGCTTCGTCGACTTCAATATTGATCACACCGTCAAGCTTCATGCCGAGTTTATCCAAAATGGCTGCTAGTGCACTGCCTTGCGCCAGAGTACGCGGGAAACCGTCAAGGAGAAATCCTTCGACACAATCCGGCTGAGCTAATCTTTCTGCGACAATTCCAATCGTCACTTCATCTGGAACTAATCCGCCAGCATCCATAAACGATTTGGCTTTTAAACCAAGTGCAGTACCATCTTTAATAGCCGCTCTAAACATGTCACCCGTAGAAATATGAGGGAAATTAAAGCGTTCGACTAGTGGATTAGCTTGAGTTCCTTTACCTGCTCCTGGGCCACCCATTAAGATTATTTTCATCTCTCTCTGCCTCCTCTATTTCATAAACCCTTGATAATGCCTCGACATAAGTTGGGATTCAATCTGTTTCATCGTCTCGAGCGCAACCCCAACTACGATCAGAAGGGAAGTTCCACCAAAATAGATGTTCTTAAGACCAGTGAGTCCAATAACTAGTGTCGGTAAAACTGCAATCAAAGCTAGAAATAAACCACCTGCTAGTGTAATACGGTTTAATATTTTTGATAAATATTCTGCCGTAGGTCGCCCAGGTCGAAGGCCAGGGATGAATCCTCCGTACTTCTTCAAGTTTTCTGCTACGTCAACTGGGTTGAACGTAATCGCTGTGTAGAAGTACGTGAAGAATATGATGAGCGCACCATAAAGCAGTAAATAAGGGATGGAAGTTAGACTACCATTCATGCTAAACCAGACGTTAACAAACCTAGAAAATCCTGAAGTCGGCATCCATGAGGCAATCGTTTGCGGAAATGCCAGTAAGGAAATAGCGAAGATTACCGGAATTACTCCAGCTTGGTTTACTTTGAGTGGGATATGGCTACTCTGTCCTCCATACACTCGACGACCGACTACTCTCTTAGCATACTGAACAGTAACTCGACGTTGCCCTTCATGTACGTAGATAACGCCGGCTATGATAAATGTAACGATGAGCAGCAAGCCGATAATCGACAGGACATTGATTTCTCCAACTCTCAACATACTAAACAGTGAAGTAATGGCGGAAGGGATTTGTGAAACGATTCCTGCAAAGATAATCAGCGAAATACCGTTTCCAATACCCTTTTCAGTGATTGCCTCCCCAAGCCACATCAGAAATGCGGTTCCGGCAGTCAATACTAATGCCACCAGTAGATAAATTGGCCACTTCATAGCAGGGCTAGGAATAGTCAATGCACCACGTATCCCAAAAGTCAGTCCAAATGCCTGAATAAATCCCAAGATAACCGTTGCATAACGTGTGTATTGAGTTATCTTTTTACGCCCATAGTCACCCTCTTTGGAGAGCCGTTCAAGGGATGGTACAACAACCGTCAAGAGCTGAAAAATAATCGAGGCTGTAATATAGGGCGTAATACTCAGGGCAAAGACAGACAAACTTTTGAAGGAACCACCGGAAATCGTGTTCATGAAATTCATCATGGCACCCGATCCGAACATTTCATTCAGAATGTCACGATCAATAAAGGGGGTAGGAATATGTGCTCCAATGCGAAAGATCAGGAACATCAGTAGGGTGTAACCGATTTTTTTCCTGAGATCCGCAACATTCCATGCATTCTTCAGGGAATCGACAATCATCCTATTCCACCTCTACTTTTCCACCCGCCGCAACTATCTTCTCTGCCGCTGCTGGGCTGACTTTGTCAATTTTGACGGTCAGTGCTTTGGTCAATTCCCCTGTTGCTAGAATTTTTACGCCATCTTTGATAGCCTTGATGAGGCCGCTTGCGAAGAGACTTTCAATCGTCACTTCAGCGCCATCTTCAAAACGGTTCAAATCTCGGACATTCACAGCAATAATTTCTTTTCTTGAGATATTATTAAAGCCGCGCTTAGGCATCCTGCGGAACAGTGGGTTTTGCCCGCCTTCAAAACCAGGACGGACACCGCCGCCGGCCCGGGAGTTTTGACCTTTGTGTCCTTTACCGGAAGTTTTTCCATGTCCGGATCCAACTCCACGGCCTAAACGCTTAGGTGCATGTGTTGATCCTTCAGCAGGCTTAAGTTCATGCAGTTTCATGCTTGCCCACACCTCCTTCTATTGAACTTCTGTTTCTACCGTTACCAAGTGCATGCATTTATGAATCATTCCTAGAATTCCAGGACTGTCTTCATGAACAGCGCTTGATCCGACTTTTCCTAAACCAAGTGCTTGTAACACTTTGTGTTGTGCTTTAGAATATCCGATCGGACTCTTTGTCAGTGTCACTTTAACTTTCATGACCGACCCTCCTTAACCTAGAACTTCTGCTACGGTCTTACCTCGGAGTTTGGCAATCTCCTCTGGACGCTTGAGAGATTTTAAAGCTGCCATTGTCGCATTGACCATATTATGAGCGTTTGCTGAACCCAAAGACTTTGTTAGGATATCATGGACTCCAGCAACTTCGAGTACTGCACGAACAGCGCCGCCTGCGATAACTCCGGTTCCTTTAGAAGCAGGCTTTAGCAATACTTGTCCTGCGCCAAAGATTCCAATGATGGGATGAGTAATCGTGGTTCCGTGCATTGGTATATTTACCATGTTCTTCTTCGCATCTTCTACGCCTTTGCGAATTGCCTCAGGCACTTCCCCAGCTTTTCCTAATCCTGCGCCGACACGACCTTGGCCGTCTCCTACAACCACGAGAGCACTAAAGCTGAAACGGCGTCCGCCTTTTACAACTTTGGCAACACGGGCTATATGAACAACCTTTTCATTCATGTCCGACTTATTTGCTTCGAATTTCGCCACTTGATTTTACCTCCTTTACCAAAGCTTAGAAGCTAAGTCCTGCTTCTCGCGCTGATTCTGCCAATGCTGAGATTCGACCGTGATAGATGTTACCCCCGCGATCAAACACTACTTGCGTAATTCCTTTTTCAAGGGCTTTCTTCGCAACCAATTCGCCAACTTTTTGAGCGCCAGCAGTATTTCCACCAGATAGATCTGCAGTTTTAAACTCTGGATCGAGGGAAGAAGCAGCTACAAGTGTCACACCGAGCTCATCATTGATTACTTGAGCGTAGATATGATTCAAGCTTCGAAAAACTGCTAAGCGTGGTCGCTCAGCAACTCCAATGACATTCTTGCGGATGCTCTTATGCTTTTTAATGCGGAGAGCCTTTCGATCTATACGCTTAATCAAAGGGAACTCATTCCTTTCACGATTGGCAAGAGATTTGGCCCTTGCCTAGTTTATTTACTTCTTACCGCCTTTTTTGCCCCCGGTCTTACCGACCTTACGACGGACGACTTCACCTTCGTACTTGATTCCCTTGCCTTTGTAGGGCTCAGGCTCACGCTCAGAACGTACAACCGCTGCGAAGGCACCAACGAGCTCTTTATCCATTCCTTTAACCAAAATTTTATTGGGTGCAGGAACTTCAAAGTCAATTCCCTCAAAAGGAATTAGTTCTACCGGATGTGATTTACCGACCGTTAATACCAGCTTGTTCCCTTGTTTTGAAGCACGGTATCCAACCCCTACCATATCAAGACCCTTGGTAAATCCGTTCGTAACGCCCTCTACCATATTGGCGATCAGCGTACGGGTCAATCCATGTAAGGAGCGGCTCAGTGGTTCATCATTAGGTCTGGTAACAACAATTTGGTTGTCCTCAACCACAATGTTCATTAATGAATGCAATTCTCTCGTTAAAGTTCCTTTCGGTCCTTTAACAGTGACGACGTTTTCCACTATTTTGAAGTCCACTCCACTGGGAATCCCAATGGGGCGCTTGCCAATTCTGGACATTCACTGCACCTCCGTTGCGATAATTACCAAATGTAGGAGATCACTTCTCCGCCAAGGCCCTCTTTTCGAGCTTTCTTATCCGTCATAATTCCCTTTGACGTCGAAATAATTGCAATTCCGAGTCCTCCAAGAACCTTCGGCATTTCATCCTTCTTCGCATAAACGCGAAGTCCCGGACGGCTAATCCGTTTAAGTCCGGTGATAACACGTTCGCGGTTTGGACCATATTTCAAATACATCCGAATCACGCCTTGCTTGTCATCGGCAATGATTTCTACGTCTTTGATGTACCCTTCTGCTTTGAGCAACTCAGCTAGCTCTTTCTTAACGCGAGATGCTGGTACCTCAACTTTATCATGGTAAACCATTCCCGCGTTGCGGATGCGTGTTAAAAAATCTGCAATCGGATCTGACATTGACACTTTAGTCGTCCCCCTTCCTTACAATGTTTTACCAACTGGCCTTCGTGATCCCAGGAAGTTCCCCTTTGTGAGCCAACTCCCGGAAGCAAACCCGGCAAATTCCGAATTTCCGCATGTAAGCATGGGGACGTCCACAAAGCTTGCAACGGTTATGCGAACGTACTGCGAATTTTTGTCCCCTGTTTTGGCGGACAACCATTGATGTCTTAGCCACGTTCTTGAACCTCCTTTTCTCTAATCACGGTA
>LADV01000196.1 GCA_000961805.1 Peptococcaceae bacterium BRH_c23 | reverse complement strand
AATGCGACAAATTCCCTTGCCAAAGGCTAAAACAGTTGGATAAACGATATCGAACTAAATATCTCATGAGTATGCTTGAAATCCTTGATCACATTAAGCAATATGGTATGGATGCATTTTTACAGAATGAGGAAATTAGATGGACTTACAAAGAATATGGGAATATTGTTTGTGTACATAAATTGATTTGTGTAGTTTGCAAAACTCCATATATAAAGTGAGATTTCATGATACATAATTAAAAAGTTGTTTCGCAGTTTTCGTGTTTAATGCATTAATACAGTTCGAGGGGGACGTTTAAGGGACTCCCGTCCATGGTCGTCTCTGAATCTTGTGGCATGGCCCGCCGTCTAACACCTCATTCACGAAACTGGCCAAGATGCGGTAGTATGTCGCTTCGTGAATGCCCAGAACGTTATCTGCAATGCGAAGGGAGAACGCTTGAAAGTTTATTCGGAGGGATTGTTGATCTATGCATGAACGGGTAGTGATTTTTGATTGGGGTGACACTGTGATGCGTGATTTTCCTCAATTCAGAGGACCAATGGTATTTTGGCCTCAGGTAGAAGTCACGGAAGGTATTGCGGAATCGTTGCCAGAAATTCATAGACGCTTTTCCATCTGTATGGCTTCAAATGCGGGGGATTCAGATGCAATGCTTATGGCTCAAGCACTTGAAAGGGTTGAGCTTAGGGGCTATTTTGATTTTCTATACACTTCAAAGGAACTCGGTTATAAAAAACCAAGTCCAAAGTTTTTTCAAGAGATCGTGGATAGAATTGCAGTTAGGCCGGTACAATGTGTAATGGTCGGAAATGATTATGAAAAGGATATTGTTCCAGCAAAAATGACTGGGATGAAGACGATACTGTATCAAAGGAACTTGGTCTCCGGAACTCCTTTGGCAGATGCGACTATTCAATCAATGTATGGGTTGCTTCAATGTCTTAAGGATTTACACACTTAGTTAGTTGCGCGGGAGAACGATTGTATTAGTATTCTTTGTGGCCCCACACAGCAGATAACAGAGGGTTTGCAACACTTTGTAAAGATAAATGTGGTTGGGATGCGTTCAAACCACTGGACGTTATACGACAGGGCTAGGTCAGAAAGGAGTTGGAAGTAGATTGAGAGAAGCAAGTATTATTGAGAATACCAATCATCCTCGGACACGACAAAGTATCGCTACAGACTTTGAGAGACTTGGCTTGGAAAAAGGAATGACAGTAATAGTTCATTCATCTTTGAGTTCCCTTGGTTGGGTAAATGGTGGCGCAGTGACTGTAATTCAGGCCTTAGTTGACGTAATTACCCCGTTAGGAACTATAGTCATGCCCACTCATTCAGGCGATTATTCCGATCCAACCTTGTGGGGTAATCCCCCAGTTCCTGAAGACTGGTGCACTATAATTAGGGATACTATGCCGGCTTTTGATCCCCAAATTACTCCATGTAGAGGAATGGGAGTAATTCCGGAAGTATTTAGAAAGTGGCCTGATGCCGTACGAAGTTCACATCCGTCATCTTCATTTGCAGCTTGGGGGAATCATGCGAACTATATTGTTTCCAATCAACCTTTGGACTTTCCAATGGGCGAGCAATCACCGTTGAGTCACTTATATGATTTAGATAGTAGTGTATTGTTATTAGGGGTAGGTTTTAGCAACAATACATCATTTCACTTGGCAGAGTATAGGTCAAACAAAAGAAACGTGTGTGAGGCAGCTGGCCCTATCATTGTCAATGGAAAGCGTGTGTGGACGACATATAAGGATATCGAATTCGAAACTGAAAAGTTTAAACAAATAGGTCAAGACTTCAAACTAACTGGGAATAAGGTTACTAATGGAATTATTGGTTCGGCAAATACCAAGTTATTTAGTCAAAAGGAGGCAGTTGATTTTGCTTTAGAATGGATAACCCGCCCCATCGTATAACAGAGGGTTTGCTACACTTTGCATAGAAGGAAGAGGTTATGACGCGTCACAAACCCTCGGGACGTTATGTGCAATTGGCTATTCAAGTATAAATGGAGTGAAATATTTGAAGAAGAGCTTACTGGTTTTTTTAATCGTTTAAAACTGTATCGGAATTACTCGAATACTAAAGTGAATTTGTTAGTATGAATTGGGGAAGATTCATTGAATATCTAAGTATTATCAACTCAATCATACACCTGTCCGTGACAGTGAAAAGGAAGTATCTTTTTTATGGATCTAAATACTTTTGAAATAAGAGATAACTGCAGAAAAAACTTAAATAAATATACAATTAAAGCGTTTTCTATAATTCCGAAAATCGATAATCCACAATTATTAGACATGGGATGCGGTACCGGAGTGCCAACACTCTTGATGGAAGTTTGCAATGGTAAGATTTATGCCGTTGATCCCGATAATTCATCTTTGTTTTGGTTAAAGGAAAAAGTAAAGAAATTGAACTATTCAGATAGGATTCGAATAATTCATGCTTCGGTTTTAATAATGATCTATTTGATAAGAAATTCGATATAGTTTTAGCCGAAGGTTTATTAAATGTGATTGGTTTTGAAAAGGGCTTGGCTATCCTTATTAAGTACTTAAAAAATAATGGCTATATAATAATTCATGATGAATTAAATAATGATACAGAAAAGAGAATCATATTCGAAAGATGCAATTTGGAATTAATAAACTCGTTTGAGTTAAATGAAAATGTGTGGTGGAATGATTATTACTACTATCTAGAAAAGGCAATAAAACAAATAGATAATAACTCATTATTCCAAAAAGAAATTAATGAAATAGTTGAGTATAAGAAAAATCCAAAGATATTCAGATCAATATATTATGTTTTACACAAATAGATATATATCTTGAGATTGGGTACCTACCCATTATCCTAGCAAATTATATACAATTATTAAGAATGTCTTTTTAATTGGTCTCTGCCCTAGCTTTAAAACCTTTAAGCATTTTTCTTTCCATGATAAAGGCTCCGGGTTCCATGATCACATAGGTACCAATAAGAGCACCTAGTGAAGTGTTATCGCTTTCAATTCGGGTCCGGATAATTAATCTAGTTCTTTCATTATCGATTTTTTTTTCCAAGTAATAAACCCAGGTCCAGTTGATAAACGGCTGTTCGACACGTTCGTGTAGAAGCATGACATTACTAGGATCAAGTCTCGTTACGGTTAATCCATTGTTAGGAGCTATTTCAAGACGATTGAACTCTACTTTGAGAATCATTTAGTTTTGTAGCAGTCACTTTCCTCACTCTCCTAAATTGGATAATTTGACCAAGATTTCGTCATTAAGGTATTAGTTACCTCTTTTTCTAAAGATGTATGAAAGACTAAATTCGGAAGTAGTATTATTAATTTAAGGTGCTTTTGAGGTTGAGATTGTACGATTACCTAGCCAGCCTCTGGGAAGTATATTTATATGCAAGGAGTGAGTGAGGAAATGAGAGAAATTATCGAAAGGCTAAACTACTTAATTCAAGCAGTCCCCAAAAGAGTCCAACAGTTTTCAGAACAGGAATTTTCAGCACAGTTAGTAAGTAAATGGTCCAAAAAGGAGATATTAGGACATTTATGCGATTCCGCCACCAACAATTATCATAGGTTTATTAAAATCCAGTTTGATAGGCAACCCTTTATAGTAGTTCCTTATAACCAAAACAACTGGGTATTGATTCAGGACTATCAAGGTATACCAACTGACGAGATTGTTGACTTTTGGACAACTTTAAATAGACATATTGTTAGAGTCATAACGAAGATTCCAGAAGAGAAACTATTGTACCTGTGTGATATAGGTGATAATAAATCCATTACTCTATCAGAGCTAGTTCTAGATTACTTGCGACATATAGATCATCATCTAAGGCAAATCTTTGGTACATCTGACGTTTAAGTAATTTGTATAGATGTTCTTTGCCGTAGCATCGGATAACAGCGTATTCCCGTAATCTGAGAGAATATGTAAGTAGTAAGCAGACTTTGGGAATACGCGAGGCGTTATCTGAAAGTCTGCGGAACGAAAAGGTAGGACGGAACATGTTTGAATTTGTGGTTGATAATGAGGTAGTATTAAAACTGTTAGATACCATACATGCGGATCAATTGTCTGAATTGACCGATTCATGTCGGCCATACCTTAAGGAATGGCTTCCATGGGTTGATGGATCGAAGAGCGTTGAAGACACCAAAGCTTTTATCGAAATGACGAAAAAGCAGTTTTCCTCAAATAACGGGTTTCAGGCTGGAATTTGGTACAAAGGAAGTATTGCAGGCGTTATAGGTTTCTATGGAATGAATTGGTCTAATAAATCAGTGAGCATCGGATATTGGCTTGGCGCGACTTATCAGGGAAACGGGGTTATGACGAAGGCCTGTAAAGCTTTTGTAGACTATGCTTTTAGAGAGCTAAAGCTTAATAGGGTTGAAGTGAGATGTGCAGAGGGAAATACCAGAAGCAGAGCAATACCTGAACGGTTAGGTTTTGTTAAAGAGGGAATCATCAGGGAAGCTGAGTGGCTTTATGACCATTACGTTGATGATGTAGTATACGGAATTCTTTCTCGGGAATGGCTATGAGGAAGGGGTACAGCGGTGAAGAATGACTAGTTCTTTCGGATGAGTTTAAGGAGAAACTAAAATGCGCAAAAAGTTACGTACTATTCTTTTTTCGATAATATATGTATTGCTAACGGTGGTAAAGATGTTTACAGGAGTAGTTGTAGGGTTAGGCGAGCCAACCTACAGTTTAGTGGCTAAGACTTATCCTACTATAAAAAATACTTGGAGCATGGGGGAAGAGAATGCAGTCAATATCGCACGACATCAAGGAACCTGGTACTACGAAAAAGATTATTGGTTATTAAGTGCCAACGAAAATGGTTTTTCAGGGGATTTCAGTTATTATCTTCTAATACTAGTATGGTGGCTTGTGACGTTATTAATTTTTATCAAGGTAGTAAGGTTTTTACTTTCTAAATATAATATTATTGTATAAATGCCCAGAACGTTATGAGACATCTAGGTCGTTAAATAATGTTTGGGGAGGCGTATATGGAAATAATGAAGGTTATGATTTTTGGTGGGACAGGTTTTGTCGGAAGAAACCTTACTGAGGAATTACTTGCGAATGGGTATCAGGTATATGTGGTAACGAGAAATCCTCAAAAAACCGCCAGTCGATTGGGAAATAAAATTAAGGTAATAGAATGGGACAATATTTCCCCTCTATCTTCGATTTTTAATCTGCAAATTGACGTAGTAATTAACTTATCGGGTGAGTCAATCGGTAATCGTCGCTGGACCAATTCAGTAAAAGAAGAAATTATATCAAGTAGGATTAGAATAACGGGTACAATTGTTGATGCCATTAATAGTGGTACTATTCAGCCAAAAGTTCTAATTAATGCTTCAGCAGTTGGATATTATGGCTTCCGTGAGGACGAAGAGATAACTGAGTCTGAAGAAGAAGGACAGGATTTCCTAGCACAAGTCTGCCGAGATTGGGAAAATGAAGCTTACAAGGTTCAAGTTGATTCAACAAGAGTAATAACTATTCGAATTGGCGTAGTTTTAGGGAATGAAGGTGCACTAAACAGAATGGCATTACCATTTAAATTTTACTTAGGGGGCCCATTAGGTAAGGGCAATCAATGGCTCTCCTGGATACATATCCAAGATTTAACGAGTATGATAAGGTTTCTAATCGAACATCAGGAGCTAGCTGGTTCAATAAATGCTGTTGCTCCAAATCCAGTAAGAATGAGAGATTTCAGCAAGATACTAGGCAAAGTCCTAAATAGACCATCATGGTTACCAGTTCCAGAGATAGTATTAAAGATAGCATTAGGTCAAATGGCGGAAATGTTATTACATGGACAACGAGCTATGCCGAAAATAATTCTCAGTACTGATTTTGAATATAGGTTTCCAAGCTTAAAGGCAGCTTTAGAGAATGCTCTGGGTATGCAAAGGGGTTTTAAGACGGAGTAGGTGCGCAATTTATATGGTCGGTGTGTTATTGTGAGATTGCAGTTTTTGATTGCATGGCTAATTATTCTTACTGTGGGAGTGAGGGGATAATGTTTTGAAATTCACCGAAAAGCTAATTGCCCCATGTGGAATAAACTGTGGTGTTTGCTTTGTATATTTAAGAGAAAAAAATAATTGTTGTAGTTGTCTGAGTACCGGAACGAATAAACCTGCACATTGCAGTAAATGCAGAATTAAGTTTTGCGATGAACATGACAAATCAGAGTTTAGATATTGCTATGAATGTCATAAATTCCCTTGCACTAGATTAAAAGGTTTTGATAAGAGGTATATTAAAAAATACCATTTAAGTTTAATACAAAATCTCAAGTACATTAACAAATACGGAGTGCTTCAATTTATTAATATTGAAAATGAAAAGTGGAAATGTAATAATTGTGGTGAAGTGCTCAGTGTTCATAAGGATAGTTGCCTTAAATGTGGAAGTGAGTATAGAAAATCGCCAACTGAGCAAAATCTTTAACAAACATTATCTTTTAGATGTTCTCCGCCAAACGACGTATAACAGAGTATTTGCATCACTTTAGTAAAGATGAAAGTGGTTGGGATGCGTCGCAAACCTTCGGGACGTTATACGAAACCGTACGTGAAAAGCCGCACGTTCATGTGCGGATTTTCTTTGTAGTTATAATATGAGGACGCGATCAAAGAGAATACTCGGGGGGCCGGGTAACAGGTGACTCTACCTTGACGACCAAATCGTTATGTCGGAGAAAGGATGGCGTGTCAGTGGAAAGAACGTTGGTTGAATTGATTATTCTAACGTCTATAATCCACCTTGTCGATACTCTTGCATATTCTGTGAGGCTAAACTCTGTTAAGAGTGGGCAAGTTGCATTATCCTTTTCTTTATTTAATCTCATCGCACTTGTTTCACGTACTGCAAATACCTTACAAGCTCCATTGATTGCAGGTATTATAGGAATAAGTATTAGTCACGGTTTAAATCCAATAATGGATATGCGTAAGGTGATTTTTGCTGCAACGATTGGAACTCTATTAGGTGTACTTTTAATTCCATCATTTCTTAAGGTTTTTGAGAAAGCAGTAAACCGCCTAGAAGTAACAGGTTCTGTCCCATCTCTTGTGGTTGAGGCCTTACAGATAAATAATATTAAACGAATCGTAAAAAGTGTTACAAAACCATCCAAGACAATGTTGGAAAGATTAAGGTATCGAGAAATCCCAAAGCGATTGCTTATTTTAAATGCATTAGTCACAGGAATATATACGATCGGCGTTCTTTCAGCAAGTTATGCGGCAACGTTGGTTTCAGTGGAGCATAGACTTGCGGTTGTTGCCTCATCAGGAATGATCAATGGGATTGCGGCTATTTTACTAACGCTCCTCATTGATCCAAAGGCAGCTATGATAACTGACCAGGCTTTAAGAGGAAAGAGACCCTATGGCGATGTTAAGGCTCTAGTGGTGTTGCTTATTACTTCAAAGGTAGTTGGTACTTTGTTAGGTCAGGTACTATTCTTACCCGCAGCTCGGCTAATTGCTTCTTTTTACTTGTAGTGACGACTTTACGGTCAATTTACTTTCAGATCTACGAATATGATTATAAATGGCGGTTTAGGAGAAAGCGTTTTACCAATAAGGTTTTATAATAGACCGGAAATTGTACTAGTAACCTTAGTTTCCCCTGAGATATAACCAGCCGGCCCTTTTAGAGTTTGAAGATGGTCGAATTGTCATGGTAAAAGTAGATATTTCCCGTGTGTCTATGGTATAGTAAATTCGAAAGAAATGGTTGGTTACATTGTTATATTTGTAATAGTTTACACCCGAGAATAATAAAGGGGCTATCTAGAAGTATGAGTGTTTTATTTTGCCGTGATTGCGGCGTCGATATATCAGGTGAACCGCTTTTTCGGCGGATTAGTTTTGCTTTGGAAAATGGAGAAAAGGCTGCCTTGGTTGGACCGAATGGGGCGGGTAAAACAACCCTGATTCGGGCTTGTTTAGGGGATGTGCGTTTAGAAGAGGGAGAAGTTCAAATTCTCGGTTCTTACGGGTACTTACCCCAAACTCCTATTGTGGAGGATGAGGGGAATGTCTTTGAGTGTGTGATCCAAGAACGAGTAGATTTATTGCAAATGCAGGAGCAACTGCGTGAATTAGAAGAAAAGATGGCTTCGACGCCCAGTGAGAAAGTCATGGAGCAATATGCAACTTTGACCGAATCGTTTGAACGCCAGGGAGGCTATGCTTTAGAAGCCTTAGTCAGGAGAATCCTGGCTGGTCTAGGACTTGATGCAGAGATGAACTCTCAAGTTGCTAGGTTAAGTGGAGGCCAGAAGACACGGTTGGCTTTATGTAAGCTTTTGCTTCGAGCGCCCGAAATCCTAATTTTAGATGAGCCAACAAACCACTTGGATATCGCTGCCATGGAGTGGCTCGAAGGGTACTTGAGAGATTATGCTGGGGCCCTGCTGATTGTTTCTCACGACCGATACTTTTTAGATCGCATCGTGACGCGAGTGTTCTGTTTAGAAAATGGTGGGTTAAAAGGGTATACAGGGAACTATTCGGAATACGAATTATTGAAAGTTTTAGAAGCTAAAACTCTTAGCCGGGAAGCTGAGCGCTTAGCGAATAGAATCGCTAAACTAGAGGAGTATGTCCGCAGAAATAAGGCGGGAGTCAATTCCAAGCAGGCGCGTGGGCGAGAAAGCCAGCTCCAGAAACTCAAGCCGATTCAGGTTGCTAAGATAGATCATGGTCTTTCTATTTCACTGGGAAGTGGAGGGCGAAGTGGGGATCGAGTCCTTTTAATAGAAGATCTTTCGATTGCCTTCGGAACTCGACCTCTTTTTTCAAACGTCCAAGTAGATTTGCGTCGTGGAGACCGAGTAGCCTTACTGGGCAAAAATGGCGTTGGAAAAACTACGATCCTTAAGGCGATTCTCGATCAGGCTCCTTATAAGGGAACCATCCGTTTAGGAGCCAATGTAAAGATTGCTTATTACTCTCAGGAACATGAGAATCTGGGTACTGCGGGGACGGTGATGGATGAGATCCGGAACGCTTCAAAATTAAGGGACCCGGAGATTCGAAATCTACTGGCTAGATATGGTTTTAGAAAAGATGATGTCTTTAAACTGATATCTGTGCTGAGCGGGGGAGAAAAGAGCCGTTTAGCTTTATGTAAACTTTTTTTGGAGCAAGGAAACTTGCTCTTGCTCGATGAACCAACGAATCACTTAGATGCTGAAACCCGTGGAGTGCTGGAAGAAGCCCTTCAAGAGTATGAAGGAACCGTGTTAGTAGTTTCCCATGATCGCTATTTTTTGGATAAAGTGGTAAATAAGATTGCAGAACTCACCCCTCAGGGCCTGTCGCTTTTTGAAGGAGATTACACTGGGTTCAAGGAATATAAACAACAAGAAGAAATAGTCCTTGCCCCCATCGAACGAGGTTCGAAGCTGCAATCTAATGCTCAGGATCTACAGGAAAGCCGCAATTTAGCTCGAGAAAAAAAGCGGATGAAGCAACTCGAAACCGAAATCGAAGAGTTGGAAGAAACCCTCCTCCGCTTAGAATCAGAACTGACCTTAGCAGATACAAATTATGAATTGGCTATGAGACTTCATGAAGAGTGCGAACAGGTTAGGCAACGCCGAGATCGTGCTTTAGAAGAATGGATTACTGGAAATGATTGATTTCACCAAATAGCCTTTGAACCCATATATTATCCTGAAGTCGCAAGGTGGAGGGATACATATGGGAATAGCTATGCTTATGGCATTAGCTTTAAGTTTGGATGGGTTTGGGGTTGGATTAGCGTATGGGTTACGTCGTATTCGCATACCCGTCAATTCTCTTATTGCTATTGCAATGTGTACAGTAATGGCTATGGGGATATCCATGCTCTTTGGAGGTTGGGTATCATTATGGCTTAGGTTAATTCCGGTGCGTTTATTAGGAGCTTCAATTTTACTATCCTTGGGTATTTTTCAATTAGGTAAAGCGATCTGGAACCGTAAAGAGGAGGTCCTTCCAGAAGCAGTACCGGCGTTGGCTGTAGTCCACCCCAATCCCGTTTTGGAGCCCGTTTTCCGATTCCAATTACGATTTTTTGGCTTAGTGATTCAGGTGCTTAAAACGCCGGATATTGCGGATGTCGATCGTTCTGGGGTGATAAGTCTGCGAGAGAGTGTCTTACTGGGATGTGCCTTGGCAGTGGACGCTTTTGCCAGTGGGATTGGTGCAGCAATGGCGGGTATGACCTTCTGGATCATTGGAATCGCGGCCTTAACTCTCATTGTGATGTTGCGTATAGGGCAACTAATGGCGGGCAAGGTTCCGGAATACTGGACAAACAAGGCCGAGTACTTACCGGGTATTGTATTAATCTTGGTTGGACTCAGTAAATTAATTTAAAGTGAGGTAACTAATGTTTACTATCGGTTTAACGGGTGGGATCGGAAGTGGTAAATCAACGGTAGCCCAGTGGTTTGAAAAACAGGGAGTCCCCGTGCTTGACGCTGATAAAACCGTGCATAGCCTGTTACAGTCCGACTCGTTGGTGATTTCAAAAATAGTTCGTGATTTCGGGACGGAAATCCTCGATGAAAAGGGGCAAATCATTCGTTCCAAACTAGGTCTGCAGATTTTTAATGATGAAGATGCACGAAAGCGCCTTGAGCGCATCGTGCATCCTCGCGTGGTTGAATGCATGAAGGCGGAAGAAGCCGTCCTTCTGAATAGCAGAACAAAAGTTTGTGTGTGGGATGTACCTTTACTCTTTGAGGCAGGGTTTGAAAAGTTTGTGGATGAGGTATGGGTAGTGTGGATACCACGGGATCTTCAGATTCTTCGTCTTCTTGCGCGGGACAAGCTAAACCTTAGTGAGGTCGAAGCACGAATTGCTGCGCAAGGGTCGTTAGATGATAAGCGACAGCGAGCAGACGTGGTGATTGATAACTCTGGTAATCATTTGCAAACTGTTAATCAACTTGAAGAAGCATGGAAAAGAATAATTAATCAACTGGCTCGATGAATCATAATCATTGACCCCCTGCTAATAGATTAAATAGCACAGCGCTTTATGAGAGAGGGGATGGGACGGATAAAAGGAAATATAAGTTTTAAGCGATCACACAAAAACCTAAGTTTATTCATATTTCTTGCCGTCCTTGTGGGTTATTGTATAACTCAGATTCCCAGCTTGCAGAAGATTATCTATCCTTATCCTCATCGAGCCGTAATTGAAAACTATGCCGCACAATATGGAGTAGACCCTTTACTGGTTATCGCAGTAATTCGGGAAGAAAGCAAGTTTTTGCCGCAATCTGAATCTCACAAAGGGGCTATTGGCTTGATGCAATTAATGCCCAGCACAGCACAATCGATCGCTGTAACCATAGGAGATAAATCATTTTCTAGTAAGGATTTACTCCAACCGGAGAAGAATATACAATATGGAACTTGGTACCTCTCTAGCTTGCAAAAAGAGTTTTCTAATGACAGACGGTTGGTAATCGCAGCTTATAACGGTGGAAGAGGACATGTCAAAGAATGGATTAGCTCCGGTCAAATTGACCCTAAAAATATCCAAATCCAAGACATTCCTTTTCAAGAAACAAGGGATTATGTCGGACGTGTCTTGAATAGTTACCAAAAATATATTAAACTTTACCGTAACTAAGTTAACTCTAGAGTAGCATCCCATTGATTAAGCCAATTATTGAAAACTGGAGTAATCACCATGGGTAAGCGGGATAGTATGAATCATAATGAGATGGGAGATAGCTCTTTTGAAAGAGGTTGACGCGGAAGAGGTTAAACGGATTTTGACTCGACTTAAAACAGTTCGTGGTCACATTGCAGGAGTAGAACGCATGATAGAGGAGGAGAAGAGTTGTGAGGAAATCTTATTACAACTCGTTGCTATCCGTTCCGCTGTGCATAAAACTTCAGTCATTATAGCACAACGTTATGCTAGTTCCTGTCTTCTAGAGGCGATTGACTCTGGCGAGGATCGCCAAGAGGTTCTGAACAACGCGATTGAAACTCTCATGAAACTTAATCAATAATCTAGGCCTGCAATCCAAACATAAATAGATCATCGGACAGGTAATCATTTAAGCATGAGGTTGTTGCCTGTTAGTAGTACTTTTTGCGCAAAACAAAGCAGAATAAAACAAAGTTGAACAAATCAAAACAGAAAAAAACAGACACAAAGTAGGAGCCCTTACCAAACTTCAAGTTTGATAAGGGCTTTTTGCATTATTCAGTTCCGGGTGACGAATAGTTTTATTTTTACTTCAGTGAACCTATAATTTCATGATAGTCATATCCGGGGACTGCGTTTACGATATCCTTCATATAGGTGTTGGAAGGTATGTTTTCAGGGAGCTTAAAAATCCGATAAAACTCTTCGATATCAAGCTTTACGGTTTTTGCCGCATCACTTATCGTCATAGAGCCTTTTATACCCTCTAGATCGACCTTAGTTTGGGGTTCGCTCAATATAAGGTCAGCTTGATCCGTTGTCAAAGTTAAGGATTCTTTAACTTTATCAAAATCATAGCCTAGAGCGACTTGAGAAATTTCTTTCATTTTTGTTTCTGCAGGAACGTTTTCCGGAATCTCAAATTTAATGTAAAACTCCGTAAGGTCAGTTTGGGTTGATTCCGCTGCTTCCTTGATGCTCATATACCCTTTAACTTCATCATAATTAATGAATTCTCCTACTTTTAGTGGGGCTGCGGTTAGTTCAAAGATTCCAGTAGCCTGTGCAGCAAATATTGAGCCAAAGAACAGCACCAGCACCAGAATGATCACAGTAAAAGGTTTAATTATCTTATTGGAGAACTGGTTATCAAGAGCGCCTGCGGTAGGGCAGTTTAAAACACAGGTCTGACAATTCATGCACTCCGGGGATGTGACTTTCAAACCGTGCTGGACATCAAGGCTCATCGGACAGACTTTATTGCATATTCCGCAATCAATACATAAACTTTCGTTCCTAACCACTTTAAAAGGGCTGGTTTTACCTACCATTCCGTAAAGTGCCCCTACTGGACAAAGATATTTGCAAAAAAATCTGTCATAGATCAAGGAACCAAGAACCGTTACGACTAGAATAATCAACCCTACTGCCGATTCAGCCCACACACTCTCCAAGCCTTCCGGAAGATGAGCATATGCAGACCAAGGATCGTAGGGAGCCATCCAAAGTCCGGCAGTTTTCCAAGCATAAAATACTGTAACAGCTAACACAACGTATTTTAAATATCTCAGAGCCTGATCAAGCTTAGAAGGTACAACCATCTTGCGCTTGAAAATCTTCTGACCTAGTTTTGCAAAGAATTCTTGAATCGCTCCAAATGGACAAATCAACCCACAGAAAGAACGTCTGAAAAGGATAGCAACAACTAGAGTGATTACAAACAAGGTCATTGTTCCTGTAAATATTTTACTGACAAAGCTCCCAGTTGTGAATACCTGGTAAAGGCTCTCAAGTCCTCCGAAAGGACATAATGCATGGATTGAAGGTGCCTTTGTTGCTCCTAAGACTTGATGGAGATATGCCGATGTACTAATAAGCACAACGAATAATGCCAATAGACCCCATCTCAGATACTTTACTTGCTTATTATTCTTCAATTAATGCCACTCCTATTGCTGTATTTTTAATATAGTTTAAATAAAGAAATGATGCTAAGTTTGTCTAGTCTTAATAATGTTACGCATTTTTATAAACTCAACCGTACTTATGTTTCCTAAGGCATATTTCTCCTTGAGTAGCATAATCGCTGAACTATTAGAATCTTCGTCTTCTAAAAGGGACTTAACTTCATAGTATTTATCGTCATCTATTTCGTTTTTTGCGTATCTTTGATTTAAAATATCGGAGATTCGGTTATGTTCAGATTTATTTTTTTTTGGTTGCATAAATACCAAGAAGAAAATAGTAATAGCTATAAGAAGGACTCCTATCGTAAAGAACGGTGAATAAAGAAGATTGGTGCCAATATTGTGACCATACCTCATCCATATCCCTCCTAACAACTAATGTCAGCATAGGCGACTCCAGCCACTCCTAAACTTCCAACTATTGTGGCAACTGCAATGGGTTTTTTGAAGTTTTCATAAAATACACGCTCCTTTTCATTTCGTTTATTTATAGCTTATGGCTTTATTATGGAGAGCAATTATGGCATAAGTTTGACAAAAGTTCGAACCAACTATGTCATTTTTTTGTGTCGACTGTTCATCAACATCTTAAGGGGGATAGAAGGCGTAGATATTCACTGAGCATAATGATTAATTCACAAAGGATTCTCTCTTATAAAGCCCTATCTTCCGTAGGCTAGGTCTTTATATAATTATTTTAGTAATTGCCAGTAACTAGGTTAGTTTCCAATTGATTTATCTCGATAAGAGGAATATAATCAAATTGGGCATATGCTCAAAAGGGGTTGATGCGATGTCAAGACGGCGTTGTTGTGGCCATATCGATGAAGGAATAGTATGTCAAACATTTATTCCTCAGGGCCAATCACGTTGGCCGGAAGTCATAGTCCAGCTTGAAGAATTAGAGGCCATCCGTCTTAAAGACAAAGTGGGTTTAGATCAGGTTGAGTGTGCTGCATCTATGGGGGTTTCAAGAGCTACCTTTCAGCGAATCTTAGGAGGAGCTAGGGCGAAAATTGCTACGGCTTTAGTAGAAGGACGACCGATAATTATTCGGGGAGGAAACTACATGGTCAAAAACCGGGTGTTTGAATGTCTCGGTTGCGGACAAGTCTGGGAGGCTGAACCGTGCACTGTAGGTGGAAAACACGGCTATGAAATTGCATGTCCCAAGTGTGGGAGTATGAAAAAAATGAAGCTTGACAAAGGGAGTAAGCAGACATGTAGTGGTGGTCATCAAGCTGAGCAGGGCAAAGGTGGTTGTTGTGGAGGAAATTCCTAAAATAGTTTGATCATGTTTAAGGAAAAGGGGGATTATATTGCGTATAGCGATTCCTGCTCAGGGGCGTGATCTAGATAAGTTGATGTGTGAGCGATTTGGATGTAGCCCTTATTTTCTTTTTTGCGACTCGGAAGATCCACAAGGTACTGCTGTGTATAGAAATAATCCTTCCTTAATAGGGACCGATGGTGCTGGTATTGTCGTTGCAGAATACATGGCTAGCGAACACGTCGAACTAATTATAGCCTGTAAATTAGGTCAAAATGCTTTGAAGATAACTCGAGCTGTTAATATTTCGACCTATTCAGCACCCCAAACCATGACCCCTAGGGAGGCTATCGTGGCCTGGAAAGAGGGTAATTTAGTTGAGTTTACTTAAGTTGAAGCTTAAGCATTGAAAACCGACTTGAAACTGAGGTCAAGCGTTCATCTTGGCCAGCTCAGACTGTCCAAGAGACGTTAATTTTTATAATTTAGGAGGGTCCATAATGTCAAAAAAGATTGCAATCCCAACAAACGGTGAAGTTCTCGATCCCCATTTTGGAAGAGCTTCAGGATTTACAGTGTTTGAAATTGAAGGCAATGAAGCGCGTTTTGTCGAAGCCCTTAGTGCTGCGGGTCTTCAACATCAGCATGCAGGACTTGCGAATATGTTCAAGAGTAAAGGCGTAGAGGTGCTTGTTTGTGGCGGTATTGGCGGTGGCATGATTAATGGTCTTAATGCGGTTGGTCTTGAGGTTGTATCGGGCGCCTCAGGAAACGTGACTGACGTCGCAAAGTCTTATGCTCAAGGAAAAATAGTGAGTACTGGATCTATTTGTCAACATGATCACGGTGATGGGCATAATCACGAACATCATCATTGAGCCAAACTTGACAAAGAAAGAATCTGAGGAGTAAGATGAATTTGGATTATTAACCCTTAGGTGGTAAAAAATGTTAAATTGAATGGGAGGAACCATCGTGAGCGAGTCGTGCAATAGTTGTGCAGCAGCAGGGTCGTGTAATACTGAGAGTTGTTCTAGTGAACCCCAATTGACTAAGGCTCAAAAAGTAAGCCATGTTAAGAAAGTAATAGCAGTCATGAGCGGTAAAGGGGGAGTAGGTAAATCCTCTGTAACTGGCATGTTAGCAGTAAGCCTTATGCGCCAAGGCTATAAAGTCGGAATTTTGGACTCGGACATAACTGGCCCAAGTATCCCAAAAATATTTGGCATTAAGGAAAGGGCAGGAGCGAGCCAAGGTGGTATTATTGCACCAACAAGTCGTGGTGGTATTAAAGTCATGTCTCTCAATCTTATGATTGAAAACGAAGATGATCCCGTGATCTTACGTGGACCGCTGATCACTCAAGTCGTCAATCAATTTTGGAAGGACGTAATTTGGGGAGAATTGGATTATCTATTAATCGATATGCCTCCTGGTACAGGGGATGTCGCTATCACGATATTCCAATCGTTGCCGATCAATGGGGTAGTGATGGTGACAAGTCCGCAAGCCTTAGCGAATATGGTAGTGCGCAAAGCGATTAAAATGGTCAGGAATTATGAACCGCCAATTTATGGATTGATAGAAAATATGGCTTATGTGCAGTGTCCTGATTGTAGTAAGCAGATAGAAGTCTTTGGAAAACCACAAGGTGAGGAAGAAGCTAAGCGTAATTCTATTCCTTTCTTGGGAGCACTGCCGCTTGATCCAGCTTTATCTGCGTTGTCAGATGCTGGCAAGATTGAAGATTATCAATCGCCAGACTTTGATCAGATCGCAAACATGTTAGCTGAACAGATAAAAACGAATAGTAACAAAAATCTAGCCTAAGTTAAACCTTTTGGGGTTTGTATGGTTATTCTAAAGGCCCTTGCTTAAAGTTAAAATTAAGCAAGGGCCTTATTTTGTATTATTTGCGACGCTCTATTTCCGCTTGTAACTCTGTTATGGATTCCTTTAACAACTGTATTTGGAATTCATAGCGTTTAACAGTGCGACCGGGGAGGTGAATCCCAGTCTGCTTTAGCACAAAACTTTGTTCCTCTTCCAACTCTTCCAGTTCCTCAGACAAAGTTTGTAAGCGTCTCGTCAAATCCTCATTACGTAATATCGACAAATCTTCCATCAACGTATATCCCTTCACTAGTTATTGATTAATTAAATATAAGAAGCCATTTAATGACATTCTTTTTCTAAGGTTACCTTCTTGACCAATATAATGTTAAGTTGTATGCTAAAGGTAACATCCACCCCCCTCTGGAGAGGGTATCTCAATTATAACCCTCTTAATAAAGGTAATCAATAAGCTTTATTACCAAGTGAATATCTTATCAAAGTCATCAAAGTGCTATGAAGTGTTAACTTAAAATAATATTGATGCCCTCCGATCAGATACAAGAAAAAATACGAATATGAAAGGAAGAGAGACCTTGTCAAAAAATGTAGACCCAGAAGAAACAAAAAGTATCATTACTCGACTTAAAACAGTGCGTGGTCATATTTCGGCGGTAGAACGAATGATGGAGGAAGAAAAGAAATGTGAGGAAATATTCTTACAACTCGTCGCTATCCGTTCAGCTGTGCATAAGGTATCGGTAATTGTCGCGCAACGCTATGCAAAAACGTGTATGGCCGATGCGATTGAAGAGGGGGAGGACCTCGAGACTGTGCTAAATAGAGCCATAGCTACATTAATGAAACTCAATCAGTGAATATAATAATATACAATAAGCGTAATTCTATTCGATTAATAAACTATCAGAAACTATGCTCTCATGCCGTTATCCTTTCAATAAGGATGACGGCATTTTATATAAATAAATTGTAAGATGAGAAAGTGAAATTATTATTATTTTACTTATTGATCTGCAATAGATTAGATGCTATCCTTAAAATATAATCCCAACCGGGGGGGGTATTTGGTGTTAGAGTGTTCTTATTGTGGGAAATTGGTTTCAGAATTTCGTCCTAAATTTTAGAAATGATCGTCTATGGCATGAAAGATCAAATTCTGCCAAGCAAATCGATTCAAATGTGTATCCAGTGCGGAACGTGCGGTGCCAATTGTCCTGCGGGTTTCGAACTTTACGAAGTGATGAATACCCTGCGGGCGATGGCCAAAGAAGAAGGGTATACATCAAACGAAACGAAAATTCCTAAGATGAATAAGATTTTCCTGGGAGAAGTTCGGAATATCGGGCGGATGCATGAAGTCGGTCTCATGGTCAAGAATATGCTTTCCCAAGGAGAACTGGTCCGGGATGTGGCAGCTCTGATTCCGATCGGTCCGCCGATGTTCTTAAAGGGTATTATGGGAATCGGTGACATCTTACCACGTAAGATTCACGGACAGGCCGCTGTAGCTAAAATCTTTGACAATGTACAGAAAATGCAAGGAGGGCAGGCATGATGAAAACGGGCTACTTTCCAGGGTGTTCCCTCCATTCAACCGCTAAGAACTATGAATCCTCAACTCGTGAAGTTTAAAAGCGTTAGATGTTCAATTGGAAGAGATTCCAGATTGGAACTGCTGTGGGTCAACCCCTGCTCATCAGGTGGATCATCTCTTGGCCTTGGCCTTACCGGCTAGAAACTTAGCTCAAGCGGAGAAGGCTGGTCTGAAAGAAGTGATGGCTCCCTGTGCCGCATGTTTCAATCATTTGCGCACGGCTGAGATCGAGTGTGCCGAAAGTAAAGAAACTTCCAAGAAAGTCCAACAGGCTATCGAGATGAATTACAAAAATACGGTCCACGTGTTAAACATCTTGGAACTATTGGTGGATCGGATTGGGCTTGACAAAGTGGCTGCTAAAGTGAAAAAACCTTTAAAGGGTTTGAAGATTGCTCCCTATTACGGATGCATGCTGACTCGCCCGGCGAAGATTGCCCGATTTGACCATCCGACGAAGTTCATGAATGCATCGAAAAGAAGTATTGACCTAGTAAATATTTGGGTATATATGATTCGGCCCTACCCCCTGAGGGTATATGTCAACAACTTGATCAGCTTGTGAATCTTTCAGCAAGGTTGTACTTCTTTATCGATAAAACATTCCTAACTTCTTGGAAACAATAAGTTAGGAATGTTTTATTTGTTAGCTTTTCCCCTAAAAATCTGCATCATCTGCGTAAAGGTTAGGTTGCATAGAGTCCGTGCTACTGAGTTATAAGCAAAGGGCACTGAGAATCATTCAACTAAAAATCGATAGGGCAGGGATTGCTTCTGTTATTATTTTCCAGCCAGGTTTTGACTTCCCCTCCTGGTAATAAACAATTATAATGAGGCGGTATACATCTTAAGATGTACAAAGTGATAGTTAGGACCAATTCGAATATAAGCGTTGCGTTTAATAGTACGTTAAAGTATGATTTATTAATTGGTGGTAAGTTGAAACAATAGGAGTGGTTTATTCATGAAGATGCTGTCTCGTATAGTTTTATTATGCACAGTGATACTTGCCATTGTGATCTTGAACGGATGTAGTAAGGCTGATCCACAACAACATGTAACTCTTTCGAACCTACAGCCACTGGATAGTCCCTCAAAATCGGCTCAGGAGAGCTTGCGCGTGGCTTTGGCTGTGGGGTTGTCTCCAAGCCAAAGTATTGCTCGATATCAAGTTTTGACCCAATATATATCAGAAAAGATAAATCGACCAGTCGAGTTGGTACAGAGGAAAAGCTATAAAGAAGTTGATGATTTAATCCAAGAAGGAAAAGTAGATATTGCCTTTGTTTGTTCATCGTCGTATGTTATTGGGCATGAGAAATTTGGAGAGCGTCTAGTGGCAGTCCCTATTACAAATGGGTCACCGTACTACCAGTCTGTGATTATTGCCGATACCGGTAGTGGAATAAGGAACTGGACTCAGTTAAAGGGCCATAGTTTTGCCTTTGTGGATACTCAATCAACCTCAGGATCCTTATATGCCTTGAGCAAGGTCAAAGATCAGGGAGGCCTAAACTTTTTTAAAAGTTACATTTACACCTATGGCCATAGCAATTCGATTGCAGCTGTTAAGGACCGGTTAGTTGATGCAGCTGCGGTGGATAATTATACTTTGGCAGCAGCTTTTGCAAAATCTCCTCAATTAATAGATTCTATCCGGATAATTGATACATCTCCAGACTATGCGAACAATCCTGTTGTAGCTAGCCCAAGGCTAGATGAGCAGTCATTTTTAGCGATACAGAAGGCATTTCTAACTATGCATCAAGACGAAGATGGGCTAGAAGCTTTACAAGTTGCCGGATACGACCAGTTTAACTTGCTGGAAGACAGTCTCTACGACTCTGTCAGAGAACTAGTTAAGCTGATTGGAGAGTGAGTCTAGTTGAGACTGTGGGTTATGAGATTAGCGAGGTCGTTTTTAGGAATCAGTTTACGCTCTAAAATTATTGGGCTAGTTGTAAGTTTGCTGCTATTATTGTCGGTTACCGTCCTCATCCAAACTGAGCGGAGTATTAGCCCTTTTATGAATCAACAGCTTGACGCTCAGGGGATTGCCACTGGAAAATATATTACGGACCGAAGTCCAGAGTACATTTATCGTGGGGATCTATTTAAGCTTTATACTTTAATTCGGGATGCTCGCGAGAGTAACGAAAATATCCGTTATATTTTTATAATTGATGCAGACGAAACGGTTTTAGTCGATACCTTTGGGAATGCCCTGCCCTATGGGCTATTAAACGCTAACCAGGTAAAACCCAGTGAAGCTTATCATGTCAATGTTATTCATACCGAAGAAGGGCTTGTTCGCGATATAGCCCTGCCCATATCAGACGGTAAGTTAGGGACGGTTCGTATCGGTATGTCTGTACAGGGGATTACTCAAGCAAAATCTAAGATGCTAATCAGCCTTGCTCTCGCTACCTTGTTATTTATGTTTTTAGGGTTAGTTTTGGCGTATCTCCTAGCACACCTTTTGTCAACTCCTTATCGAAGAATGTTTGAGGCTACGAAAGTTTACGCCTCGGGTGATTTAAGTTATCGGATACCTGAATGGTCGATCCAAGACGAGGGAGGGCAATTGACCCAGGCGTTTAACCTTATGATCGAATCAATGGAAAAATCTGCTTTAGAGATCAAAGAATTAAGTAATATGAGGCAGGGGCTTGCAAAAAAGTTGATGCAAGTTCAAGAAGAGGAACGAAGTCATCTGGCGAGGGAGCTTCATGATGAAACAAGCCAGTCTTTAGCATCTCTTCGCCTCGGTTTGAAATATACCGAGAAGGCACCAACTCTTGAGGAAGCAAAAGTTCGTTTGATAGAAGTACGGAATCTTTTAGATCAAACGTTTGATGGAATAAGACGCCTAATCATTGTTCTTAGGCCTAGTGTATTAGAAGAAGGAGAATTGGGGCAAGCTGTAAAACGATATGCCCAAGAGTTTGAAGAGCGGTATGGAATTAATATGGATTTGGAAATAGATGATGATTTTGGTACACTTACAGGCGAGGTTGCTAGTTCATTGTATCGGATTGTTCAAGAAGCGTTAACTAATATTGCTCGTCATGCCCAAGCGAAACAGGTGAGCATAGTTCTAACTTATAATTTAGGTGAGGTTAACCTTACTATTGAAGATAACGGCAAAGGATTTAATGTGCCCGAAGTATTAGCACAAAGGGTTGCCAATAGGAAATTCGGGCTGTTTGGAATTCAGGAACGAGTGGTAGTTTTAGGAGGGAGTTTCCAGATTGAGTCTGCTCTTGGTCAAGGGACGACCATTTATGTGAAAGTTCCGGAAGGGTTGCGCGTTGATGCAGAAAATATCTGTCCTTTTAGTGGATGATCATCAGGTAATCCGCAAAGGCTTACGTCTGGTGCTGGAAGATAGTGGAGAAATCGAGGTCGTTGGAGAAGCATCCAATGGCGAAGAGGCCATTGAACTTACATTCCAATACGCTCCCGATTTAGTTATTATGGATTTGAATTTACCAGGGATCGATGGAATTCAAGCGATGAAAATGATTAAGGATATAAAGCCTGACCAGCGAGTGTTGGTCCTAACAATGCATGAGGACTCTATATACTTGGATAAGGTATTGGCCGCAGGGGGAAACGGGTTTGTCCTAAAACGCGTAGCTGACGTAGAACTTCTAAGTGCGATTAGGGCCGTTCACCGGGGTGAATTCTATGTAGATACGAGCTTCCAGAAATATTTGGTAACACGTGCTCTTAAGCCAGAAAGATACGCTGAAATGAAGAAGTTCGAACTTACAACTCGAGAAACCGAACTATTGCAACTTATAGCCTTAGGGTATTCCAATATGGAAATAGCTAAAAAGCTAAATATTAGTATTAAGACGGTTGAGAATCATAAGACACGGATTCATGACAAGTTGGGCATAAACAGCCGATCAAAATTAGTACGCTACGCTAAGGATAACGGTCTGGTATAGGGGATTTCCCCTATACCAGACCGTTTTAAATTGAGGGGATTTCCTCATGTGTAAAGAAGAACGATTAGGTATACTTGGCATTACAGAGTGATCAAGGTGAAGGAGGTTAACAATATGTCAAAAATAATCGAAGATGATGCACCGCAAAAAGTTCCACGTCGCGAAGCAATTCGTAATATGGTTAAGGCAACCTTGGGTTTGACTGCGGGAATAGCTGTAGTATCAGCAGGAAAAGCGCTTGCAAAACCAGGAAATGAACAACAACAAACGACGACCTTAGAGCCATTAGCAAAGCAGATTCCTCAGGATCAACTCATTTATAGAATGCACAGAGAACTATACAAGGCCCTTGAAAAACCTGTTGCCGAGAGGAAATGGGCGATGGTGATTGATACTCGCAAGTGTGTAGGGTGCTTTTCCTGTACCGTAGGTTGTATCGCAGAAAATAAACTTCCACCGGGTGTCGTATATCGTCCAGTAATCGAGGAAGAGTTTGGCTCCTACCCTCATTTAGCTAGGCGTTTTTTACCGCGTCCGTGTATGCACTGTACCAATTCTCCTTGTACAAAGGTATGTCCTGTTGCGGCTACTTATAAACGAGAAGATGGCATAGTGGTGATTGATTACGATAAATGCATTGGCTGTCGTTACTGCATATCCGCCTGTCCTTATGGAGCACGGACCTTTGACTGGGGAGAGTATCATACTCAAGGAACGCCAAATATCGAGAAATATGAATTAGTACCATCGTTTGAGTACGGAGATAAACGAGAACGGCAAAAGAAGCAATCTCCGATCAATAACACACGAAAGTGTCACTTTTGTTTACATCGCCTCAATGCAGGGATGCTGCCTATGTGCGTAACCACCTGCATGGGACGAGCTACCTATTTTGGTGACAAGAGTGATCCAGAGAGCTTAGTATTTGAACTGATTGGGAGTTCCAATCTGATGCGTCTTAAAGAGGAACTAGGAACTGAACCCAACGTATTTTATCTAATTTAGTGAAAGGAAGGAGGGAAACTTATGCAGAAGCGTCTGTATTATATACTCTTGCTTATTCTAACCGGGATTGGTTTTTGGTTCATAGGACAGAGGCTGATGAATGGGATGTTAGTCACTAATTTGACCAGTAGTTTTAGCTGGGGTTTATGGGTGGTCTTTTACATTTTCTTCATTGGATTGTCCGCAGGCTCTTTTTTGTTATCGACCATGATTTATGTATTTAAAATGCACGCGTTGGAGAAAATTGGGCGACTTTCACTCTTAAGTGCTTTGTTTTCTTTGGTAGGAGGTCTAATGTTTGTCCTTATCGACTTGGGACATCCCGAGCGGTTCTGGTATACTCTAGTTCATCGTAATTTCACGTCAGTTTTGGAGTGGGAAATTCATTTTTACCTCTTATATATCATGCTGGTGCTAGGAGAGTTGTGGCTCGTAATGAGAGATGATCTTTCCTTAATGGCTACCAACGAAACAGGAATGCGTGGGAAACTAGGTCGTATCTTCTCGATGGGATATAGGACTGTAGCAAACCCCGAGGGACGGGTTAAGCAATCCCAGTTCGCAGGGCGCTGGGTCAGAATTCTAGGTATTCTTGGGGTTCCTATGGCTATCGCTGTGCACGGAGGAACTGGTTCGATCTTTGCAGTACAGATTGCCAAGCCTGCTTTGAACAGTGCCATTATCCCCATTATTTTTATCGTTTCCGCACTTGTTTCTGGGGCTGCACTGATTACTTTCCTATATGCTTTCTTCGGTAAGCAAGATAAGGATAAGCCGAATGTTATAGCGTCACTCACGAATCTGCTGGTTTTATTTATCGGGATCGATCTACTCTTAGTTGCAGCAGAATTTTTAATTGGTCTATATGGTGGAATTCCTGACGATGTGCATTCATTAAAGGAGATACTGACAGGGTCATACGGATTGGTTTTCTGGATAGGCCAGATTGGGTTGGCAGTTGTTATCCCTATCCTGTTAATTTTCCTTGCTCGTAAAACAGACGGTGACTATAGGCTGCAAGGGTTGGCAGGTTTATCCACTGTGCTGGGGATTATTGCTGTAAGGATTAATTTAGTTATGCCAGCTTACATCACTCCGCCGCTGCATGGGCTAGACAAAGCCTTTGTCGATTCCCGCCTATTGTATAGCTATTTTCCAAGCACCAATGAGATTTTCAGTTCCGTGGGAATCATTGCTTTTGTGATTTTAATGTTTAGTGTGGCTTGGGAGTGGCTCCCGATTTTAGAGCGTAATAACCATCCGAATCAAGGAAGGAGGAGCAACGATTATGGAATCAACCCCAAAGGGACAACTCACAAGGCGTGATTTTATAAAGAGTACTGCCTTTATTGGAGGTACCAGTATTTTAGCGACTCAAGCTGGAGTTTTCGGTAAGATTGGAATTGCTCATGCCGAAACTGAGTCAGGGAATGAAACCTACGCACTAGCCAATGAGGAAAACATTATTTATACCTGTTGTTTACAGTGTACAGTGGCTTGCTCGATTAAGGCTAAGATCTATGAGGGTACCTTAGTAAAGATTGATGGAAATCCTTATAGCGCGACAAGCATGATACCAAACCTACCCTATAGTTTATCCCCTCAAGATGCGACTCGAATTGATGGTAAGGTCTGCCCTAAAGGTCAAGCTGGAATACAACACGTCTACGACCCTTATCGATTGCGAAAAGTCTTAAAACGTTCTGGAGCCAGGGGAGCTGGCGAATGGAAAGTGATTCCGTTTGAACAGGCTGTGGACGAAATTGTTAATGGAGGACAAATCTTCAAAGAACTTGGGGAAGACCAAGAGGTTACGGGGCTCAAAGACATTGCCGTTTTGAAGGATGCTAAAGTGGCTAAGGATATGGCGACAGATGTTGTTGAAATCCGAAAAAAGAAGATGACAGTCGCTCAATTTCAAGAGAAGCATCAAGAAAACCTTGATGTGTTGATCGACCCGGATCATCCGGATCTGGGGCCGAAAAATAATCAGTTTCTCTTTCAAGTAGGTCGTATTCATAATGGTCGTATTGAATTTACAAAACGGTTTGTGAACAATGCCATGGGTAGTGTTAACTGGATCGAAAAAACCTCGATCTGCGGTCAGACCAGTAATAAAGCCTGGACACGCTCTACCATGGACTTCAAGGAAGGAAAATGGGCAGGCGGTGTGAAGGCTCCTCGCCCTGATTGGGCAAATATTGAGTTCGCACTCGTTGTAGGGACGATCTCTTTTGAGGCGAATTATGGTCCAGTTCAGATGACCGAACCGATCACGGACGGTTTGGTAAGTGGTCGCTTAAAATTAGCAGTCGCGGATCCACGCTTTACGAAGGTAGCGGGTAAAGCCTGGAAATGGCTGCCTCTTAAGCCAGGAACGGATGCTGCCTTGGGCCTGGCGATGGTCCGTTGGATATTAGAAAATAATCGCTATGATCAAAAATACTTGGAAAACGCCAACTCTGCAGCTGCAAAAGCAGATGGCGAAACGTCATGGAGTGATGCCAGTTATCTTGTCAAAATAGTCGACGGACGGCCAGGCAAGTTTCTTCGGGCTGACGAAGTGGGTTTAGGAACTAAGGACCAATTTGTGGTCTATCGTAGTGGGAACTTTATTGCTGCTGATCCAAACGACACGGTAAACCCTGTTGAAGGAGATCTGTTGGTTGAAACGGTTTATCAAGAAATTCCCCTTAAGACGTCCCTTCAGTTGTTAAGAGAAGAGGCCTTTAAGCGGAGTCTCGAGGAATATGCTGAAATAACAGGTATAAAGTACGAAGATATTGTCGGGGTAGCCCGCGAATTTACTGCCCATGGTAAGAAAGCAGCGGTGGAGTTTTATCGTGGCCCGGTAAAGCATACGAACGGATGGTATAATTGCCAAGCGTTAATCGCTTTAAACTATTTGATCGGGAATCCTGATTGGAAGGGTGGATTAACCAAACCAGCAGGCGGGTGGGATTTTAAAGGTGCTAAACCGAATAAACCTTATGACATGAGTAAATTACACCCTGGAAAACTATCAGCTTTCGGGGTTCCTATTACCCGGGAAACTTGGCAATATGAAGAGTCCACGCTTTTTGCCGGATACCCAGCTAAACGACCTTGGTACCCTTTTAGCGGAAACGTGGCCCAGGAAACATGGCCGTCCATTGCCGATGGTTACCCCTATCCGATTAAGGCAGTTCTTCTTTCAAGTCATACTCCGATGTATTCCGTTCCTGGCGGAGCTCACCAATTACGAACGCTTCTAGATCCAGCTAAAGTACCACTTTTGATAGCAGCGGATATCGTTATTGGGGAAACCAGTATGTATGCCGACTATATTTTCCCAGACATAACCTATCTTGAACGTTGGACGACTGGGCAAGGCCCAAACCAATTGCGCGTTAAGGCGACGTCGATACGTCAACCTGTCATTCCAGCTTTGACAGACACGGTGGAAATTGAGGGAGAAAAGTTGCCGCTATCCCTGGAAACCTTGATGATCGCTATAGCTAGGAAGCTTAATCTTCCGGGATTTGGGGACGACGCGTTCGGTGCGGGATTACCGCTTAAGCGACCTGAGGATTTTTATCTTAAGCTTGTGGCCAATATTGCCTATGGAGATAAAGAGGGAGATACGGTCCCCGATGCGGATGATAAGGAACTGGAGCTATTTAGAAAAGCTCGACGGCATTTATCACCTGCGGTGTATGATGAACAAGCGTGGCAAAAGGCATTAAAACCTACGGAATGGGGCAAGGTGGTTTACGTCCTGAATCGAGGGGGTCGCTTTGAAAGTATCGACAAAGCTTATGTCGGATCTCAGCAACGCTATTTGTTGGGAGGTCTAAAACGCTTCTATATCGAGGAAGTAGCTGTGAGCAGACATGCAATCAGTGGAAAGTATTTTGAAGGTCATGCTGTCTATCAGGAAATTCAGGATTCGATGGGTAAAAAGATTGAGGCAGAAGGAGACCTTAAGCTGATTACCCACAAAGAAGTGTTTGTGACTCAATCAAGGACCTCTGGTAATTATTGGTCGCAAGTAGGACTTCAGTCTCAAAACTTTGTCCAAATAAGTCGGCACGACGCTGAACGACTTGGATTGAAAAATGGAGACAAGGTTCGAGTCAAGTCAAAAAGTAACCCTGAAGGGGTTCAAGATTTAGGGAATGGACAACAACGTTATGTTGAAGGGGATATTAAAGTAATGGAAGGGATACGCCCCGGAGTAGTCGCTGTTTCGACGGGTTATGGACATTGGGCTTACGGTTCTAGTGATGTAGTGGTCGATGGGATGGTGATTAAAGGGGATCCAAGGAGAGCGAAAGGAATCCATATCAACCCAATTCTTCGCTTGGATGATAATCTGAGGGGCACCCCTTTAAGCGAACCGATTGGTGGTAGTGCTTCATTTTATGATACTTGGGTTAATTTACAAAAAGTATAAATATGATTAAAGAAGCAGACGTGGGTCGTTGATCCACGTCTGCTTCTTTATCTAATTGCTACAGGATGAATAGTCACCTAAGATAAACAACCTTGCTATATGGCCTTGCATCGCTCAAAAGAACGAACTCAGAAACCTCCGTACTGCATGGAAAGGTACTTGCAGGTTGCATAAATAATTTGAAATTAGTAAATATTGTTTAAAAGTGGTTGACAAATTAGTTAGAGATGAATATATTTAACATATAATACCCTTCCGGGGTATACAGGGATTAACATTGATCTGCGATAAGTTTATTAATAGAGGGGGTAATCTCAATGCCAAGTTACGATTTAGTGTGTCAATCGTGCGAACATAAATTTTCTGTTTTTTGTACGATGAGTCAAAAAGATCAGCAGAGTTGCCCAATTTGTGGGAGTGACCAAATCAAGCAGCGGTTTACAACGGTTAATGTCTTGGGTACAAGTGGAGATCGAGGATCCTCAGGGACCGCCAAATCGGCTCCTCGCCGCTTTGGCTGAGCTGGCTGCTAAGCGAGAAACCGTGTGTTTCTCTTGATGAGGGGAGTTGGAGTAATGTCTGCGTTCATCTTAGAAAAGCTATGTCGGGGGTGCAAACGTTGTGTTAATGCTTGCCCTGTTCAAGCGATTTCGATGCTTTCACATCTGGCAGTCGTGGATCCTAAGCTTTGTATTGAATGTGAAAGCTGCATGGAAGCATGTATGCATGGCGCTATAACATTTACCATGTCAGAGGAGAGGAAATCGAATGGATGAGAAAGAACAACGGATCGAAAAAGAACAGACTATCGAACAGACTATAGATAAGCAGGAGCTTATGCTCCTGCTTAACGATGTGGAGAAAAAGTTAACTGACTTAAAAGCACGCTGGCCCTTTCATTCTGTGCAACCAAAGATGGTCGCCGAACGAGAGGATTTGGAAGAGGAAAGAGAGCGCTTACTAGGCTTACTTACTCCAGCCTAATAATAAAGAGTGTACACTTCACTTTACGGTACTATTTTTGAAAATGATTTCCCGTAATATTAGTCGAATGCTTTTCTTCTGATTCAAGAATAGACGGGTGCAATGGGACAGCCGAACTTGTTTAGCGGCTAAAAATATAATGATTAACCAAATCAGATAATTGGGGAGGACACACTGTGAGTAAAAAGGTGTTGATTATTGGTGGTGTGGCTGGTGGGGCATCCGCTGCTGCCAGACTGAGAAGACTGGATGAAACAGTCGAGATTATCATGTTTGAAAGGGATGAGTATATCTCCTTTGCCAATTGCGGTTTGCCTTACTACCTTGGGGGGACCATCAAAGAAAGAGAGAGGCTCATAGTCCAGACTCCAGAAAGTATGAAGAGTCGATTTAACATTGATGTAAGAATTAATAGCGAAGTGATTGGTATAGATACCCATAAAAAAGTAGCGACGATTAAGCACAAGAAGAACGAAATCTATGAAGAAACGTATGATTATCTTGTTTTATCTCCTGGAGCAAAAGCGATTAAACCACCGATTGAGGGTATCGATAGTCAGAGAATCTTAACGTTAAGAAATATTCCAGACACAGATAAAATCAAGGCTTATATAGATAAAGCGGGCACCAAAAGTGCTGCCGTCATTGGCGGTGGCTTTGTCGGGGTGGAAATGGCAGAAAATCTAAAACATCGCGGGCTTGACGTGACTATAGTCGAAGCTGCACCTCATGTCTTAGCACCTTTCGACTCGGATGTTGTCGGAGCCGTGGAAAAAGAACTTGCGGACCATGAAGTGAAACTCATCTTAAATGATGGGGTTAAGTCATTTAAGGATCAGGAAAACGGTGTAGAAATAACCCTCAATAGTGGCAAAACATTGACTGCCGATCTCGTGATTTTAGCTATAGGGGTCATCCCGGATACTGGCTTTCTAAAGGATAGTGGAATTAAGCTCGGGTCCAAAGGGCATATCTTAGTCAATGAATACTTATTGACCAATGCAGACAATGTCTATGCCGTCGGGGATGCCATTGAAGTCGTTGATTTTGTTAACAAGCAAGCTACTGCCATTCCTCTTGCAGGGCCTGCCAATAAACAAGGCCGAATAGCAGCAAATAATATTGTAGGTCTGAGGAGTACTTATAAGGGAACTCAAGGCACTTCGATTCTCAAAGTTTTCGGGCTAACGGCGGCTAGTACAGGCAATAATGAGAGGACCTTAAAACGACTCAAGATCCCTTATAAGACAATTACCGTTCATCCAGCGTCACATGCTTCGTATTATCCGGGAGGCTTCATGATGACCTTGAAACTCATCTTTAACGAAGAGGGCAAAATCTTAGGAGCGCAGGGCGTTGGGAATGATGGCGTAGATAAGAGAATTGATGTCATTGCAACGGTCATAAGGCTGGGGGGAAGCGTTACAGATTTGACCGAGTTGGAGCTTTGTTACGCGCCACCTTATTCATCAGCCAAAGATCCCGTCAATATGGCTGGTTTTGTAGCAGAGAATGTCCTAGCTGGCAGAGTAGATGACATATCGATTGAGCAGTTCATGGAGCATGATCGGAAAAACACCATCTTATTAGATGTCCGCACAGAAACGGAATATAAGGGGGGGCATCTTGAGGGAGCGCTCAACATCCCAGTCGATAGCCTGAGAGCAAGATTGGGTGAACTTGATAAAAGTAAAGAGATCTTGGACTATTGCCAAATTGGACTGAGAGGATATGTAGCGTCTAGAATCTTAAGCCAAAAAGGATTTAAGGTTAGAAACCTTACTGGCGGCTATAAATCTTGTCTCATGTCTCCTTTGAAACCCGCATGTGTTGCTCCTGCAGAGACGCTAGAAAAACAAATAGTCGATCCCGATACCCAGGTTGTGAAGGGTGACGCGGGAAAAGAGATCAGTGACTATCAGAAGAGTCATAGTGATTGTGGAATTTGTTCTGAGTAATTAGTTCCAACTTAGAATGGTCATTAAGCTTTTGAGAGCCTCCAGGATTGGAGGCTTTTTTGTTTGGGCTAGCACCGCTCGGACTCCAATGTCTACATGATTCTCAAAATAGAGGGGTATCAGGCACATCATTATCACGTAAAGATTAGTGCGAATTATGCAAGAAGATAGAAGATACCTCGGGATAATGGGTCTGGGTTAATATTGGCATCAAATGAAGGATATGTAAGTTGTCTGGCGAAATTATTAAATAGCTGTCCTCGTTGAATACAGAAGGAGTGATTTCTAATGAAATATGAATGGCTTGATGAGTATTGTCTTTCTAAAAAAGGAACACAAAAAGATTTTAAGGTAGAATGGGACGCAACAAGATACCTAATAGGTGGAAAAATGTTTGCCATGCAAGGTGGAGATAAAGAAAAAAAAGCAATTATTACCTTGAAATGCGATCCATTGTTTACGCGATCCTTGCGAGAACAATATAAACATATCGTTGCGGGCTATTACATGAATAAAGAACACTGGAACTCTTTGTATTTAGAGGGTGATGTGCCGGATGATATTTTAAAACAAATGATAGATATGTCATATGAATTGGTATTAGGGAAATTAAGCAAAAAAATGCTCAAAGAAATTATTGAAGGAAATAATCAAAAGGCAGTGGAGAATTAATTGACAATAGTATATAGGGATTTTTGAGGTGCTTTTATGTTTGGTGCAGAGTTAGTAATGTCAGCTTCTTTAGGAGCAATTATTGTTATATTTACTTTCTATATTTTCATTTATTTCTTGGATCGTAGTCAATATATTGGGTGGTTAACCATTGGGTGGTTCATGAGTTTCATATCAAATTTCTTCAGGTACATAATTGAGGTTTCCTCTTACAATAATGACTATTTACTCTACGTTAATGGGCTTTTTTACATAATATCTAATTTGTGTATTTTCAAAGGAACCCTCCTGCATGTAAATATGAAACCACCTAAATGGTTAATCAGTGGTGGGTTAGTTTTTATCTTGAACATTATTATTGGGCTATTTATCCTCCATGTTCAAGTTCTATCAATTATTGCTACTCTTTTCTTTGTAGGAGTAATACGATTTTGGGCTGGAATTCTTCTTCTTAAGAGTAGCACAAGGGGCTCTATACAATATTGCTTAGGGTGGTCATTTATTTTATTGAGCACCAACTTTGGTCCGTTAAGCTTGACATTTCTAGATGGAAAAATCAAATTTATTATTTACTTTGCCTACCAAGTCGTGGCACTTTCCTTGGCTATAGGGTTTTTGATGCTATACATTAAACAAACTAATGAAAGTTATAAGCAAGATGAACAACACATAAAATACTTTAATATTCACGATAAATTAACAGGTGTTTATAATCGGGATTTTTACGAGGATATAATTCAACATCTTGTTAATAATTCCGAACAAATACCTTTAGCAATTATTTTATGTGATGTAAACGGTCTGAAGCTGATCAATGATACACTTGGGCATAAACAAGGGGATGAATTAATCAAAAAAGTAGCCAATCTCTTGGCATCTATTTGCCGAAAAGATGATCTCGTAGTACGTTGGGGTGGCGATGAATTTTTAGTGATTCTACCCAGTACAAGTAACGGTAATGCAAAAGAGATTGCTACCCGTGTTAGAGCAGCTTTAGCGTTATGCCCTCCTGAACCCATACCCTTAAGTATGGCTATTGGTGTTGCTACTTTAACAAATCAGGGGGAAAGCATTGAAGATGTTTTTAATAAGGCAGAAGAAGACATGTATACAGATAAGCT
>LADV01000334.1 GCA_000961805.1 Peptococcaceae bacterium BRH_c23 | reverse complement strand
TTCTCGTTAGCCTGTGTCAAGTCTTACATAAAAATTTCTATATTACATTCCTCTACAAAGTCAGTTTATTTGATATTTTTCTCTTGCTCCATCCAAGACTTTGTGCCCATGCCTTATAATTACTTCGTTCTTCTTTGTCTTCACCTTCATAAATATCCTTCAGAAAACTTATAAAGCCATGCAACCCACCTACATCATCAAGAACAAATACTCCATCCTTATGAATGCATACAGGCTTATGTTTTGTCAATACTGTCGCTTCTGCATCTAATAGTTCATCCTTTGAAATACTGCCTTTTTGAAGTAATTCCTTGCAATCCTTTTCCTTAGTAATGGTTATTGTCCAATCATCTCCAAAATCATAATTGTAGATTAGGTTATGTGTTACTGGGAAGATACCATTATCACTACAAACATCATCATCCTTGTAAGCTAGAACCGTTGCTACTTCAAGTCGTTCAAGCAAGCTCTCTGTTCCACACTCCATATAAATGAAATTGTTCATTTCTTCCAGAGTTAATTCAATAAGTGGTGCTTTTTTTATAATTTGTGGTTTTACTTTATCCTTCCCCTTGCTCCTACTCCTATAATCCCTAAAAGATTCCTTAACCTCAAGAATTGGAAAACGCTCAATTAATTGTTTAATGTCATTTTGAGCCCATTCAAAATCTTCCATAACTCCATGGAAGAAGTATGGTCCTGTATACTTTTTCTTAAGCCATGTTTTTATGCTCCCACTTTGGTAGTCATCATCCCAAAAAACATCTTGCTCGCACTCACCAGGAGGCTGAAAAAGTATACCCACTAAATCAGTCCAGCCTTTTACAGTTCTATCTGTTAGCCTGTTATAGATTTCCTCAGGCAGAACAAATCTGCGTAAATGAGAATTCTGCCATCCAAATAATCTTTGTATAGCATAGTGCAAATTATGAAGGGGCATATCTGATGGAATTAAAACATTTCTGCTGATTGAGTCTCCTGTTGATGATTCCCCGTATTTGCGCAGAATCGCTTTCTCTGCGTCATCTAAATGGTCGTTTTTTAATTCCAAATGAAGATGTACTGTTTTAAACGCATTAGTATTGCTATAACAATCGTTTCTCATAAACTTTTCCTTTCTTATTGACAAGTTTCTTTTCTCATCATTATTTATTGCTCTGTTTACAAACTTTTCACGGGCAAATTTAATTCTTTTTCTATATACTTTACTCTTTTTAGCATCTGTTGTTAGTTCCGGACCAGAATAAAGATTTTTTTCATATGGTAAGAATGCAGTAACTCTGTTTGTTGAAGTATTCAATTCAGTAGCAATTTCCGGAATACTCTTACCCATACTTCTTCTTTTTCGAACCTCCAAGCTAAAATCCGTTTTATATTCCCCTAATGTAATAAGAATCTTCCTAACCTTTGCATATGAAATTTCCATTTCATCAGCTGTCTTCTGCAAAGAAGCGGTTTTTTTATAAGATTTTAATACTTCCTGCATAAATGCTAATGTAGTTATTGTTTCATTCAGTTTTTTCTACCTCTTTCTAAAAATAGTGTCAATACACGCGTGCAAGGCTAGTATACCCTACGTTTAAATTAGTGTCAATACACGGTAATAAATATTTTACTTGTGCTTTAATAAATTTTAGTCATGTTATTAATAAGCAAAATACCCTTCTAAAACTGTTCCTTGTCACATAATTGTTCTTGCGCATGTCTTTTCGCATGTCTTCCTGCATTGCAAATAATATCATTCCTGTACGTTTTCACATTTATCTCGAAATGCTATAATTTCTTTTTTAAATGCTGAATACCTGCTGTATTTTTTATAGTAATAAGCCAATAGCCCGTCGGTCAGTTCGCCCATATTGGAAATATTAAGCAATTCATTCATTGTCACAAGAAGGTTTGCGGCAATGTAATAACTCTCAGTGCATTTATTTCCGACAATATCATCAACACGCTTTGAAACTTCCTTTTTACACCATTTCAGATATCCTGCCGCCTCTTCGTCCTTTATTGTTCCGGCAACTGTACCGGCATTTTTTTCGGTAACATCTATAAAGGAATTCATAATATCATTTTTATCATTAGCGGACCAGGGAGACTCGAATGACGCTCTCCATCCAAATTTGATATCTTTCAAGCTATCTGCTTTTCCCCCTCCATATTTCATTCCAAGCAAATAAATCATATACGGTATGGTAAGAGCTTTTATTTTGTCTGCATCATACCGGTCAACTGACTTGTTATTGCAAAGGGCAAATGATTCCCTGCTTTTGCCCATAAGGACATATGCCTGGTTCATCAAATACCAATCCACATCGTCATCATCAAACCCTTTTCCTGTCTTTTCCGGCAAATACCGCTTTTCCAGTGCGGCAAGAGCTTTACTCATTTCCTCACCGTTACAACCACATTGCACCGATGCTTCATGCAATTGCACAAGATATCCAATAGACATCCTGGAATAAAACGCTTCACGGACTCCTTCAAGTTCCAGGGAGGGATTGGCTGTATTCCTGCCGGTTTCAGCAATATATTCTGCAATGTATTCTCTACGTCTGCTTCCTTTTGGAATAATACTTAAACCTGTCCTTGCAACTTCAAGCGCAGACTTTTCATCCCCGCTTTTCTTTAATTCAAATATCAATAATTCAAAGGCTTCGGGGTTATTCCTGCCGTTTTTTATTGCAAAATCCTTAAGCCTTTTCACACCGCCGGTCAAAAGCAATGCCTGAAACAGGACAGGTTGAAAATAAAGTCTATAATGATGGGAATCTGTTGGAATGGAACTGTACATTTCTATTATTTTTAATAAAAAACTTTTCTTTTCATTTTCAGTGAAAGCCATCTCATCAACAAGCTTTTCTATATCCACAGGTGTAGGTAGAAAATGACGGTATTTTGATATAATTTCATGAAACCTTTCGTGCCGCTTGTCCACTTTCTCTGAAACCAACGCAGCCTTCAGGAAGTATAATCCTTCTTCTTTCAAATCGGTAACAAGCATTTCTTCATAACCGCACCCCCGTGGCAAATGACCCGGCTCATCGGCCATCCAAAAAATCGAAAACAAAACCTCATATACTTTTACTGCAATCCGGTATTCTTTCTTTTCATATGCATGGCAGGCTTTCCTGAAAAAGGCATCCATTTCATCCGCCCAGCTCTCGTCACCGAATTCCCTTTCCCTATGCGTTTTTTCATCCCAACCCCAGTGGTCATAATACTTACCGCTTTCAACTCTATCATTGAAGCTTTTTATGTCTTCCAGCAGCAAACCTGTATCAAGGTCGTCCATATTTTGTTTCCCAACGATCTCAAGTATGTTTAATATGAACTTTCGCTGTGACGGAGAGATATTCCTTGCAATTCTTGTAAATGCATTGTAATATTTTTCCAATGTATAATCTCCGGTGACCCGTTTTAATTCCTTTATAAATTCTTTAATATCCACATTTCCACCCTTCTTATGCATTTCCGCACCATCCCTTGCACTATTTAAGCAACTCTCTCACCCTATCCTTTAAAAATGCCTCAATAGCATTCAATCTGTCACCGGATAGATTATACCGTTGATGTTTTTTGAGCTTGATATTAAGGAGCGGTCTAAGTTTATCCCTTTGACATTTTGTCATTATCTGCTTTGCAAACTCCACAAAGTCAGGATAGGTTGCAGGAACTCGCGTCCTTGCATAGGTTTTAAGATTTTTCAAATCCTCATCCATTGCATAACAGAACAACGAAAGTCCATTGTCAAAAATCGGTGCAAAGTCTTTTATATGATTGGTTTTGTTATCCACAAGAACACCGAAGTTTCCAAAGTGCCGATCTGTGTTGCAGATAACCGCATCGAACACGAGCATATCGATGAGCTTTTGATAATATTCCTCACCGAGATTGTTATAAAACTTCATCACAGCACGAATACCTCCCTCACGTATAAGCCGCCCAATGGGAATGTACGATGTGTCAATATCGGTGAAAATCTCACAGGTGGAGCAAAGCTTACCTTTCCAGATGGATAAGCCGTATTCTATCGCATCAATCCCCATCGCTTTCGCTACCTGATAGGCATAATATTCACTGTACGGCTCTTTGCCCGTGTTGGCAGCACCCTCTGTACCGGATTTATACAGCATAATTTTGCCGCCGACCTTGCGCCAACATTTTGCAAGCATCCCATGAGTGGTAAACTCTGGTGAAGATGTAAACGATGAGGGCTGCATACTGCCATGCCCAGTGAAAGCAATGGACGCCAAGGTGTTTGAAAAACGGTTTTCAAACAGATTGTTTTTCGCAAAAGTTCCCATAAAGCTCGCAGCAGGCGTCCAGTAACTATCATTTAAGGATAAGCCCTTGCATATGTCGATGATGCCCTTTGTATCTTTTTCATTCAGTCCAAGTCTTGCCAGAAAGTTCTCTACATAAGCACGGTTAGCCGGAATTGCCCTGTTTTTCAGCCATCTCAGTAAACCTTCATCACTCACAATTAAATCAAGGGGAAGAAGATACTTTTTGTCTTCGTCTATCCATGTGATTTTTGCGACAAGCCCATCAAATTCTTTTTGCAGCTCAAAATGCAAAAGCATCATGTCATATTGCTTTAGAACATAGTTGCAATTGATACCATGATTTTTAATGTACTTCCCACTTCTAATTCGTTGATCAGCAGGCTTCGTTGAATCTTTTGGAATAATCCAGTTGTTTCCCAATTTATCCGCACCCTTAATTCGCCCTTGTTCACACAATAAAGCAACACGGCGTTTGGATATTCCCCAATGCTCTGCAGCCTCTTTTGCGGTCATGATGTTCATCTATACCACCTCGCATAGTACTAATAAATACACTATATACAAACTCGAGAACAAAATAAACATTTTTAAAAATTGTTTTGTTTTTTCTGTAAAAATTCTATGACGTACAGCCAAAAATGTTTATATACCTGTCGTAAGTAAATTCCTTGTACCGTATTTGTTCGTGTTTCAAACTCAAAATTTTTAAATCTTCCAGTACGGATATTGCTTTCGCAGCTGTATTATAAGAAACGTGAAAATATTGTGATATTTCTTTGATGCAAATTATCGGCTTTTGCTCAGCGTACTCGTAGATAGGCAGGAGAGTCTTGTCAAATTTTTGCAAAGATTTTATTTTGTAAATACTCTCTTTCCTTAAACCACTTGCCAAATCCAACTGCCTTATTACTTTTCGCGTCGATTCAATTATGCCTTGAACAAAAAACTTAATCCAATCCAAATATGCTCCGAAATGCTGAACACCCATAAACATCCTTAGACACTCATCGTTGTTTTCAAATAAGTAGTTCGAAATTGTCGACAATGGCCTGGACAGCACGCCGCTCTCAAGCAAAATTTTAGCAGGAAATAACCTTCCCAGACGTCCATTTCCGCTCTCAAACGGATGTATGGTTTCAAATTGATAATAAGCAAGAGACGCTTTCACCAGTACATCTACTCTGTCATTGCTACGAACAAACTCCATAAACTCATCTAATAGATCATTGATCAATTCCGGTAAAGGTGGATTATACTCTACTGAATTTGTTGTATAATTTGGATGCATGAAAAATGGTGTCTTTCGTAGTTTACCAGTTGTACCCTCTGTCATCCCCTGCATTACTGCACGGTGAAGGTGACAAACAATTTCTGTTGTCAAAGGTTCACGGTCAAGTGCTTTCATCGCCTGATAACAATTATGCGCAGCAGTGTTACCGACATCGCTTTTTTTATTCACCAAAACATATATGCAGGTAGCTAAAATTTTGTCTATTGCGCAGGAATTACATGCTTCTGTGCAAAGGATCATATCTTCAAAAGGCGATATTTGTGTGATGTATTTTGTCATTCCTTCTAAAATCCCCAACTCCCGGTGTGCCAGCATGAGCATGGATGTAAGTTGGCAGTCACTCTTTAATTCCCGTACTACAGAAGAAAGATCGTTAGGAATAAAAAAATATCGCTTGAAATGCTTATCTTTGTAAAAATGCTGATAAAACTCTCCGCTTGAGATTCTCATAACTTACTCCAATTCAAAATAAAAAGTGATATAATTTGAAATATGCTTCAATATGCTTAATTATATTTCAAATTATATCATATTTTTGAATTTATTCAAGTTATGCTTCCTATAACACCATCATTAGCCTGTGTCAAGTCTTACATAAAAAAATAAATGACTTTCCCATGAAATCTTTTTGTGTCGCAGGAAAGTCAGATAGATACGAATATTTTCTCTGGCAAGCTTAATGTTAATTCAATCGCAGAATATCATTATATGGAGTTATTTATTTTTGTTTTCCATCAAATATGTGGCTTCCATATCTGCTGTACATAACGCAAATCCCAATGGGAATTTTTCAAATGCATCCCCAATATTACGTTTGTCTTCGATACCAGAAAAGCCCATATGATACCTAATAGCAAATGCTTCTTCTCGTGTGAGCCTAATAAAGCCAGAAATAATATACACAGATTTTTCTCCGTGTCCGTAAGGCAGTTTATCGTCATATTCAAATACTGACACAGTCTGCCATGTACCATTTTCATCTTTTACGTTTCTGGTTCCCGGCTTGTAACAGTTGATCTTGCAAACATCGTGA
>LADV01000309.1 GCA_000961805.1 Peptococcaceae bacterium BRH_c23 | reverse complement strand
TGGGGTCGCTTACACGGAAGTTTGCTATTCTGCTTACGTAAAGACGTCGCTGATGTATCCCACTGCGTCCCGGGGATAGTTACGTTTGCTGGGGAGAAGGCACATTTCATGTGCGCCTTCTTGCCTCTACAACTTAAAGCCTGTGAAGTAGGCCTGGAACGTATTTAGATCGTACTTTGAAGTTATAGCAAGAAGAACCGTCCTGAGTAAGCCTAAAACAAGTAAAATGTATAGTGACGTCATATTTACATAAAATAGAAAGGGTGAGTGGGCGTGGCCGTTTATCATGCGGACGCGTTAGTGATCCGTAGTAAGCAATTTGGTGAGTCGGATCGAGTGCTCACTCTTTTTTCACGTGAATTGGGCAAGCTTCAAGCTGTGGCAAAAGGGGTGCGTAAACCTAAAAGCCGTCAAAGGGCCGGGGCTCAGTTGTTTACTTATGGGGATTATCTGATTCATCGTGGGAAAACGTTGGACACGATAAGTCAGTGCAGTCCGAGGGAAAGCTTTCCTCATCTCTGGAATGACCTTGATCGGTCGTTTGCGGCTTCAGGAATTGTTGAACTTTTAGATATCTCGACGATTCCGGCACAGCCAAATTCGGAACTTTTTACGCTTGCGTTGACTTGCCTGTTTTTACTGGAACATTATGATCCTACTCTTGTGCTTAGTGCTTATGCTTTAAGGTCAATGACGTTGCTAGGATATCATCCGCGTTTAGGAGAATGTGCGGAGTGTGGCGCACCTGTGAAGGGCAAGCGTTTATTTTTTAGTTCTACAGCTGGTGGTACGCTTTGTGGGAACTGTTTAGAGAACAATTCCGGACGTTGGATTCGGGCGGGTAGTATCGGGTTTATGCGTCAATTGATTCGGGCTGAAATCACTAAGCTGGATCGTTTGCGTTGGAATGATTGGATGCGGCAGGAAATTGTAGAGATTTTGAGGATTTACCTGGAGCATAGTTTTGAGCGACCCCTCAAATCGTGGAGGATGGGAAGTCTGACACGGGATGAAGTGGGAAAACAATTTGAAGGATTTAACGGGAAGGAAGGTAAAAATAATGAGTGAGCCGCTATGGACGGAACTTGAAAAAATGGATGTCTTACGTGAACGGATGGGGATAGGGTATGAAGAAGCTCGTACGGCTCTTAATTTGGCTCAAGGAGACGTTGTAAAGGCTTTAGACGATCTTGAAAAGGCTCAAAAAGGAGAAACACGAGAATGGGATTTTGAAGGTCAAGGGCGTGGAATGTGGGATGGTCTAAAATCTACGATGACAACGATTAGTCACTCCACAATTAGTCTTAAAAGGCATGAGAATACGATTGTAAGCCTTTCAGCACCTTTGGGTTTAGCCTTGGCGTATACAGTATGGCGGAAGCCCAGCTTAAGATTGCTGGCGCTTGTAGGGGCTGTAGGGGCGGCGATCAACCATTTTGAATTAGAGGTTGCTACTGAACAGAAGTATCCTTATGATAAAGAAACGGAAGAATATTGAAAATAGATAATTGCACTTGATCTTGAGTCATCGTAGTTTGAGAAACCATTTATAGCTGATAAAGTGCATTATCAAAGAAAGAGAAGAGAAAATGCATTTTATCGAGTTAATAAAGGGATACACCCCCTATAATGAACAAGAGGAAAAGGATAAAGCAGTCATATTGTACTGTCTTGAGCGCTTTGAGGATGTTTTAACGAGGAAAAATGAGATTGCCCATATTACATGTTCTGCTTTTGTCGTTAATAGAACAAAGGATAAGGTACTTGTGGTTCATCATAATATCTATAATTCTTGGTCTTGGACAGGCGGCCATGCAGATGGGGAAGAAGATTTACTAGCAGTCGCTATGAAAGAATTAAACGAGGAGACTGGGGTTAAAAATAGTCACCCGGTTACTTCGGATATTTTTTCCTTGGACATACTTCCTGTGTTTGGACATACAAAAAGAGGAAACTATGTTTCCCCTCATATCCATTTATCAATCGCCTTTTTGATCGAGGCTGATGAAACGGATGCACTGATTGTTAAAGAAGACGAGAATAGTGGGGTAAAATGGATTCCGTTAGACGAATTAAATGATTATAGTAATGAACCTCATATGCATAAATTGTATGACAAGTTTATTTCTAAAATCAAAGAGTTGGGGATCTATAAATAACTTAACTCAAGGCTTCAAGATTTAAATTTAAAGATCTCAAGGACTAATTAAGATTTGACACAATTTCTTCCTCAGCATATAATAATTTAAATTAATACCTTTAATATGCGATGATGGGCAAGAAGTTCACGAATCCTCTCTATTAGCGAGTTCGGGTAGGTGGAAGCCGAATGAGAGAAGTGGATGGGGCAGCTCTGAGCACATAGAACGAAGGGGACCCTGAGGGGTCAAACAGGGTGGAACCGCGGGAACAAGCTCTCGTCCCTGTAGCTTAAAAATGCTACGGGGGTGAGGGCTTTTTTACGTTTCTGGCCAATGGCCAGCTTGGTTGATATGCAAGTCGAGAACCGTCCCGACTTGCACGATTTGCAAAAGAATAATTCTTAAGGAGGCTGACAATGAAGTTTCAAGACATTATCCTTACTCTCAACCAGTTTTGGGGAGAACAGGGCTGTATTATTGCCCAACCCTATGATGTGGAAAAAGGGGCTGGAACTATGAACCCCGCGACGTTTTTGCGTGCGCTTGGGCCAGAGCCCTGGAATGTCGCTTATGTTGAGCCGTCACGTAGACCGACGGATGGACGATATGGAGAAAATCCTAATCGTTTACAGCATTATTTCCAATACCAAGTCATCCTGAAACCCTCGCCTGATAATGTTCAGGAACTGTATTTGCAGAGTTTAGAGCGCTTGGGGATTAATCCTAAAGAGCATGATATCCGCTTTGTAGAAGACAACTGGGAATCTCCAACCTTGGGTGCCTGGGGGTTAGGCTGGGAGGTCTGGTTAGATGGCATGGAAGTGACCCAATTTACGTATTTTCAACAGTGTGGAGGGATTGACTGCAAACCGGTTTGTGCTGAAATTACCTATGGTCTGGAACGCCTGACTACGTATATTCAAAACAAAGATAGTGTCTATGATATCGAGTGGGTCGGAGATGTCACCTATGGCGATATCTACCTGCAAAATGAAATCGATTACTCGCAATATAACTTTGAAGTGGCGGATATAGAAGCTTTACAGATCTGGTTTGAGATGTATGAACGTGAGGCGAAACGGGTCGTAGAAAAAGGGCTGGTGCTGCCTGCATACGACTATGTGTTGAAGTGCTCGCATACGTTCAACTTGCTTGATGCCCGGGGGGCGATTAGTGTCACGGAACGAACAGGCTATATTGCTCGGGTTCGGGCCCTCGCTCGTCTCTGCGCTCAGGCTTATGTGGAACAACGGGAGAGACTGGGCTTCCCCTTATTAAAGAACGCTGTAGAGAAAGAGGTGGAGTAAGATGGTGAACGATTTTTTGCTGGAACTTGGAATGGAAGAAATCCCAGCTAAATTCTCCCCGGGGGCGATGACCCAGTTAGAAGAACAAGCACGTAAACGCTTGGCCGAGCTTCGTTTAACGTATCAGGAAATAAATATCTTGGCGACCCCACGCCGTCTCGCGCTTTTAGTGATGGGTCTTGAGGAAAAACAAAAGGATTTAGCCATGGAAGTTAAGGGACCGGCTTTGAAAGCGGCTTATGATGCGAATGGTGGTCCAACGAAAGCAGCCCAAGGGTTTGCCAGAGGACAGGGAGTTTTGGTGGAAGATCTCTTTGTACAAGAGGTCAATGGTGTGCCGTATGTCTTTGCACGTAAATCGGAAATTGGGCTGGAGACCAGGTCACTCCTCTCGCAGTTTGCCATCGACATGATTAACTCCCTTCATTTTCCGAAACCGATGCGCTGGGGAACGCTTGATTTCCGTTTTGCTCGGCCTATTCGCTGGATTGTGGCGCTATACGGTACAGAGGTTGTTTCGTTTGAGTTCGTAGGGCTTGAGTCTGGACGAACCTCACGAGGGCATCGTACTTTGGCTACGGGCGATGTTTTGATCGACCAACCCTCGAGCTATCGTGAAGCCTTACGTCAAGCTTATGTTATTGCAGATCCCAAAGAACGAAAAGCAGATATCTTAGCCCAAATCAAAGCCCTGGCCGAGAAGGTAGGCGGCGAGGTGCCTGAAGATGAAGAACTTTTGGGTGAAGTTATCCACCTGGTGGAGTATCCGACTGCTTTATTAGGTGAGGTGGCCGCTCAATATATGCATTTACCAGAGGCTGTGATCACCACTCCAATGCGGGAACATCAACGCTATTTCCCAGTCCGGGCTAAAGATGGCGACCTTTTACCCTATTTTATTACGGTGCGTAATGGGAATGATTTTGCTTTAGATACGGTTAAAGCGGGAAATGAAAAGGTGCTCAAAGCTCGTCTAGAAGATGCCGCCTTCTATTATCGCGAAGATCAAAAAGTTCCTTTGTCAGAACTAGTTTCAAAGTTGGAAAAAATTGTCTATCATGAAAAATTGGGTACGGTCGAGCAAAGGGTTGCTCGTTTACGCGGCCTGTCTCGGTTCATGGCAGAGAAGCTGGAGCTTGGAGTTGGCAAGCTAGAAGAAATAGACCGCACTGCTTTATTGGCGAAAGCGGATCTGGTGACGTTAATGGTCAGCGATTTTCCGGAATTGCAGGGAGTTATGGGAGCGGATTATGCCAGTGCCAGCGGAGAAAAAGCTGAAGTCTGTCAAGGGATACTTGAGCATTATCAGCCTCGTTTTGCAGGAGATACGCTACCTAAATCCGATTCAGGTCGCGTGGTCAGTGTTGCCGACAAACTAGATGCCATCGTTGGAGCGTTTAGTATTGGCATTCAACCTACCGGGTCTCAAGATCCTTATGCGCTAAGACGGCAGGCGCAGGGGATTATAGCCATTCTTTTAGATTCAGGGTGGGATCTCTCTCTAACCTCGCTTTTGAAGAAGTCCTATAGCCTTCTTGCAGAGCAAGGGGCAGATTTGTTGCCAGTTGAGGACATCATGTCACTCTTGGAGGAGTTCTTCCAACAAAGGGTGCGTTTTGTGCTTCAGGAACAAGGGCTCCGTTATGATACAGTGGATGCGGCGTTGGCGTCAGGTTGTGATGACGTGAATCGCGCTGTAAAAAGAGCCCGGCTACTTTCCGTCAAACGGGAGGAAGAAGCCTTTGTTCTCTATGCCCAGACCTATACTCGCTGCTTTAATCTGACTAAAAAAGAAGTAATTCGGGCGTTAGATTCATCAATCTTGGTGGATGAGACTGAAATTGCCCTTGCTAAAGGGATATCTGAGCGCAGGGAGCGGTTTGATCAGGCCATTGCGCTGGGGGATTATGAGGAGGCTTATGACCTGGCTTGGGAACTTGTCCCGCAAATCGAAGCCCTCTTCCAAGCGGTGATGATTATGGTAGAAGATCAGGCTTTAAAAACAGCTCGCTTGGCTTTGCTTAGTCAGTGTGTGGTAATCTTAGGTTGCCTAGGAGAATTAAGCGTCTTAGCTTAAGCGGAATTTATTTTTGAAAGTAAGTAGTGAGTAGTAAGTAGGTTTTAGGGCGCCTGATTACTAGATAATATTCATACTTTATTAAAAATTGGCTGTTAACACAGATGGACTTTAAACACCATCTGTGTTTTTTTATATGCCCCAGGTCGCTGAGCATATCGTTAAAATAAATAGTTATTTTTTTGGCAGATCCTCATGCCGCATCGCACCTCTATCTGATAATGAAAATGTATTTTTCAGTAGAAATATAAGCTATGCATAAGTGTATTAGAGATTAATGACTGACAAACTAAAAGTCCACAGTAAAACTTCGATAGTGCAAAGCGGCATGTCAAGCAGACAGATTTGAGTAAGTGAGTGTTAGTGATTGTTAGTGAACGTTCGTAATCGTTCATAAAAATATATGATTTATATGCTCACTATCTAGGCAAAAAATAATATAATATGATATAATCAAGCGCGTAAAACTTTATTAGTATGTCACATTGCGGTTTGAGAGAAACATTAAGGGGTGAAATGGGTTGGAATGGACGGAACGTCAACAGCGAATCGTGGAGATCGTGAAAGCCTCAGGTTCCATCACCGGTGAAAAGATTGCGGCAATGCTGGATTTGACGCGAGCCACTCTCCGCCCGGATTTAACCATTTTGACGATGTCCGGTGTCTTAGTGGCCAGGCCGCGCGTTGGGTATTCTTATCGTGAGGATAATGGGCCCTCTCCGATCATGGAACGCATGCTACAGCTGCGGGTCTGCTCGTTTAAATCTATGCCAGTCACGGTTCTGGAAGATGCCAGTATCTATGAAGCGACGGTTGCAATGTTCACGCAAAACGTAGGAAGTTTAACGGTTGTCGGGCCAGATAGAGTCCTTTTAGGAATGATTTCAAGGAAAGATATTATGAAAGCCTCTTTAGGAAAAATTGACTTGCAACAAGTGCCTGTCGGTGTCATCATGACCCGTATGCCGAACATTTACATGACGACGTCTGATGAACCAGTCTTAAGTGCTGCCAAAAAATTGGTCCAACATCAAGTTGACAGTTTGCCAGTCGTGGAAGGGTATGTTGACGAGAACGGTAATGAGTGTTATGAAGTCGTGGGCCGATTTACCAAGACGAATGTCACAAAGCTCTTTGTGGAGATTGCGGAAAGGTAATAGTCCGGAGGTCAGAGATCAGAAGCCAGAGGTCAGAGGCCTGTACAGAGGGCAGGAGCCAGAGGTCGGAATAGGGAGCCTATTACATAAAGGACTTGGACTAAGGACGAGTGCTGAAGTCATAGACTGGAAGTCAGATGCAGAGGCAGAAGGCAATCCAGAGGTTAGAGGCAGAAGCCAAAGGTAGAGGTCGGAAATCAGAGGCTGGAGGGCACCAGGTCAGTAAATAGAAGTCAGAGTAGACTTCGAATGAATTCGGAGGTGTGAATGTGACGGCTCAAATGTCGGTGATTTATGTCATTTCAGATGCACTTGGAGAGACGGCTGAGTTTGTAAGTCGGGCGGCGGCAGCACAATTCATTGGCGTAAAGACTCGGATCCGTCGGGTTCCCTACGTACGGGATCAAGCTCATTTGGAAGATATTATGGAAGAGGCCATTGCCGAGCAAGCAATCTTAGTTTATACCCTGGTACTTAAAGATCTTCGAGATTATATAGAGAGAAAGGCCTCTGAAAAAGGGCTTAAAACTGTTGATATATTGGGTCCTCTAATTGGCGCTCTTAGCAGCCAAACGGGTATGGACCCCACACATACGCCAAATATTATCCATCGCTTAGATGAACAATATTTTCGTAAGGTGGAAGCGATCGAATTTGCTGTGAAATATGATGACGGTAAAGATTCGCGCGGGGTACTTTATGCTGATGTTGTTCTGATTGGTGTCTCTCGAACGTCGAAAACTCCACTCAGTATGTACTTAGCTCACAAAGGGCTTAAAGCTGCTAATATTCCCTTAGTTCCAGAAGTCGATCCTCCTGAGGAACTTTTTTGTATTTCTTCACGGAAAGTGATTGGCTTAACTCTGCGACCCGAATTGCTTAACCAGATTAGAACAGAACGTTTAAAAACTCTGGGGCTGGGAGCGACAGCAGATTATGCTAACCTGGATCGGATCATGAGAGAGCTGGAATATGCCCGTGGTATCATGAGGCGGATAGGCTGTCCAATTATCGATGCAACTGGTAAAGCAGTTGAAGAAACTGCGAGTATCGTTCTAGAAATGTTATTTAAGGGGGATCGAAATGAGTAAGAAATATGTTTACTTATTCCAAGAAGGTAAGGCCTCAATGCGTGATTTATTGGGTGGAAAAGGGGCCAATTTGGCCGAGATGACCCAAATTGGTTTGCCGGTTCCTCCAGGATTTACAATTACCACGGAAGCCTGTAACGAGTATTACAGCAATGGTGAAACGTTGCCAGATGGGGTATGGGAAGGTGTCTGGCCTGCTTTGGCTGAGGTTGAAGCAGCTACGGGTAAACTCTTTGGAGATCCGAAAAATCCACTTCTCGTCTCGGTAAGGTCAGGGGCAAAGTTCTCAATGCCGGGCATGATGGATACGGTTCTCAATTTGGGCCTTAATGATGAGACTGTGGTAGCTTTGGCTGAGAACACTCAAAATGAGCGCTTTGCTTGGGACTGTTATCGGCGCTTTATCCAGATGTTTGGGGATGTTGTCTTAGAAGTAGAGCATTATATTTTTGAACAGATACTGGAGACTGCCAAAGAAAAACAGGGAGTCCACTATGATTCCGAGCTTTCCGCGGAGAGCCTCAAATGGATGGTAAGTGAGTATAAGAAAAAGATTCAACGTAAAACTGGCAACCCGTTTCCCATGGACCCTAGAACTCAGTTAGAACAAGCAGTCTTGGCAGTTTTCCGTTCGTGGAATAACGACCGTGCTAATGTTTATCGTAGAATCAATAATATTCCAAATGACATTGGAACAGCTGTTAATGTTCAGTCCATGGTCTTTGGAAATATGGGATCTGATTCAGGAACGGGCGTGGCCTTTACCCGTAATCCTTCCACAGGGGAAAGTGCACTTTATGGTGAATACCTAATGAATGCTCAAGGGGAAGACGTGGTTGCAGGCATTAGAACACCGAACCCGATTGCTACCTTGGCGCAGGAAAATTTAGAGATCTATAATCAATTTGTGGAGGCTTCCCAACGACTAGAATCTCATTATCGAGACATGCAGGATATTGAATTTACCATCGAGCGCGGTAAACTATATATGCTCCAAACTCGAAATGGCAAACGTACTGCCTCGGCAGCAATCCGAGTGGCTGTGGAACTTTTCCACGAAGGCGTGATTACGAAAGAAGAAGCAGTGATGCGGATCGAACCGGATCAATTAGAACATCTATTACATCGCCGTATGGACACGGATTCAAAGCTCCAAGTTCTGGCCAAAGGGTTACCTGCTTCGCCAGGAGCTGCATCCGGCAGAATTGTCTTAAGTGCTGAGGAAGCGGAACGGTTAGGAAATCTCGGTGAGAAAGTAATTCTGGTGCGCACGGAAACAACACCGGATGATATCCGGGGTATTTTGGCAGCTCAGGGGATTCTGACGAGCCGTGGCGGTATGACAAGCCATGCGGCTGTTGTCTCCCGTCATATGGGCAAACCGGCTGTCTGTGGGTGCGATGCTTTAAAGATTGACTATACCCAAGGTTTGTTTGTCATTAATGGGGTGGATTATCCCCAAGGAACGATCATCTCTATCGACGGATCAACTGGTCGAGTGATCAAAGGGGAAGTATCCATGGTCGATCCAGAACTAAGCGAAGGATTTAAGGAGTTCTTGGGTTGGGCGGATGATATTGCTAGACTTCGGGTTATGGCCAATGCTGATAGTCCAACAGAAGCGACTAATGCTCGTGATTTTGGCGCGGTTGGGATCGGGTTGACTCGGACGGAACATATGTTTATGGACCCTGAGCGGATACCTATTGTTCAAGAGATGATCTTGGCTCAATCCCTTGAAGATCGCGAAGCTGCTTTAGCTAAGCTCTTACCCATGCAGGAAGAGGACTTCTACGGTATTTTGAAGGCTATGCAGGGGTTCTCTGTGACTATTAGGCTGCTCGACCCTCCACTTCATGAATTTCTTCCCCATTCTGAGGAGTTGGTGGTGGAGATCACAAAACTTAGAATTAGCAAAACTGATCTAACGTCCTTACATGAAAAAGAAGCTTTGTTACGTAATGTTCGGGCCTTATCTGAATTGAATCCAATGCTTGGCCATCGTGGATGCCGCCTTGGCGTGTCCTTCCCTGAAATTACGGTTATGCAAGCACGGGCGATTTTCCAAGCTAGTGCACGTTTGATCAAAGAAGGGTACGACATTCATCCAGAAGTCATGATTCCACTAATCATGGGGAAAGAAGAATTCCTGATGATGCGAAAGTTGGTAGACGATACTGCGGCAGAGGTTATGCAAGAACAAAACGTTCAGCTTCACTATAAAGTCGGAACCATGATTGAGGTGCCGCGCGCGGCGCTCTTGGCTGATGAGATCGGAAAGGTTGCAGATTTCTTCTCTTTCGGAACTAATGATCTGACCCAGATGACCATGGGTTTATCTCGTGATGATGCCCAAGGAAAGTTCCTCCCGGTCTATCTCGATAAGAAAATCATGAAGACAGATCCCTTTGTCGTATTAGATCGCGAGGGGGTTGGTAAGCTCATCGGCATCGGCGTAAATCTTGGTCGGAGTACAAACTCAGCTCTTGGCTTAGGGATCTGTGGTGAGCACGGCGGGGAACCGAACTCTGTGGAATTCTGCCATATGGTCGGTTTGGATTATGTCTCTTGCTCTCCATTCCGCGTACCGATTGCTCGATTGGCTGCCGCCCAGGCGGCTGTAATCAACAAAGACCGATCTAAGTAAGGAATAAAACAGGATGAATGAGACTCCGAAAGTCTTATATACCAAGGCTTTGGAGACTTAATAGAAAATATAAAGTAAGGGTATTGCCTCTTAGTAATTTAAGAGACAATACCCTATTTTCGTTTCTGATTTTTGAGCCAATCTTTAAATGAAATCAGCATTGAAAAGACCAATCAAAATAAGGGCTTAAAATAATATAGGCAAAGCTCTCAAAACCGGGATACGTACAAAAATTAGGAGTATCTGGTTCTAGGTAATGTTTATAGACAACAAATCGATTCGGTGGTAGTATAATAAGCATATAATAAGTGTATTTTATTGCTACCAAGAGAGGTGATTTATATGATGAATATCAAGCCGTCCGCAGCAATCCGCAAAAATTATAATGAGATTTCTGAATTGTGCAAGCGGTCAGGAGAACCGGTTTATCTTACGAAAAACGGAGAAGGGGATCTCGTGGTCATGGATATAGAAACCTATGCAAGAAGGGAAAGTATGCTTCGGCTACGGGAAAACCTGGTTGTTGCAGAAGAAGGCAGGCTGAATGGAAAACCAGGTTATTCCATTGACGAGGTCTCTGCTATGATGAAATCAGCAGTCCGAGAGGTGCTAGATGGACAGCGAAAATAAACGGTACACCGTAGTTATTTCCGATGAGGCCAAGCAAATGCTGATATCACACGCACGGTTTCTGGCACAGGTTAGTGAGCATGCAGCCACGTGGTTAATTGAAGACTTTCAGGTAAGGGCAAAGTCATTAGAACAGTTCCCAGAAAGAAATCCAGGGCTGATTGACAAGCTGATTCCTTCAGAAAAATACCGAAAACTCTTATTGGAGAAAAGGTATCTATTGGTCTATCAGATCAAGGAAAACACCGTATATGTGGACGCAGTTGTAGATACACGCCAGGACTATGGCTGGTTATCGTAGGCTGGAAAACAGAATAAAAGCCTAAAATAAGACGAAGAAAGCTATAATTGACTCACGAAAAAGGAGATGAGAATTATGCCTCTGATTACTCCAATTTAGTTTATGATTACATAAAGTGTTTCAATATGAAAAAGAGATTGGTCTTTTATGATAGATAAGGCTCAGGCAGCGATAAAGAATCAAGGGTCAATTAAATAATAAAGCAAATAGTATAAGCACAGCTATCCAATCCTTATCTATCAAGGTTTATAGAGTATATTTAAAAAATATATATGGGTATTGTCTTTTAGAATTAAGAGATAGTACCCTATTTCTTATTGTGAAATTTTGGGTTAGTCTGGTAATAAAGATGAGCAACTGATGTAAAATATTAGCATTATCATTAGAACACGGCGTGAAGTTTACTATGGAGCCGACAGAAATAGGCGAAGTCACAATAGCTGTCTTTGACGATACATGTGGAAACCTTATTCAGATATTACAGAAGTAACTTTATGTCGAAATAGAAGCAACCAGTTCTAAACGACTTTATTGTTATGTTTTAAGGTCGGTGAACACATTTAATACGTCACCTTACACTCAGCTTCCAAACTGGGGCAGAACATTCTTGGACAACTATCTTGCAACGTTACCTTACGCCTATGGGACTTCATACCTGACTCAGATAAGAAACGCTTGCTCGCGTTTCTTTTTGTTTTTTGAGTTTGCAGGCATAAACCAGCCTTCTGAGATTACCCATGACATTGTGAAATCATTTTTTATCAAAGATATCCATATGTCATCAAAATCTAAGGATCGATACAACAATGAAATTAGCCATTGTCTTATGTACATGGAAACTTCGTAATCCAATGTTTTGGATTGATATTTATCCAATCGTAATACTCCCACTTCTTCAAGTGGGAGTGGGTCCTCGTCCTCTGCTTCGGTGACGAAAGCCTCCAGTGACGATAGTCTCCAGTGGAGAGTATCGCCGAAGCGCACGGCCCTTAACGAATACGATCGCGCTGAGGATTGGTTTCGCCGAGCCGCTTTTCCCAACAGGAACACTTAGCGGCGAAGGAGGTAGAGTCCATCCTACGCGCGAAAGTATTCATCAGTAGATCTGCGCCTTCGGCATAAGTAATCCTTAGGCGGTCAGTACTCTATGGAGCATGCGCCTTCGGCGATAGTGTCCACCGGACACTATCG
>LADV01000126.1 GCA_000961805.1 Peptococcaceae bacterium BRH_c23 | reverse complement strand
TAAACAATAAGTTGATAAGTTGGTGTCAGGCACCGGACCCTTGGCACCGGACCCTTTAGACCCTTTAGGCACCGGACCCTTTATAAGTTGGTGTCAGGCACCGAGGTCCTCGAAAGCAACTGCTGCAGGCATTAGGATGTGAATACGTTGGTGATACAAAATGGTATAAAAAGGTCTTAAAAAAGGCTGAGAATCAAATGTAGTCCCTAAATTACATTAAGATAAACCCTGGAGGTCTTGCTACATCTGGTGCTGGAAAAATTTTACGCCAAACTTGGGTGTTTAATGAATATTTATACAGATGATGATGAGGTCTTCATTTTTAGGCCACTTTTTCGGAGGCTTCTCAGGCACCAGACACCTTTAGGGATTGTGCAGAGCACTGTGCCCAAGTACAATGGCTCTCGACTTCTTCCCAGGTCATGTAAATTCGAACAATATCTTCCTCGATAAGTTCACTGCCCATTTGGACCTCAATAAACTCCAAATCCGTTAAAGCTCGTAAGCCGTGTTTGGCCCCGATAGGTATATTCAAAACGTCCCCTGGATTGACAGGAGATACTACCCCGTTAAAAGCGTATTGTCCTTCACCACTGATAATTGTCCAAACCTCACTCCGTTTATTATGAAACTGGTAACTAAAATTCTTGCCAGCTATTAGGCTAAGTCGCTTGGTTAAAACCTCGTTACCACCGGTAAACTTGGTATGGTCTAGAACACGATACCATCCCCAACGTCTCTCCTCAAACATCGGACGCAGGTCAAACTTGCCCACAAAGTCCTTAATCGACGGACTGGAGTCTTTATCCGTTACCAAGATTCCATCGGGGCTTACCGCTACAACCGCATTGGATATACCAAGAACCACTACCGGAATGTCCAACTCGTTAATGACATGGGTATTGAGGGAGTCTTCACTGAGGATTGCGTTACCTACCAAAACATTTGGCATTTCCTCTGTCAAGGTATTCCAGGTGCCAAGATCCTTCCAATCTCCATCGTATCTGAGAACAACGATATGCTTAGCTTTTTCTACCACTTCATAATCAAAACTTATTTTAGGCAATGTGGTATATTGCATCAGCAACTCTTCGTAGTCAATCGGAAAGCCTTTCTGATCAAGCTGCGAAATAATAAAATCAAGTTTAAAAGCAAACACGCCACAATTCCATAGAGCCTGTTGCCGAATAAGTTCCTTAGCATCGGTTCCCTTGGGCTTTTCCCTAAAATGACTTACCCTCGAATAAAGCATGTTATCTTGATTAAGTTCAGGAACGATATAACCATATTTTTCAGAAGGAAACGTTGGGGATACCCCAATAAGAGCTAAATTAGCCTCCGATTCCTCTAGTACCTTCTGCAACTCTTTAATCTTACTAAAAAAACCAACTTCGACATGGGGATCGACGGGTAAGACAACTACAGTCTCATCTAATCCGATCTTTTCCACGGAATAAAGGTAAGAAGCGGCCAGAGCAATCGCCGGAAAAGTGTCTCTCCTTTCCGGTTCAACAATCATCTTTACAGCTTGTCCCAATTGACCTTGAATCATATCGACTTGTGCTTTACTAGTTGCTACCAAAGAAGCATGAGCAAGGCCTACCGATTCCAACTGTTCCCAAACTCGTTGTACCATAGAAATTGGTTCGCCTTGCTCATTTTGTAGTACTTTCAAAAATTGCTTTGATCTAGCATCATTAGATAAGGGCCAAAGCCGTTTTCCAGAACCGCCGGAAAGCAAGACTAACTTCATTTTAAACACCCCTTAAATATATTTATTAAATAAGATTAATTAGAAACCTGTGAAGTAGAAAGCATTTCGAGTTTAATAAGGCATTAGTTAAATGTTTCATAAGGTTTTCGTTGCTAAACAATTTCTCTGCTATAATTCTTAAAAGTGATGGAAGTGTGGAATGCTTCAACTCCACAGCGGGAAGATACCGATGGGATAAAATGCTCCAATACAACATTAAGGAAGAACTCGTTCAGTAAATCTACTTATCCAACTCAAATTTCCTTAGCCCTTCCTCTAAAGGCACCTTGCTCTCCCATTGAGGAAGCACATTGTCGGGTAAGGTAATCTTCATGATCTCATTATCTCTATAGGGCAATGCCCCCCATTCAATATTAACTGAAACATTATTCACCGTTTCATACATTTCTACAATTTTTTTAAGTGGCATCGGTTTTCTGGAACTTAAAGAATTCACATTAAACCTTTGCCCTTCTTCTAACAATTCACTCGCCTTTATAAAGCCATCGACAATATCGTTAATGTAGAGTAAATCCATCTCCTGCTCTCCGCCTGACATCTTGAGTTGCTCTCCGCTTTGAGTTGCTTTTCGCACCAGATTTAGTATCTTTGCTCTGGTATCATCTGCTCCGTAGCTATCAGGAAGACGCAGAGATATTGCTTTAATCCCGTAAGTATTTGTGTAAAAGTGAAGAATATCCTCAAAAGCTTGCTTTGTAGAAGTATATAACGAGAACGGATTATACTCCATCCCTCCTACTGTTTGCCAAGATGTGGATGCGTTGATAATCTTAACAACGCTGCTAAGCTGCATTGCTTCCAGAAGTTGCGTCCCAAACAGTACATTGGAATGTATCAAATCTTCTATCTGATCCGTTTTATGTCGTCCAATAAAGCAGGACGCCAAATGGAATACAATATCCGGATGGAAGGTCTCCATCGCTTGCTTTAAGCTTTCCGTTGAGCCATTGTAATCAAAGAATTCAAGATCGTCCTTGAAGCTTTCCAATTTATCCAATCCGCTATTGGGTCTTTTTATAATGCCTATTTCCCAGCCTTGTTTTACTAACTGTCTTGTAAGACTAGAACCAATGTATCCGGTACCACCGGTGATTATAGCTTTTTTAACATTTTCAGCCATCACTTCACCTCATATACAAATGGGCTTTTAAACTCATGCAAACATTGGAATGATATGTCTCTACCAGACAACACTGGGTTTTCTACTTTCCAGTCTAAGCCGAATGAATCCCAACGTATTCCAGTATCTTCTTCCTTATGATAAGTTGTAGATACGTTATATAGCATTGTAGCATCGGTTAATGCACAAAACCCATGAGCTAACCCAACTGGTATATAGAGAATATTGTGTTTATCCGCTGTTAATTCAAAGCGATCATACTGCCCGAAGGTTGGTGAGCCTTTTCTCAAATCCACCAATACATCTAATACACTGCCTGTAATGCAATATACAAGCTTAGCATGATCGTGAGGAGGAAGCTGAAAGTGCATCCCTCTAATGACGCCCTTCTTTGAAGTCGAAAAGTATTGTTCAGCTAAATCAAATTCAAGTCCTTTTTCTTTAAAAAAATCTTCGTGGTAAGTCTTAATAAACGCTCCACGTTCATCAGTTAATAATCTGGGGGTAATTTCAAAAAGTCCTTTAATTTTACCTTCTTTCATTTCTAAGAACACGGCACTATACCTCCTTGCAAGCGAGGATTATAGTCTTAGCCATATAATCAATCTTCTCATCAGTTAAGCCCGGATACACGCCAATCCAGAAAGTATCATTCGTGATTTGATCGGTAACAGTTAAATCGCCAACTACACGATAGCCCTCTCCGGTTTTTCTCATTTCATCAAAACAAGGGTGCTTCACGAGATTGCCTGCAAACAGCATTCTGGTTTGAACGCCTTTATTTTCCACGTATTGAACTACCTTATTTCGATCCAAGCCCTCTTTGCATGTGATGAGGAATCCGAACCAGCTTGGATTAGAATTTACACAAGGCTCCGGCAATATTACCTTGTCTTCGATAGATGCGAGCGCTAATCTTAATCTATCGAAGTTATGTCTACGACGTTTCACGAATGACGGGAATTTATTAAGCTGAGCACAACCTATTGCAGCCTGCATATCTGTAGCCTTAAGGTTATAACCGAAATGAGAATACACATATTTGTGATCATAACCTAAAGGAAGCTCTCCATACTTTCTATCAAATCTATGTCCGCAAAGATTATCTTTTCCAGAAGGACAAACGCAATCTCTACCCCAATCTCTGAAAGAGCGAATAATTTTATTAAGCAACGGGCTATCAGTATACACTGCTCCGCCTTCTCCCATGGTCATGTGGTGAGGGGGATAGAAACTTGATGTTCCAATGTCACCGATAGTACCTGTTAATTTTTCCTTTCCGTTGAGGGTATATACCGAACCAAGTGCGTCACAGTTATCCTCTATCAACCACAGGCTCTGTTTATCGCAGAATGCTTTTACCGCTCCTAGGTCAAACGGGTTACCAAGGGTATGAGCTATCATCACCGCTTTAGTTCTAGTAGATAATGCTTCTTCTAACATATTTACATCAATATTGTACTGAGGAATTGTTACATCTACAAACACTGGTATTGCTCCGTATTGAATCATCGGAGTTACTGTGGTAGGAAAACCTGCCGCTACAGTAATAACCTCATCGCCACGTTGAACTGCTCTATCACCAAGCAAAGGTGACGTCAAAGTCATAAAAGCTAAAAGGTTAGCCGATGATCCAGAGTTTACTAAGCTACAAAATCTAACTCCTAGATACTCTCCGAACTCTTTTTCAAATTTATCTGTGTATCTACCGGATGTCAGCCAGAACTCCAATGCACTGTCTACCAGGTTTGTCATTTCAGTTTGGTCATATACTCTTGATGCATAAGGAATTCTCTGGCCCTCTTTAAATTCTTTATTCTGATTGTGGTAGATATTGCAGTACTTTCCGACCATAGCCAATATCTTTTCTTTGGCTTGTTGTTCTGTCATATTCTCAAACACGAAGTATCCTCCTTATTTATTCAAAAACTCTTCAATCTGTTTATCCATAATCTCTGATACGCTTCCGTTATCAAAGTACACCTTTGTCCACTCAACGGTCTTTTCTATGGCTTCTCTAATATGCCATTTGGCTCTCCATGCGAACACACTCTTTAACTTTGAGCAGTCCAACTTTAAGAAGTTAGCTTCATGTGGGCCACCATCATAGTTGTTAACCCAAGTTAGTCCATCGCCCCATGCCTTGCAGAACAAATCCGTTAAATCACCGGTTGTCACGCAATCACACTCATCGGGTCCTACATTATAATATCCAGCATATTTGCCTTCTTCATACTGCTTCTGCACAATCATCAAATATACATAGAGTGGCTCCAATACATGTTGATATGGTCTGGTGGAATGAGGATTTCTAACAATAAGATCCGTCTTATTCTCTACAGCCCTCACACAGTCCGGAATGATTCTATCCTTAGCAAAATCACCGCCACCAATGACATTCCCCGCTCTTGCTGTTGATATGGCTATCTTACCGTCAGCGAAAAATGAGTTCTTATAACTATGGGTAACCAGCTCTGAGCATGACTTGCTGTTAGAGTAAGGGTCGTATCCATCTAGAGGCTCATTTTCTCTATAGCCCCATTCCCACTCATTATTATGATACACTTTATCTGTTGTAACATTCAGAACAGACTTAACGCAGTTGCTCTTACGGACACATTCCAGAATATTCACTGTACCCATGACGTTTGTTTCATAAGTATATCGAGGGTCTTTGTACGATTCTCTGACCAGAGGTTGTGCTGCCAAATGAATGACTATCTCTGGCTGTCCATAATTAAATGCTTTCTCCAAACTCTCAAAATCACGGATATCTCCTATGATAGAGTTCATTTCCTTTTCAATCCCACTAATCTCAAACAAGCTAGGATTAGTAGGTGGGTTAAGCGCATAGCCTGTTACCTCAGCACTAGCATTTATGAGTATTTTACAAAGCCAAGCCCCTTTAAATCCTGTGTGTCCCGTTACAAATATCTTTTTACCCTTAAAGAAATCCAACATATTATTCCCACACTTTCCATGGTGCTTGTCCCTTTGCCCATAAACTTTCTAATAACTCTCTGTCTCTCATTGTGTCCATACACTGCCAAAAACCATGATGACGAAACGCTTTAAGTTGTCCCTCAGAAGCAACCGTCTCCAACGGGTAACGTTCAAACACGCAACTATCGCCATCTATATAATCCATAATCTCCGGATTCAATATCATAAAACCGCCATTAATCCAACCTCCATCTTCTTTGGATTTCTCTTTAAAGCTATTTATACCTTCACTTGCGTCAATATCAAGCATTCCAAAACGTCCACCCGGTTGAATTCCCGTAATAGTAGCAATTTTCCCGTGTGAATTATGGAACTCTACGAGTTCATTGATATTCACGTCAGCAACTCCGTCACCATATGTAAGCATGAAGGGCTCATTCCCAATATAATCCTTGACTCTCTTTACACGCCCACCTGTCATGGTATTCAATCCGGTATCAATCAATGTGACCTTCCAAGGTTCCGTGTTGTTGTTGTGAACTATCATCTTATTTTCCGCTGTAAAGTCAAATGTAACATCCGACATATGAAGATAATAATCAGCAAAGAACTCCTTAATCACATATTGCTTGTAACCACAGCATACAATAAAATCGTTGTACCCAAAGGACGAGTAATACTTCATAATATGCCAAAGAATAGGCTTCTCTCCAATTTCAATCATTGGTTTTGGTATTAAATGGCTTTCTTCACTTATTCTTGTACCGAATCCTCCAGCCAAAATTACAACTTTCAATTTCCCATCTCTCCCTACTTTTAATTCATGTAAAAAATCTTTTTAACTCTAATATAGGAATCCTTATATCCTATTTTAAACATTTTCCAAGGATTGGTTTTAAATTCTTTCATAACAACATATGGCCATTTCCAGTTGTTATAACACAACTGCACCAAGCATTGGACTATCATTAAACCATAAATCCCTAATGTAGTATATTTCGCAATCAATAACGAAAAAACCGTAATAGTCGCGCCGGAAACCAAAGCCGCTCCGACATAAGGTACATTATTCGAAAACGCAATGAAGGTAGCATAAAGTGAATGATTTGCCTCTAAGAAAATATATAGCGCAATGAAAGAAACCATAATAAGAGGTAAATCAGTGTTTGACTTTATCAACGCAACCAACGGCAACCCTACAGTTATCAGGGCGACTATTCCAGCAAAATATAGTACCCAGTAAACCGTCATTGCGCTCGAAAGAACTTTATAAAGTTCTTCTCTCTTTCCACTAATTCGCAAGTCTATCATCATTGGAGTAACTGTGGTAAAAAATGTTTGAGAAACTCCAGCAATAACTGTTATAATTTGTAACGATAATCCGTATGATGCCGTTGCATCTAAACCAACAAATGCTGCAGAAATCATAGTTGTAGATTGTGTGATTGCAAAAGATGATAGAGAAACTAACCCCACTTTTTTTGCGTTATACCACACTACTTTTATAGTTCCAAATACCTCAACACCTGTTACAGACTTCTTATACTCACCTATAGTTATACCTATACCTTTATAACTGTAAAGCATGAGCTTGGAAGAAATTCGGAGAATGAAACCACTTGTCAAATAAGCTGCAGCCAAAGCAATGAGGCCAAGTCCGGAATATAATCCTAGAACAGATAAAACAATCTGTGTAATTTTTGATAAAATAACCGCTTTTTGAGCTTGCTGTATTGCACCAACTCCTTTTAAAGCACTTGTCCAATAGTTATAGTAAATATTAAAAAACACAGCGATATTATATATGTACCAAGCATAAATATAGTTGTTTCCCGGTATATCTCTAGCAATATATTCAATATATCGCGTACCTCCTATCAATAAAACAACTAAAGCTGTTATTGCCACAGTAATGCTAATATATTTGCAAGATTTTAGCACTGTTACGAATAGTTTGAGATTAGTGCCTTTATTGCTATTTATTAGCTCATTATAGCCTTGTGCTTTTATCGACTCTAGACCGCACCACGCATAAGTGATATTTCTTATTAATGTTTGCGAAAATCCAAAATCTAAAAGGGTTACTAATGAACCTACACTTAGGAAGGTATACCACAGCCCCAATTCTGCACTAGAAATAAACCTTAGCGTAAAGAGTATAATTATTAAATTCGTACCCAAATTAAGAATATATCCCGCATAACTCCAAATAACATCTTTTTTCGTTATTATTATTGCCATTCAATTCCCTTTCGGACATGCATTCGTCTCATTATTCTTAGATCGGAAAAAAAAGTAATAATTTGCTTTTTAGATTTTATATTAAATGTAATGTTCAGAGAGTATATCCAGTTAAATTATTATATAAATCAATTATCTTATTTCCATACTCCGCCCATGTTCTCTTTATGACATATTTATATCCTCTTTCACCCATTAGAATTGTCTCTTCAATATTTTCATACATATGAATTAAATTGTATACAATTGAGTCAGAATCTCTAATCGGTACAATAAATCCAAATTCATTTTTTATAATTGGTGCACCGACATTTTCAGTTATTATTACAGCAGTTTTGCATGCTAAACTCTCATATACAACCATCCCAAAAGAATCTACTAATGATGGTAAAACCATTACATGAGCCTCGCTATAATAATTTTTCAAATTATTTCTACTTACTTTCCCAATTATATTTAACCATTTTTTTGCTTTATACTTATTTAATTCTTTTTTAATTATTAAATCAGTAATTGGGCCAATGATATTGAGTTTAAAGTCAAATCCTAAATTTTCCATTTTATCACAAGCCTCTAACAAATATTGGACACCTTTTAGTATAGTAACTCTTCCTACATACAAAATTGTAAATTGTTTATTTTTAGATTTTGATTGAGAAAAACTTGAAACATCAGCTCCAAGTGGTATACTAATAATTTTATTTTCATCGATTCCATTCTGTATAAATGATTTAACACAAATATTTGTCAAGGTTAAAATATAATCTGCTTGTTGGAACTCTAATTCTGATTTTTCGACATAATCGTCAAATAAAGACTTTTTAGAAGAACCATATCTTTTATATTCTTCATTACATACTTCCGCATAATACCTAGGGTGTATTCCACATTCAACGATTTTTATAGCACCATTATTCAGCGTCTTAAGCTTTTCAAATGATTTTAAAGCATATCCGTTAAAAGAATGAAAAATATCGCACTTATCAATATGTTTACTTGCGATCCAATCGAAAGACTGATGAGATAAGTAATTTAAATAGTTATGGAAATTCGGAAAAATTCTTGATAAAACTTTAAAAATCACTATATAATTATATAAACAAACTACATCTCCATTTGATGCATAAGCAATTAATGAAGATACTTTTTGCTTAGGAATTCCAGTAATATATTTACCTGAAATGCCATTCTTAAATATTTCGTTTACTTGAAAAGGTGTGTGATATTGAGCTCCATTGGAAATAATTATTCTCCTCATCATCATATTCTCCTTTGCAATTTAATTGAATATTTCGGTGTGGTAGAGCCACCAAATATGCTCAGAACGAGCCACTCTGTCGCTGGTGAACCACTGCAGAATAATACGGTTCTATGGATCCTAGCATGTCACTTCGTCGACCTAAGAGTGAGACTTTATATAGGGGCGGAGGATGCTACCCTATATCAAGGGATGGGGCTCCTGGCGCGCCTCATACCTCGACCCATAGAAGCATCCGACGTAGGGTCCCATGTCAAGTCTACCCCAGAGTGGTTCGCCCTGCGTGAAGGTGGCTCAGGTTTTGCGGGCGCTGTCTTAACTCAATCCGTGGCTCTCTCAAAGCATATTATTCAATTAAATAAATGTCATAAGTAAGATTAATTAACTTAAAATGCCAAAAAACTAGTTATGACTTCTTAATCATAATAGGTAAAATTCTTGTAAATAGTTGAAAGGCAATATATGGTATTAAAATAATATTTACATGATCAATATTACCTTCAATTATCATGATTATAAAAATATTTAGAATTAGATAAGAATAAATATATTTGTCTTTAATTATTCTGTAGTTTGAATGATTTGTGCTTATTTCACTTAATCTAATTTCAATTGAAGATAATGTCCATGCAAAAACTATTGAAAATAACCCTATTCCAACTAGACCATAATATAATAAAGCAGCACTAAAAAGTGGTAGTGCATTAGCGGTTATACCTTCTGTTGGAAAAAACAGTATACTTTTTGTATAAAAAGTTGTTACTCTTATATCTCCCATATTAAGTATGTTAAATACGTAGTTTTTTAAACCTAATAATTCACCACCACTTTTATAGTAATTTATCGCTGCAATTGCATCCGTAATTCCAGTAAATCTTCTTGTTAGAAACGCTAGCATATCTAAATCATTGTGCATTCTTAATGTATTACCAAGGTTTATAGAAGCCAATCCTATTAAAATGAAAATTACAATTATTATTTTATTTGACTTTTTCTTATAAAATTGCTGATTATCATCTAAAAATAAATTAAATAAAATTAGATGAACAGCATTCAATATGAAAGTACTTCTTGCACCTAGTAGTACGCTAGGTAATGCAGATAGGATTACAATAAACAATAAATTAATATAGTATTTATTACTTTTACCATATTTTTTATAAAAGAATAACACTACTATAAATTTGATGTAAATGGACATAGATAGTACTAAATATACAATAATTCCACTATGCGCAATCTTTGGAGATTTTCCTGGAACCAGAATCTGAAAATAATTTCTAACAAAGTATTCGATGACGAAATAACCTATCAACAAAATATATGGGTTAATTTTTGTTATATAAATTTTTGTTTTCTTAATTAAATTTGATCTATCAATTTTTTTTTGATTTAATTTATTATTTATCTTATAAATATGAATTCGTAATGTAATAGTAGATATTGAAATAATATAGAAAAGTAACAAATACTTAAAATAAATATATCTTAATTCAATATTCGTTATCAATGTTATTGGGATATTAAACCCTAAAAATCCCTCGGGTCTTACACTTGATTGTAGATATTGAAATACTCCTAAAACAAGAAAATATGCAGTATACAAATATGATACTAATAAGAATCTTGCACTTGAATAAAATATTATAATCGCACTAATACTAATAGCAAAAAATGAAATTAAAACATCTGATTTATATTCAATATTTATGCTTCTATAAAAAATAAAGTGGAACATAACAACAAAAAGCAATATTATATACTTTTGCATTCTAGATTTAATTTTAATCATCCTCTATAATTCTTAGCAACTTCATATTGCACTTACTCCATAAATATTCTTTTAAGACTAATCTTCTTGCATTATCTCCGATTTCTTCTATATTGATTTCCTTATACTTAATCTTAAGAAACAGTTCAATATAATCTTCAACTGTATTCGCTGCAAGATAATGGGTTCTATTTTCGGCATTAGGAAATGCATCAAAATTATATTCTAATCCAATTACACATTTCCTTAGAGCCCAAGCCTCTAAAATTTTATTTAATATTCCACATTTTTTCTTTACTGTAGAAAGTACTACATCAACGCTCTGGTAAAACTCTTTAACACTATCCACTTCACCAATATATTCTACAAATGAAAAACTCCTCAAATATGAAATTTGTTTAATACTCGCACCCCTCCCAGCTATAATAATCTTAATATCTGGGATCATAACTATTATTTTAGGCATATAGCCTTCTAAAAACCATTTCAAATTTTCTTCTGTAACAGCAGGAGTAAATGTAGTAAGAAAACCCACAGAAATAAACTTCTCATGCACTTTTAAATTACCACTTACTTTATCAGATGATAATTCAATATCCACCCCATTTGGAATTACATGAAGCTTGCATTTTATATAATTTTGATATTCTTTTTTAATAAAATCTCGATCAACTGGAGATACATAAATTACATCATCATAGAGTAATAATATCGATTTTTCTTTAAATCGATATATTATTCCCTTAAATATATATTTAATTTTATTCTTAATAGTCAACTTAATTCTATTTTCTTTATTAAATTCATTTACTGAAGATATATATAATGATAAACTATCCATTAAAAAGGCAATTTTTCTAATCTTACTTATATTTAAGATTTTACATATAAAATAACTAGGATTTAAAGTAAATGTTATAATTGCCCTAATTTCATTAATCTTTAATTTGTTTATTTTTTTAATCAGATTAATATAAGCAATAATATTAAAATTTAAAGGTATTTCTATTAATTTAATCTTATATAGATTTTCAATTGTATTGCAGTATTTATTAATGGGTATTTTTAGACCTCCAATTTGATTAAAGCCTTTAGGTAAAAAAATTATAACTGTATCCTTCATATTCTATCTCCATTTCAAATATTAAAACTATAGTTATATAGATTTAATAATATTCCTTAAACTTATAAATCTTGAAAGTATAAATCTCTGACCTTTATTTATATTTACTTGATTAACTTTAATTCCCCATTTATTTTCAAGAGAATTTATTTGATTACACTGTATAGTAATCACAAATTTATATAATATTTTAGAACTAATCTTGAAATATTGAAATAAGTATATTCTAAAATAATAGTCAATTTCTTGCCATTTTATTGCAGTCGTAACATTTAAACTCTCATTATGTTCAATTCTATAATTTGACAATTGTTCGTATATATACAAGCCGCCAAATTCTCTAATATAATTCGCATGCAGTATATAGTCACTAGATGGATAATAATCTTTATTATATCCCCCTAGTTCAATTAATTTATCTGTTTTAAATAATATTCCTAATGAGCCAGGACTCCAGTTATAAAAGAAAAAGTCCATTAAATTCAATTTTCTAATCTTTTTAAAAAGGAATTTTTTTATCTTTTCTTTAATTAATAATAATTTGTCTGAATCTTTACTATTTGATTTATTTTTTCTTAAATCTATATTTTTAGCTTGAGTGTATATTGCACAATTGTCGATCAAAAACTTTGACGAAATTGATAAAAAATTTTCTTCAAGCCAATCATCATCATTTAGAATTGTTATATATTCGCCTCTTGCCAATTGTATACATCTATTCCAATTTCCAAACATACCAATATTTTCTTCATTAATGTAATATAGTATTCTTGGATTATTATATTGTTTTATTAATTGAATATTTATGGATTCATCAGTAAAATTTGCCTCATTATCAATAATAATTATTTCAAAATCGTTATAATTTATTTGATTTAAAACGGAATCTACTGCTTGTTTTAAACATTCCGGCCTTTTATAGGTTGGTATAGCTATTGTTATTTTAGGATGACTAATATGATTTAAATTACCATGAATAAGTATGGATTTTATTTTTTTATCCGTAATAAAATTATCTTTATATTTGAAAAATTCTTCATTTTGCATATTTAAAATTCATCCTTCTACTTATTAATATATTAGAAAATACATCCTGCTTTTAATTTCACCCAATTTGATGTGGCTGAGCCGATCTTTAACATGCGAAACTCTAGACACGTTTTTATTTGTCAAGGGTGGCTGTACCCGCTTTAGTATCCTTCGTGATTACGACGAGCCTTCAATCATGTTCCATTTTTCCCTTTACCCAAGTGAAAAATGATATCTTCTTTGTGCCGCTCCTTCGAAAAATACCATTTTCGGAGGACTTCAGCACTGGTGGTATTTTTTAATCGAATGACAACGGGTACTTATGGATACTTATATGGCATGATCAAACTGTTAATTATCCAGTACCCTCTATCGAAAAATATAACGCATCTTCATCCTTAACAATCAAGTCCTCAATATGGCTATTGTCTGATTTACGACTACCTGCAATGTTTGCACTAATGCAGCGTTAGCGATCATTAGTGAACGAATAATCCGAGGACATTTTTTTTTCAGCCCATTGTACGGTATTACCAATAATTATTGCAGGATTACCTAAAACCATTGAATTAGTTGGGATTTTACCTCTTACAACTGATCCTGCCCCAACTATTACATTGTCCCCTAAATTACATCCTGGCATGAGAATTGATCTTGTTCCAATAAAGCAGTTCTGACCAACATAAATATCTTTTACTAAAAAAATTTCTTTTTGAAGTTTACGGCCTGTCGCCTCGACTGCTCTTGATAATGAATAATCATGTGTTAGAAACCGAACATCACTTGAAATAACTGTTCTATCTCCAATATGTATTTTTGAATAATCTTTCCCATCAAAAGATGTCGTTGTCCCAATATATATTGGATTTCCTTTAATGTCCATTCCTTGCTTTATTAAATATTTAATGTATAAATTCATGTAAAGAGCATGATTAAAACTTCCAATCAATTTGATAACTTTGCATATTAACCATCTAGGTATTTTTTTGAAATTATTCACATTATTTTTAATCATACCGCAACCGCCTTAACAACTATTTAATATTTTAATTAATTTATTAATATAATGAACTTCAAGATGATTTTCCATGACAGCTTTTCGGTTGTTTCTTCCCATTTCAACAATCCTCTCGGGATGATTTACAAGTTCAATAATTGAGTCAGAAATATTGTGTATATCTTGCGCTTTAACAAATACACCATTCATCTCTTCTGCGATTACATCAGGTATTCCCCCGTGCCGTGTTGTTATAATAGCCATTCCAGCAGACATGGCTTCTAATACTGAAATAGGTTGTCCCTCCTGCGGATAGTATGTTGGTAAAATAAAAATATCCCCATCCATTAACAATCTTTTCTTATTTTCGCCACTAATAACACCTAAGTGTTCTACATAAGCATATAGGTTATTATCTTTAACATATTCGAAGAATTCTTCCTCTTGATATTGGTTGACGAAATCTCCCGCAAAAACAACCTTGCATTTTATTTTCCTTTCGAATAGTATTTTAGCTGAATATAATACATCAAGATATCCTTTAGTTTTAATCATATTGGATAAATATACAATTTTCAAAGAGTTCTTACTCATGATGCTTTCTAACTTATTTTCAATAATATTGTCTAATAATATAAAATCATTATCAACACAATTTTCTACAACTCTTATTCTATTATCATCTATGATCCCATTAAACATCGACCTTAAACTTTGGCTTAATACTATCATGATATCGGCTTTAGAATAATATTTTTTTAACAATCTCTTAATGAGTGGACTAGACTTTTTATAAAAATTCAGGAACCCTCCACCGTGCAAATGCAAGACAATTTTTGCATTATCTCTTTTCTTATATATTTGATGTAGTAACGCAATGTCTCTTAGACCCCCAAATGTTGACTGAGCTATAGTCAGATAGTACGTATCAATCACATCTCTTTGCTGAATGAGCTTTAGATTTTTTAATGCCCCAATAACCATCTTAACTTTTTGAAATGTGAATTTCCCGCTCATACCCACTCGTGATCCAGATAAATTGACTGTTCGAATATTTAATATCTCGTTGCATTGCTCTGACCTTAAAATCGTATCCAGAGCTTTTGTATTTCCATTTATAGGTGGCGGCAAAGGACCAATTATGCAAACATTCTTCTTCAGATCCCTTCCACCTCTCTTTTTACCACATTCAATTTATCTCATCCCCTCTATCAGCATCCTATGATTAACAAAAGCATCCTCAATCACCGTATTCTTAGCCTCACCCTTCAGCACCTTATAGATCAACTCATACTCATTCCTTATACCCTTATCCTGCCTCAACTTCATAGTCGTCCTCTTAATGCTACCATACTGATTCATCTTAATATAATTATCCATCTCGCAAACTACACCATTTGAAAAAACCCTAAGCTGCTCTTTCGGATATTTCTTTGAACCCATCGAAGTATAAATAACATTGCCCACTGCACCCGACTTAAAGCGAAGGGTAATCAAACAGTTATCCTTCTTCGGATAAGCGTCATTCTGCGCAAATGTTACGTTGAGAGAAAGAAGCTCACTACCATCTAAGTATTGTATCACATCCACAAAGTGACATGCCTCGCCGATTATTCTACCGCCACCATTTTTTTCGTCCTGCGTCCAATGGTCTTCAGGAATATACCCAGCATTTCCAATATAGTCGTATACAGCAGGAATCTTATCCGTTGACAAGTTCTTCTTAATCTGCTGTACAAGCGGCGCATGGCGACGATTCATACCACAGAAGAGTTCTCCTTTAGATTCTCTGTAGGCTACCTCGATCTTATCAAGTTCTTCAATCGTTAAACATAATGGCTTTTCGCAGTATACACTCTTACCTGCCTCTAATGCTTTAACCACAAAGTTAGCATGGCTATTATGTTGAGTGGAAATAACGATTAAATTAATATCCTTATCCTCAAGCAGTTTTGTATAATCATTGGTAACATAATCAAATGGGAACACATCTTTCGCTTGCGCCGCGCCAATACCTCCGGTTGTAGCCAAAGCTTTAAACTGGTATAATCCCGTATCTTTCATAATAGGAAGCAGGGTGTTCTTGGCAAAATTACCTGCACCAATTAATCCGACGGATACTTGCTTTTTGTCCACTGTAGTCTTAGCTTTGTTGTTATAGATAACATTCGCCCACTTGGTTTCATTGGCAGGATACTTTAATAAAATGCCAATATATTTCTCGTTATTCTTGTTAGTAGTAATCATTTCATAGGCTATATCTGCTTTTTCGAAGTCGATCTCGTGGGTAATCAAATCTGCAAAATCAGAACGTTTTTCTGTTATGAGACGAATGAATTCTTCTATGTTTCTCCCTTCAGTAAAGCGCACATGACCTATTGGGTAATCGATACCTTTTTCTTCGTAATTCGCGTCATAACGTCCAGGACCATAGGAACGGGCGATTGTAAATGTCAACTCTTTTTCATAGTAAGGACGGCGGTCAATGTCCATTTTCGTAACACCTATCATACAGATGATCCCACGGTCACGAGCTATAGCAGCAGCCAAATCCATAGGATCATTACTATTTGCTGCAGCTGTTATGATAACCTTATCAACACCTCTACCTTTAGTAAGAGATTTGGTGATGTCCGCAGCGTTCTCATCATTTGAGGAAACAAAAGCCTTGAGCCTAGTTCCTGGTAGTGATTTATCTTTAATGTCGTAGCCAATTACGTCGCAACCATAAGCACTTAAGATACGGGCTGTTACATGACCTAAAAGTCCCAGACCGATTACCGCTACAGTTTCACCGGAAACTACCTGGGCTTGATGGATCCCCTGCAAAGCAATTCCACCCAAAGCACACAATGAGCCTTGGCGATAGTCTGTTAGTTCATTTGGGATTCTTGCAATTAGATTTTTATTTACACGGTTTACTTCGCTATGGTATGCCTGTCCAGCTATAGCAACCATGTCACCTTTATCAACTTCAGTTACTCCTCGACCACATTCAACAACCTTACCTACTGCTGAGTAACCCATAGGCATTGGCTCATTTAAACGAGTAAAAGCACTCTCGATAGTGGTTACAACACCATCTGTAGACATTTTTTCCAAGACTTTTTTGACCTGATCCGGTCTTTCCAGGGCTTTTTGAATTAGATTCTTCCCGCCGAATGAGGTAAGTCCTCTCTCTGTTCCGGCACTAACAACTGAATAGAGTGTTTCAACCAGTACGTAATTATCCTTTACAGTCGGTAATGGCGTGTCAATTAATTTCACCGAGCCGTCGTTAATCATTAGAAATAATTGCTTCATGTAGTACCATCCTCGTTCTTGCGATTTATTCTCAATACCAGTCTGAATGGATTGCTCTGTACTTCTTAAATTTTATAAGCGTCATCAATACCGCAGATATTCTTAGTGTCCAGTACCACTTTGCCTTTTAGCTTGTCCATCTGTTCTTTAATTTCATTATGAGCTACCATAATCACAACCAAATCAACATCAGCCAAAAACTTATCTAAATCATAGTACTGGTTCTCAACTAATTCTCTCTTAACGAATGGATCATAAACCTTCAGCCCTGGAGCAAGATGTCTTTCCATGCTATCTATTAACTGTAATGTCGGACTTTCTCTTACATCTTCAACATCTTCTTTATAAGTCAAGCCATAAAGACCTACTCTTGTTAAGTCAGTCATTCCCTTTTCTTTCATTATGTCGTGAACTCTTTCCAGCACGAATTCCGGCATAGAATCATTGATTTTCCTTGCTGCTAAGATGATATTAGCAAGTCCCGGATAATCTCCAACTAAAAACCATGGGTCAACAGAGATACAATGGCCACCAACACCCGGTCCCGGCTGAAGGATGTTTACCCGAGGGTGCATATTTGCAATCCTGATTATTTCATATACATCCATATCATCTAAACGGCAGATTTTTGTCAACTCATTAGCAAATGCTATATTGATATCTCTAAATGTATTTTCAACAACCTTAGTCATCTCAGCCGTTCTGATATCAGTTACCGCGATATCACCTTGACAGAATGAACCGTAGAGTGCTTTAATCTTCTCCCCCACTGCCTTATCATCAGCTCCGATGGTACGCGAGTTGTTTTTCAACTCATAAACCATATCTCCCGGTATAATTCTTTCAGGAGCATGGACTAAATTGATGTCTTGTCCGATTGTAAAGCCACGCTCTTCGACAACCGGGCGTACGAACTTATCGATTGTTCCAGGAGATATAGTAGATTCTATTACTACAGTTGCTCCTTTGGGGCACACTTCCATTATACTTTTAACTGAAGCAAATACATAGCTTGGGTCAATCTTCTTACTGAATTTATCATAAGGAGTGGGTACTGCTATGATATACACATCAGCTTCTATATATTCAGTTGAAAACTCAATTCCTTTTTCTAAAGCTTCATTAAAAAGGCTGTCGAGGCCTTCTTCTTCAAAGGTAGTTTTGCCTGACTTTAATGTAGCTACTAACTCCTTATCATAATCTGTTCCTACTACATCCACTCCATGGGATGCGAACATTAGAGCTGTTGGCAAGCCAATATAGCCAAGCCCGATTACATTAATCATGGGAATACCTACTTTCTAAAGACTTTGATAATTACCAATTAATTTCTAGTTTTATTCCCTCTTCAAAGCTTAATGGCCTGTATCCAAAATCCTTAGTAGCTTCTTCATGAGAAAAGTCTTTGTTTTCATTAAGTCTAAGTACTTGTTCTGCCTTCAATTTCGGTTTCTTTGACACTTTCTCATACATATTCAACAGTTCATAGCTTAGTTTCATAGGAATGTGAATTCTAATTACGTTCTTCCCTAGAGCTCTGCCTGTTGTATTAACAATTTCATTATAGGTAAGAGGTTTTGCTCCAGAAATATTATAGGCCTTCTTAATACTGACAGACGTTTCATAAGAGCTTACTATCGCTGTTGCTAAGTCTTTTACAAACACAGGTTGCTGCAAATATGTTCCGTCACCTAGTATGGGTAAAACTCTTAATCTCTTTAGATATTTTACAAGTCTCCACATGTTGCGGTCTTTAGGAGTTCCATAGATCATTGTTGGTCTGATTATCGTATAATCCAAGCCGCTTTCTTTAATAAGTCTTTCTGCTTCAAGTCTAATGCCTTTACTATCAGGATTAAGCTTTGTAAATACTCCTGTAGTGCTTACAAAAATAGCACGTTTTACATTCATCTCTTTACATGCATTAATAATATTCGGTGCATGTCCAAACCCAAGAGAAGCAATGTTAATAAGGACTTCCTTTCCACTTAATGCCTTACAAATCGATTGATAATCATCCAGTTCCCCGTAAACATACTTAACATTCAAATTATTGAAGGTATTAAGATTGCTCGTTTTTCTAACAAAGCAAGTGACATCATGACCTCTATTTATCAATTCGTTTAGAACAAACTCTCCTAAAAACCCTGTTGCTCCAGTTAATAAAATCATACGAATCTCCCTCTAAGCGTCACGTATTATTTCTAGATATCTCTCCGCTAGCGTCTTTCTAGAATAATGCTTTTCAACATAAGCTGGGCCACATAGTTTCATCTCATTATATAAAGTCTTATCCCGCTTTAAATCAAGAATTGCTTGTCTGATTTCTATAGGATTGTCTGGTTTAACGACAGTAGCAGCTTTCGATTCTTTCAAAATATCAGCTGTCTCTCCCTCTACACTAGCTATTATGGGAACACCACATGCCATTATTTCAAACATTTTTGACGGTATGAAGGTTTTAAATAGCTCAATATTCTTAAGTGGGATTAAGCAGATATCGGATGCATTGTAGAATTCAGGAATCATCTCTTTAGGTTGCGCATTAATAAACTGCACATTAGTTATTTTCTTTTCATTGACAATTTTCTTTAATTGACCTTTTTCTGCGCCTTCCCCAATAAATAAGAATTCGATATCTTTCACTTCTTCTAAACTCTTAGCAACTTCCAATATCGTTTTTAAGTTTTGCGAGATACCATGAGCACCAACATAAGATATAACAAACTTGTCTTCTATATTATATTTATTTTGGAGGGCTATATTTTTCTCTCTCGGATAAAACAAGTCCAGATTAACGCCATTAGTTATCACATAAACCTTTTCTTTGTCGATCCCTCTTTCAACAACGTTATCCTTAAACGACTTAGTGACCATGATTAAAATCTTACTTTTTCTATAGAAGAACAGCTCCATCTTTTCTAATACATTTGTTATAGTTCCTTTTTTCATAACACCCAGTTCAATCATTGCTGCTGGCCATAGATCACGGATTTCTAGAACAAAGGTTGCTTTTTTCCTTAAGCTGTACCAATATCCAGACATAATAGAAAAGAATGTAGGGGAACTCGTTATAATTACGTCAGGTTTTTTAATTTTTTTCATGGAGATTAAAACGGATGAAAGCATAAAAGAAATATGCCCCAGTGTCTTCTTAACAAATCCTTTATTAGGTGTCGCATAAACATAGTTCCGATGTACGTGGATACCATCCATCACCTCATGCTTGTACCACATACCCTTATATTCATTAGGGATAATGCCTGTGGGATGATTTGGAAAGCAAGTCACAACATGTACTTCGTTACCAAGTTCAACCCAGTGTTTAGACATTTCATATATTCGAGCTGAAGGTGCTCCAATTTCCGGAGGAAAGTAATGGCATATTACTACTATCTTCACAGCATATCTCCCAGCTCTTCAAGATTAATTATTAGCTCTTGATTACTGATTATTTTAATTTCATGTTCAGACTCAATAATTTCGATATTATTATTGCTCAAATCTATTAAGTACCCAAAAAAATTTGAGGTGTTTTTCCTTTTAAGAATTAGGTGGCGATTCTCTTCTTTTACGTTGAATCTTTCCGAATACCATCCTTTTTCAATGTCAACATTCTTTGTTCCTATTGCTGTTATTTGTATAGGTTTATTTCCTACCAAAACTCCGATTGCCTTTTTTTGGACATCTATCTTTGCACCAGGAACAAAGTGAACATAGCTCATGATATTACCGTTCAACTCGGATCTTATCTTGTCCAAGACTAGGATTTTATCATCATCAATGATTCCAATATATCTTTTATGATCTACTCCATGATAAGAAGTATAGGCTCCCGAATAGAACTTAATATTGTTATGAATGAATTCTTTTCTTTTTGTCCTTGTTATTCTTTTAGCAATCCTAAAACTTCCCCAATACTGGGATTGATCTTGGTTTGATACTGCAATGGTATTATGGGCCATGGTACTTCTAAAGTAATTCCTCCACTTTCCACTTTCATATTTATATGTGCCAGAATTGACAAGCACTGGTGAATTTTCTATAGAAAGTTCGAAGCTTAAAGCATCACAATGGCCATGAGCAGGTAGAAAAGATGGACAGATGTCTCCATTGTCCAATATCAATTTAAAGGCTGCATTCTTGACAACATAAAATCCGCTATGCTCATAACTCTCTTTGAATTTTGGTGTTAATCCAAAATATATTTCACAGACTTTCAGAAGACACTTATAATTTTTACTAATGCCATCTGCACTATCGTTAAATGCAGGTGTTTTTCCAAAGCCTTCTTCAAAGCTATATGTTGTATCAATCATCTTTTGGATAAATGCGATTAATTGATTATAAATAAGTTCGTGTTTTAACCAGACTGTGATCTTTATCAAGTCTTCTAGAACTATTTTGTGATACATCGGGCTTAACTCGAAGTGCATCCCATCCTCTAAAATCTGTTCGTCCAGCTGTATTAACAGTTCTTTAATGAACTTGTTTTTTACCTTTGCTTCTTCAAAGAAAATGCTCCCAATGATTAATGCTTTTATATTCTCAAAATAATGGTTTCCTAGAACATCTTTTTCAAGGTTGTTCTGCAAATACTGGTATTGCAGATACATTGATTTCTTTAACATGCTGTTGAAATTATCATCTGAAATGACTTTGTTTTTAAATATTTGGTAGGTAGCTATCCATGTTGTAAGTCTTAAAGATATTGTGTACGGATGCCACCCATCTCCATCAGGAAAAGGGTTGTTCTCTATCCAATTTCTAATTAAAAATTTATATTTTTCATAGTAACAGTCTAATTCATCTTCCTTGGAATACTCAAAAGCCAATTTGAACAAGTACTCAAAATAGTGTAAGTTATATCTCCATAAATGTTGTAACTCTTTGTTATTCCAAGCTTTTGATAACTCTACTTTGTTTTTTATATTGATGAATTTAAACTCGTCATTAAGCAGTTCTTTGGTATTAAATCTATCTAGGTATTCCATATCAAAATCCAGTTCTGGAATAAAATATCCAAAATCCACTTTGACTTTCATGTTATTAGAAATATGCACTTTTAGTAATTTTCTTTTATACAGTTCTCTCTTTACTCTATTTGTCACTCTATAAAAAATCTGTGATGGCTTGAGATATTTTATTGTGTTTATATATAATATGATCTTCTTGTCCATCAAAAGCCCCTCATTACCCATTATTGTTTGCTGTCTTCACTTACTTCTCTGTAGCTCTTATACAAGCACTACTTAAATACGGTCAGTCCTCCCCCTTTGGCGATATCAAGGGACTGTACGAATTGCCCTTTCTTTACTAAATAAAACTCAAGCCTATAAAAAGACTTGAGAAAGCTTTCTAACACGGCTGGGTAATAAAGTGTTCACCCCTCCAACCACACACCCCCGCCCAACCCTCACCCCAACCTCCACAACCGCATAACTCTCCACCACGACCCCGCCAGCCAAAACCGCTCCCTGCGCAATGTGAGCAAAATCTCCAACCTTACAATCATGATCAATCACAGCAGCAGTATTCACTATCACATGCCGTCCTATCCTAGCGTCAGCATTAATAATAACCCCCGGCATCACAACGCTACCTCTCAGTATCTCCACCTTACTCCCTATAATAGCAGCCGGATGAACTAATCTCACATAATCCAATTCCAACCCCTCGTACTTCTCAACAATCGCTTTCCTCACCAAATTATTTCCAATAGCAATAACAAAACCAACACCATCCCTAACCCAAGTCGGCAATGTCTCAATCCTGCCAAGATACAATCCACGCTCTTCTCCTACCGGCTCCTTATCATCGAGGTATCCCAAAATCCTATACCCATTTAACCTAGCAATGTCCGTCACAACCTTACTGTGTCCGCCCATTCCTATAATAATAAGTTCAGCCAATACTCTTCACCGCCTTAACCTATTACCTCTTACATTGCACTTTCTCTCTTCTCAATGATATTTGGATTACGGGCCCCTTCTCGAACCCCATCGGCCTTAAGAACCTTTAAAACAGTAAAGAATAATATCTTAATATCAAGGGCTAAATTATGATGTTCTAAGTAATAAAAATCAAACTCAACTTTCTGACTTATTTCCAGACAGTCCCTTCCGTTTACCTGGGCCCATCCCGAAACACCGGGCCTTAACGTGTGCACCCCACATCTTGTTCTTAAATCTATCAAGTCATACTGATTAAATAAGGCTGGCCGTGGTCCAAAAAATGTCATATCCCCTTTAATAATATTAAACAATTGAGGCAGCTCATCTAAACTACTCTTTCTTAAGAACTTCCCAAAAGGCGTAATATAGCTCTGAGGATCGTTTAGTAAATGAGTCGCCACATTGGGAGCCTCAGTTCGCATGGTTCGAAACTTGTATAGAACAAACTCTTTGTTATTTCTTCCGATTCTTCTTTGGCTAAATAAGGCTGGACCTTTAGAATCAACTTTTATAGCTAAGCTGATTACAAGTAACAAAGGACTTATAATACAGAACAATATCAGGCCAAAAAGAATATCTGAGAATCTTTTCATATAATCCCCCCCAAACTTACCCCATCTATACGTATATGTTCTTAAAGACTTAGAATAATCCTCCCCTACCTAGCAGACACCCGCTCCATCCCCTTCTCCCCCGGAAGCTGCTGAAACCCCACCACAACCCTTCCCAACTCCTCAACAATCTCTTCTCTCGCCAAGTACGATCCCCTCTCGCGTATCATCTGCACCAATCCCTCAATCCCCGCTACATCCACCCCACTCGCCTTCGCCACAAAGATCCTATGGTGCTTTGTACTCGTCGTCCCCTCATCCGCCGTGAGCAATTCCTCGTACAACTTCTCTCCAGGCCTTATCCCCGTAAACTCAATCTTAATATCCACATCCACGTCAAACCCGGACAAGCGAACCAAATCCCTCGCCAAATCCACAATCCTAACCGGCTTCCCCATATCCAAAATAAAAACTTCCCCACCCCGAGCCATCGCCCCCGCCTGGATCACAAGCTGCGCTGCCTCCGGTATCGTCATAAAGTACCTCACCATCTCCGGATGAGTCACAGTCACCGGCCCCCCCTTGGCAATCTGTTTCTTGAAGGTCGGAATGACGCTCCCTCGACTCCCTAGGACATTGCCAAAACGAACAGCGACGTTACGCGTCTGGGAGCGGCGATCTAAACTTTGAATGATCATCTCGGCCACTCGTTTCGTGGCCCCCATAATACTCGTCGGATTAATGGCCTTATCCGTGGAAATCAGCACAAAGGTTTTGACCTGGGTCAAGTCCGAGATCTCGGCCACATTATAGGTTCCTAAGATATTGTTCTTCAAAGCTTCCTCAGGGTTGTGCTCCATCAGTGGAACATGTTTATGAGCAGCAGCATGAAAGACAACTCCGGGTTTGAACTTTCTGAACACTAATTCGACCTTTTCACGATCTTTCACATCCAAGATCTCGGTGACAAGATTAATTCCGGGACAGTCAGAGCGCACTTCTTGCTCGATATCAAAAATACTATTCTCACCACGCCCGACCAGGATCAGCTTTTCCGGGTTAAATCTACAGATTTGCCGACAGAGCTCTGAGCCAATCGATCCACCGGCTCCTGTGACTAAGACGGTTTCCCCGGCTAGATAGCCCGCGACTTGCTCGATATCAAGCTTCACCTGGTCCCTTCCCAATAAATCTTCAATCTGCACTTCACGGATTTTCAAGGCATCTACTTGTCCGCTCAAATAGTTATAAATACCCGGAATGATCTTAATGATAACCCCACTTTTTTCACAAAGCTCGGTGATATCCCGAATAACATTCCCCGGTGCCGAAGGCATCGCGATAATGACTTCTTCCGCCTTGTGTGATCTTATAACTCCCGGGATATCCTTCCTGGTTCCCAAGACGGGAATCCCCATCAATTTGAGCTTTTGCTTTTGTGCAGCGTCATCAATAATCCCTACGGGATAACCTTCTCGATAATTGCTGTTTTTCAGTTCTCGGACCGCTAAGGCCCCGGCATCTCCTGCCCCGATAATCAGGACTCGCTTCGGTATTCCCGGAATGCGAAGGTTAAAAACCCCGTCTTGCAAGATCCGCCCTAGGAAACGAGAGCCCCCGATTAAAAACGTGGAGGTCAACCATAAGAGTACGGCTACCGTATTCGGATAGCGCATGGGGGCTAAGAAATAAATAACGAGTACGACACTACTCGTTCCGACCGTGACCGCATAGAGAATTGACGTGAGTTCACTGATACTGGCATACTGCCAAAGCCGATTATACAGACCGAATAAAGAAAAGACGAGTAGGTAGATGAGTGTGCCAGCCCAAGCGGTATGATAATAAGTCAGGAAATATTCCTGTGGAATGTCTCCTTCAAAGCGAAGATAAAAGCTGCCAAACGCAGCCAGGTTAATGAGTACAGAATCCACTAACATTAAGCCTAACGATTTTCGGTTTAAGATCATGGATGGGACCTTCCTTTATTTACTATATTTAACCTCCCTGTCCTTCGAGACCCTCCTCGATATAAAATACAAAGATTTTTAACCCTTTGAGGTTAAAAATCCCGACTCTGCTCCTATTCCTATAGGTCCACAGTCCTAGGACAAATGTACTTATACTTATAAGTATTTTCGTGAATGATGACTCAAAGTCCTCCTCAAGAAGTATCCATATTTCTTACAGGATCACGTAATTTAATGATTATTCGTTAAAATACAAGTTGTTTCGCACACTAATCCTCTTCTTTCCCCCTCAATCGTTTATAAAACCTCCAAAATCTATTCATTCTCTTCTTTTTAATAGGCCCATTGAGGATATACTCCCTTTCACCCGGCAGAGGCTTCCCGGCGATGATGGTTTGAGGATTGATCAGCGTCACTTCTCGGAACCGTTCCTCACCAACGACTTCCTCGACACTTTGAAGTGCCTCCAGATAGGTGGAATCCTTTTGAGATGTACGATGAGCATCGGATCCGACAAAGTGGATCAGATTACTCCGGAGCATGATTTCAGCAAGTTCCTGAGACTGGGGGCCATATCTGCCACTCAAACTTCTGAAGTTCAACTGAAAGAGAACTCCATTTTTTGCCCATTCAAGTAAACGTGCCGGCTGGTCGATCAACCCCTTGTTCCGTTCCGGATGGGCTAGAACCGGAGTAACCCCCAGGACCTGGAGCTCAAAAAAGACCTGCTCCGTATACTGGGGAATCTCCAGCATGGGCAACTCTACCAGGAGATACTTGCCGGTATTCCCCAGGGTCAGTAGTTTACCCTGGCGCACCCACTTGGCCAGATCGGGAAAGATATAGTTCTCCGCGCCCGGTAAGATTTCCACTGGGATCCCTGCTTCAGCTACTTGCTTAGATACCTGGTCTGTTGCAGCTAGGATCTCCTCTGGGCTCAAAGAGTCGTTCCCCTCCAGGACATGCGGGGTGGCAATCAGCGTCTTAAATCCTGCCTTATATAACTGACGGACCATCCCCAGTGTTTCTTCCATAGTATCTGACCCGTCGTCCAGCCCGGGCAGGATGTGGCTGTGGATATCGATCATCTAAACTCCCCTATACACTTTCTGATAATACCGTTTTTTTCCAAACTGTTATAGTACTAACATCTTCTATCACTATTATTCGTCATAAATTGACTTTTTCCTGCAACTCCTATCTATAATACACTCACATAATATTTTACAATTCTAAGGTAACAAGCCATCGAACTTATGTTACAATGATGTTACATAAAACAAAAAGAGGTAAATAAAAGTATGTCTAGTATCAAGGTTCTCATGGTTGATGATGACCCTAGCGTCTTAAGGCTCTTAGAGTCGGCCCTGGTCAATAACGGTTATCAGGCCTATAAGGCGAATTCCGGCGAGGAAGCTTTAAGTATGCTGGAATTCATGAGCATCAACCTCGTCATTTTAGATGTCATGCTGTCAGGTATCGATGGCCTGGAAACCCTCAAGAGAATACGAAACCATAGAATCTACGGGTCCATTCCCGTGCTCATGCTGACAAGTCGAGCCAGCGAAATTGATAATGTCATTGGCCTCGAATTAGGTGCCGATGATTATATTTCCAAACCGATCCGCTATCACGAGCTTATTTCACGAGTCAAGGCTGTTCTGCGTAGGACAGCCCAGAGTGAATCATCCTCTTTTACAAAGCTTTCCTTCGGAAGTCTGGAAATTGACCTGGACTCTCGTACTGTCACTTTAAAGGGCCAAGCACTACCTCTTTCTTTTAAAGAGTTTGAGTTGCTGAGTTTTTTGGCCAAAAAGCCTGGCAGAGTTTTCACTCGAAGCGAACTATTAGATGCCCTTTGGTCTGAAGAGGTTTTTTTGGAAACGCGGACAGTCGATGTCCATATCCGGAGAATTCGTAAGAAACTCGAGGAAATGGGGCAAAGTACCGGTCTTATTGAAACGGTTAGAAACGTAGGTTATCGCTTCCCAAATCCGCCTTAATGATTTGAAGTTCTCCTATTAATCGTCCCATTAAATCCGTCAGTTCCAAGTAATGCTGCTTAGCCTCTGGCCAAGCTCTCTTCTGAGCCTCTCGTTCCAGCTCCCCGGCGAGCCTAAAAACCTCCATAGCATATAGACAGGATAAAGCGCTGACCAGTCGATGGGCGCTTTTTTCTAGTTTATCAGGGTCGCAGGCCTCCAGATCTGTCCTGATGTCGTCCATCCACGTCTCGTGATTTCTTAAAAAGTCCTCAATATTGAAAAGCATCACGTCTCGGCCAAATAATTCAGCTTCTTGGCGGAGCACTTTCATATCAACCAGCCGGTCACCTTTTAGCGAAGCCTTCACTTCCCTGCTTGGCTCAAGGGTCTCCCTTTCAGGTGTCTCTTGCATAAATTCTAGGGAACGACGAATTTGCTGCAGGATGCTGATTAATTTTTTCTCTTGAATCGGTTTGTCCAGGTAGTAATCCATCCCTTGTTCGAGAAGCTTTTCTCGATCTCCGAGAATGGCTGAAGCGGTCAAGGCTATAATAGGGATATGCTTTCCCGTACTAGCTTCCAGGGCTCGAATGACCCGGGTTGTCTCTAAGCCATCCATGATGGGCATATTCTTATCGAGCAAAATACAGTCGTACTCCTGTAATTTCAGGGCTTGAACCAGTTCATAGCCGTTGTTGACGAGGGTGACGTCACAATTATGATAGGCCAAGATGTGCTTGATATACATCTGATTCGCTAGATTGTCTTCGGCTGCGATGACTTTCAAGCACTGCAAATCGTCTTGCTCATGATCATCAAAGTCGAAGCGCTCCTCGGTCACGGCGATCTCCTGCTGAGTTGCCCTCCTCAGAGGTAAGAGACAGCGAAAGGTACTGCCCTGCTCTTCTTTACTTTCCACTTCGATGTGCCCCTGCATTAGCTCGACCAGTCGCTTGACAATGGTTAGCCCCAGTCCGGTACCCCCATATTTTTTGCTGATGCTGTTATCCACCTGGGAGAAGCTTGCGAAGATGCTCTGCAGCTTGGCTTGGGGTATGCCGATTCCCGTATCTTTAATGATCCATTGAACGTCTACCCTCATCTCATCCTCTGCCTGAACACTCGCGCTAAATTCTACCTGGCCATGATGGGTAAACTTAAGGGCATTGTTGAGGAGATTGTTTAAAATCTGGCTGATTCTTAGAGGGTCTCCCATCAGGTATTTCGGGAGATCTGGGCTAATCGTCGAAATCAAGTCCAGGCCCTTGTCCCTCGCTTGGGTCTCATAGTTGGCCACGATTGGCGCCAGGAGGCCTCTGAGGTTGAACGCTCTCTCCTCAATTACCCAGCGATTGGACTCCATTCTGGAGATGTCCAGAATATCATTGATGATCCTCAGGAGGGATTCTGCGGAGGATTGAATCAGGCCCACATAATCTCCATTGTACTGACGATCTTTTTTCAGGAGGCTGGTCAGGCCCATGATTCCTTGGAGAGGGGTTCTGATTTCATGGCTGACATTAGCGACAAAGCGGGTTTTGTTCTGATTGGCTTCCTCCAGCTTAAGATTACTCTCACTGAGGGCCAGGTTTTTTTCCCTGAGCTTTTTGGTATGCTCTTCGATAGTCCGTTCCAAATTTTTATACTGTTTGGCGTTTTCTAAAGCTACCGCAATCTGGGAGGATAATAACTGTAAGACGTGTAAACGCTCCCTGGTAAAGATACCTGGTGCCAGCTTATTCTCCAGATAAAAGAGGCCGATCACTTTTCCTTTAATGATGACCGGCAGACAAAGAACAGATGCCTCATGCTGGTCACCGTCTAGGGTCATGGTTTCTCCCGTTCTGACCACATAATTGATTAACTTAATCGGTAAATCTGTGCTTTCTGGGTCCAGATCAAGGGACTGCAACAGTCTGATGGAGTTGTCCTCGGCATTTCCTTCCGCCTCAATGGTTAATTTATGGTCGTAATTCATGATGAATACCACGGTTCGGGCCCCGGAATTCTGGAGCATGATTTTGATGAGCAGCTTAAGGAGTTCCTCAAGAACTATTTCGCTGGAGATAGCTTGACTGATCTTAATAATTGTGGACAGATCCATGTCCGGTAGATCAGCTGGCAATGGTCGACGATGAGGTTCATTCTCTAACAACTTAGCATATCTCTTAGACAAGTCTTTAACTTTAGCCTGCGCTCCCCACAATTGATAGCAGGCCAGGGCTTGATGTAAATAGAATTTCGCAGTCTCGTCTCTCCCTATTGATCGATAGAAGCTGGCAGCAAGTTCATTGGCCAGCGCTTCCTCCTGGATAAATTGGTTGGTGCCCGCATACTTGATGGCCAAGTCATAAAACGACCCTGCGTTGAAGTGATCTCTATCCAGGCGTGCCTTTTCGGCTTTCAGGAGATACAACTTGTTGAGGATATTCTCGGGAGAGGACTGGGATAATCTTTTTAAAGTTCTGATACTCTGCTTGATTTTTATCCTGCTGCGACCCCTTTCATAGATAGTCAGACCTTCAAAGTTGGCCGCCAGCACTAACGTTCCATAAAAATGAACCAACGGCATACAGAACGTTCCCAGTACACCATCCAGGTAGTCTTCGACATACGGCAGGTTTTCCAGAGCCTTCTCGGGTTGATGGAAATAAAAATATTGAATCAGGCGGTGAAAGTAGATATTGAAGACAAGGGTCCGATCATTGGACTTCGTATAAACAGGAAGCAGGGTTCTCTCATCAAAATGGTCTCCTATTAAGACACAGGGATCCTTGGTTATCCCTGCAAAATTCAGAGAGGTTTGCCGATAGAGCTCGCACAGGCGGATGGAGGTTTCATGCCCTGTTTTTAACATGGCATTCCGATGCTCCTCCATTTCTTTTTCTATCGTGGTAAGCTCCCTACCGGAAAAATACGAATAGACAAAGTACTGCATGATGGAATGTCCAGCAGACAGCAAGTCTCCCGAGGCAAACCCGCTTAGGTAAGTCTCGGGGAAATCCGTTAACGTCTTTCTTAAAGGGTCTTTGCCATGTCTAATCATCATGTTAAACATCATACGAATCTTGCTGTCAAACCTTTTGACCCCCAGCTTATCCTGAAGCTTGAGGGCCAGTTGTCCGAACTCATACCCCTTTTCCGCCTTATTTAAGAGCATGTTGATAATATAGCCGTAACCGGAATAGGCCACAATGGTTTCTGCCGTGATACCATATTTTAAAGAAATACGAAGGGCTTTTAAAACAATCAGGATAATGGTGTTGTAGGAAGCGGAATAGCTGCCTATCCCTGTGCTGTTGAGGATCCGCATAATGGTAATATACTTTTCATCCGTCATCAGTGGTAAATTCAGCAAGTCTTCTATCTGCTTCCCTTGCAACGCCCAGCTGGTTTTCAGATACTCGAGGGCTACCTGCCATAAACGTGGTTGCTTGGGAAATCGAACTCCCAGAAGTTCCAGAATGGTTTGCGAGACAGCCAAGACTTTTTCCAACTCATTTTGCGCTGTATAGGTAGCAATCATGATTTCATAGATTCTCGCTTGATCGAGGACGTCTGGGCAATGGAGCAGAGTTTCAGCCGCTACCTGTTCCATCCGCTCGAATTTTGTACAGACATACGCCATTTCAGCAAGTTCAATATGTAATTCTAACCTGAGCTGATACTGAGTTAGCCAAGCCCCTTCCTCGCACAAGCTTTTCCCCAAGCTGAAATACTCGAAGGCCCTTTCATAGGCCGATGAGCCTTTAGCCTTTTTTCCTGCTCGCAGGTTTAAATCGGCCAGCATGTAACGTTCACTTGAATCTTTGATTAAGTTTATGGCGAGGTTTAAATGATCTGTGATTTCAAAGAGTCTCTTTTCCTGTTCCTGCCCTGCCCACTTTTCATAAAATAGCTTGCCAATTTTATAATGAGTTGTGAGTTTTGTTGCTTCATCGAGAAGACTATAAGCGGCCTGCTGAACCCGGTCGTGCAAAAAATTGTACTGATCGTTGTTTTGCATAATCAGCCCTCTATCGACTAGATCGGCTAGAATTTCCTCGCTGACCCTAACGTTTGTTTCAGAAACGATCTCAAGTGTACAGGCCTCAAAGTTATTGCCGATGCAGGCTGCGAGCGTTAGGATTTCAACGGTTGGGAGCGGAAGTTTGCCGATCTTGGCGATCATCAAGTCAATAACGTTTTCAGTGACGTTTTGACTTAAAATCATCGGGAGATCCCAACCCCACTTTTGATGTCTAGTCTCCAAGCGAAGGAGTCCTTCCTCCTTAAGCATGTATAAAAACTGAATGAGAAAAAAGGGATTACCTTTCGTCTTCTCGAGACAAACCTGAGCTAAGGGCAGTGATTCCCGAGGAGGACAATTCAACGTGTTAGAGAGGAGTAGATTGATATGAGTTAGTTCAAGGGGGTTCAAGCTAACGATGGGAGCGTCCAGGCCTGCTTTTTTCAGTTTATAGAAGAGAAGCTGAATGGGGTGGGTCGCATCAATCTCATTATCCCTGTAGGCTCCAATGATCATGATATACTGCTTGTCCCCGTCAAAGACGAGCTGTTCTATAAGTCTTACGCTGGATAGATCCGCCCATTGTAAGTCGTCCAAGAAAAACACGAGAGGTTTTTCGCTGGAAGCAAACTGTTGGATAAATCTTAAGAAGACCAAATCAAACCTATTTTGGGCCTCTGTGGGGGCCAGATGGGGGACAGGTGGCTGCGACCCGATGATCAATTCTAACTCCGGGATAATATCGACTAGAAGCTGGGCATTGGGTTGAAGGGCATTAAGCATTTTCTCTTTCCACCGAACAACGACTGATTCACTTTCTGACAGTAGACCCTTCAGAATAGTTTGGAAGGCTTGGATAAAGGCTGTGTAGGGAACGTTGTTTTTGTACTGATCGAATTTACCAGTTGAAAAGGTTCCGTTCCTTTCCCTAATATATCTCGAAAAATCCTGCACAAATGATGTTTTCCCTACGCCTGAGCAGCCCGAGACAAAGAGTATTTCCCGACTGCCGTCCTTGACTCGCTGATACACCTGCTCAAGTGTCTCAAACTCCTTTTCCCGGCCATAAAGTTGGTTAGGTATCTCAAAGTTTTTAGGTTTGTCGTTTTGAGCGATTTCAAACGGTCTGATATGTTCTGCATTGTTTTGGAGACAGAGAAGGTTTTGACACGTCTCAAGGTCACCTTGCAGAGCGTAGGCCGTTTGGTAGCGATCTTCCATTTTTTTGCGCATGAGTTTCTGGATGATATCGGATAAGACTGCGGGAATATTAGGGTTTAACTGATGTAACGATGGCACTTCTCTCGCCAAATGCGCGTAAACAATCTCCAGGGGATCTTCGGAATTAAAGGGAGGTTGACCGCTGAGCAGGTGATAGAAGAGGATGCCCAGGGAGTAAAGGTCCGTTCTAGAGTCGATCTGGCGATTGATTCTACCGGTTTGTTCCGGAGAAATGTAGAGTGAAGGGGAACTACAGGAAGCAAGACTAAAGTCCATAAGTTTTACCATTTCCAGGTCTGAGCTTACCATAATACTGCCAGGGTGGATATTTTTGTAGACCAGATTATTGTCGTGGAGGAGGGATAAAGAAGCAGTGACCTTAATTCCGATCTTCAGAAAACTCCTCAGGTCCAGAGTCTTTCTCTCCAGTAGTTCTTGAAGAGTTACCCCTGGGAAATCCTCTTGGACCAGTACTGGAGGATGCTCAGGGTCAATTCCTTTTTCAGGTCTTGGATAGCCTTTTATGTCCAGGGGTGTCACCACCTTCCAGAAAACAATTTGCACTACTTTGCGAACTCGCTTCGCTCGATGATTCAGTTAACCCCCTCCTACCAAGAGTTTTTGGCGGGAATTAGTTCAGCGAAACAATCGATGGGTGTCGATGAATTTCTCGATCAATCTCAAAAAGCTTTGTTTGGATTATATATTAAAATGGATTTAACAGATATCACCCGAACGGGTGATATCTGTTAAAATCGGGCTTGTGCTCGGGGTCCCCAACACACATATTTTCTTATTTCAGCCGTTTAATATGGATGAGTTCCTCGCCCTGGGCTGTAAGACGGTTGTCAATTTTCTTGATGTCTTCCCAGACAAAGCGCAATTCCGTTTTGATCTCTCCAACATCTTTTTTCAGTAACGTAACATCTTCTTTCAGCGATGTTACATCTTCTTTTAGTAACGTCACATCTTCTTTCAG
>LADV01000145.1 GCA_000961805.1 Peptococcaceae bacterium BRH_c23 | reverse complement strand
AAAAATATTTCTCTTAAAATGTTCTCTTTCATACTTCTATAATACCAAATTCGCAAGTAAAGGGGGGACCCTAAACTTATACTTTCTGATACGTTAAGAAAACTTGGCTGGCGCCAAGCCTTAGCGAAGGCGGCTGCCTTAGTTGCACTTATGCTTAGAAAGTATATAATGTAAGTTTATACTTTCTGATAGTACTGAAAAAAGGAACTTTGGGTAAGCTGGTAAACTAAGGATAAAGAAGGGAACAACAAACTTGGGCCAAGAGGTGTTTGGCCTTTAAAATTAATGAGCTCAAATAGTTCAATACGACAGTCCCTCGCGGGAATGTCGCTTGATTACGAATCCCTTTAGGATTCTTATGATAATCGGTGTTTTTGAATTACATCTTCATTAATTTCCAAACCTAAACCAGGCTTATCTTCTAATTCTATGAAACCTTCTTTAAAGGATTTAATTGGGAGCGATGTTAAGTCCCAACGCAAGGGATTTTTTTGGTCTTTAGACCAATCGCTTTGCATGTCCTCAAAGATAAAGCAATCTGGTAAAGCAGCAGCTAGGTGTAATGAAGCAGCAATACATACCGCAGATGAACTTCCAGTATGAGTTAAGTACGGTACATTAAAGGAACTACTCAAACCATGAATTTTTAAGCATTCTGTAAATCCACCCGCTCTACAGACATTGGGTTGAATTATGTCAACTTTGCCTTTTACAATCAAATCCTTGAGACCATATCTTAGGAAGTGGGCCTCTCCGGCAGCGATGGGAATATTCAGGGATTCCGACAATCTTCTGTATCCCTCATAGTCATCAGGAGAAATTGGTTCTTCATACCATCTAATATTGTATTTTTCTAATTCTTTACCAACTTGGAGCGCAGTTTTAACATCATACCCGCAGTTTGCATCAACCATTAAGGTGATATCTTTGCCAACGTGTTCGCGAACTGCAGCCACAGCCATAACGTCAGTCTCACTACCTTGACCGATTTTCATTTTCATGGCAGTAAAACCTTGATCCACAAAATTTTGTGCTGTTGCTAACATGGTTTCCATACCCCTGAAACGAATAGAGGATGCATAAGCCCAAATTTTGGGGTGACTATTGCCACCAAGGAGTTTATAGACGGGTACATTTAAAGCCTTCCCTTTAATATCCCAGAGCGCTACATCAATACCGCTAATTGCTTCAATATAAAATCCCTGGTAATGCCCCCTGTTCATCATGGCCCCAAAAAGAAGTTCCCAGATATATTCAGTATCTGTAGGGTCTTTACCAATAAGTATCGGTTTCATATAATTGACAATATCCCTGGTTGCTGTCGGAGCTAGACGGACCATACATTCACCATAGCCCGTTATTCCTTCGTCTGTTTCAATTTTCACTAAAGTAGTACGGTATTCCTGAAAAACAACTTTTTCCAATTCGCTTGCGTGGGGAATGCTGATAGGTGCTTTAATCGCGTTTTTAATAGGTACAGCTAGGCTGATTCCTTCTACATTTGTGATTTTCAAGGTAAACCTCCTTCAAATAACTATGAAATAATTAGAAACAGATTATTGAATAAACTGAATATCCTACGGTTTTGACCAGGCTACATTCCTAGATATCTCCTCAGCCGCCCTGCAAAGTATTATTCCCCACTCCCTGGCCATATCCATGGTAAAGCGACTGGCTGGCCCGTGAAGGCCAATAGAACCTATTAGCTCTCCGTCCCTTGAAAAGAGAGGGGCTGCGACAGTCATCGCTTCTTGCACACGTTCCCCAGCACTGATGGCGAAGCCTTCCTCCTTTATTTTTTTGAGCTGATCCAGGAGTTTCTCGCGGTTTGTAATGGTAGAAGGTGTGATGCTGTACAGGCCGATTTCGGAAATGGTCTGCTCAATCTCGTTCGGTGACATATGGGCCAGGATGACCTTGCCGTTTGCCCCGGCATGAAGTGGAAGCATCTTCCCCAACTCTACCGACATCCGGACCTCGCTGGAGCTTTCAAACATAAATACGTAAGTACGCATTAGCCCCACACGCATCGAAAGGGTGGCTGTTTCGCCGGACTGGTTCCTGAACGACTCTAGGAACGGGTGGGCAATGTCATCAAGGCGCAGGCGATGAAACATGGTGGCGCTCCACCCTCGGAAGGTCTTACCAAGGGTATACTGCTGCCTTTCCTTGTCGTGCAACAGAACATCCTTGTGGGTCAGCGAGACAAGTATCCTGTGAAGCGAGCTTTTAGGTATGTCCAGCATGGAGTCTAACTCAGTCAGACTCAGGGTTGACTTCAAGCCGGTGAAACAATTCACTACGTTTATGGCCTGCTCCAGGACCATTATTCTCTTGGTGACCATTTAATAAAAGCCTCCTGTCCCCATGTTTTAACCCCTGTCGGGAAAAGTGAATCCGTTTTCTCTTGCCTGGGTCTGAAAAGGATTCACACTTTTTCATAAACTTCAGATGGGCGACACTCTTCTAAATTCTATGAAATCCACTCTAGGCTCTGTAATTATTTCCTTGAACACTACGATAGAGCAAACCTCATCTTTTAAAGTTTGATAAGCTTATTTTAAATAAAGGAATGTGTCAATCCTATAATTTACCAAGTTTGATAAAGCAGACAGGCAACAATTTGTGCTTCAGCACTGGAAACATATATATAACATATCACATTATAACATCACGATAGCCAAACTGGATACCCCTTGTTGGGCCAGTATAAAATCGAGATCAAGATCATCACTGCCAGCATCACCCAAAAAACCCTGATCCCGACTCGCCCCACATCATAAAGCCTAAGGTCGGTTTTCTGAAATGCGTATACCAGGGACGGGGACTGGTTCGGAAAGATTATCAACAAGCTTCCCGCTTGAAATGCAAGCATTCCAAACCAGACAGGATTTAGCCCGATGCTTTTGGCGACGGTGAAGGCCATGGGCAAAAGTATCCCGACAAACAAGGTGGCAGCGGGCAGAGGGATGCGCAGAAATATTATAAATACCAACATCAAAACCACAATGACCTCAATATTAAGGTCGGTTGACTGGCAGAGTAGTAAAAGAGACTTGCCCATGGACCCCATAAGGCCCGACCGCAGAACCGCGTCCCCCAGCGACAGTATGGTTCCGAAAAAATAAATTGTGCTCCACTCCACCGAAAACATCAGCTCGCGCATGTCCTTAGCTCCTAGAGGGGGTATTATCATTAGTAATGCTCCCACCAACGAACTACTTACCGGCGTTATTCCCAAGGCTCCACCGAAAGCTGTGGCCCCGATGGTTCCCATTATTACCAGCAGGGCCTTCCATTCCCTTTTCGAAACGACCCCCAGTCCCTCCCACTGAACTTTCAGTGAGTCTCTGACCTGTCCGACATCACACGTTTCTGGCGGTATCACCCTCAAAACCGTTACATAGAGCGTCAGCGTGTAAAGAACAACCGCCGGGAAAAAGGCCGCCAGCCAATCAATGTAGTCCCACTGAATCCCTGCGAACTTCCCGAATAGGTCTACTGCCAAAATGGTGGACGTTGCCCCTGTCATGATCCCTGTGCTGCAATAGGTTGATAGCATTCCCGTCCCGAGCATCAGGCTCTTCATCAAGTTGCTGTCATCCTTCAGTTCCAGAGAGGATACAAGCCTTGAAAAAATGGGGTAAAACATTACCACCCGGGCAAGACCTATGGGTATCAGGAGCACAGAAAGCACCACGGCAACAAATGATGCCAGCATTACCAGTCTTATTTTGCCGTTGGCCAGCCTCAGAAGAAAAAACACAATCCTCCGCGGAAGCCCAGACTCTGCCATGCCGTAGGCTATGATGCTATAGGCAAAAAACATCAAGACCGAATTGCTGGAGAGCCCTTCCAGAGCTTCTTTGGTACTGCCGAGGCCCAGCATGGAAATGCAGACCAGTACGTAGATGGAGGTGGCGATGTTGGGAATATATCCCGCGATCCAGAGCGCAGTGGACGACAGCAGCAGAGTACCGGCAACCACCTGTTTTGCCCCCGGGTTACTTACTGCGCCCGAGGCGCTGTAAAAAAAATATACGGCTAGGGGCAGCAGTAGCAGCATATATGACAGCACAATTCCCCAGGGAAATTCAAATTTTTCTTTTCCAAATGGTGCAATTAAATTTGCCATTTTTCATCAAACCTGCATCTGATTCGGGAGCGGCCATCCTTTTGGCAGGGAAACTCCCAAACGGTCAGCCAGGTCATTCAGGGAGCGAAAGGTCCTTTCCGCCAGCGGCACCCCGCCTTGCAGGGCCGCTGAGCGCTTTTCGTGTCCCCTGTCTCCCGGGACGTAAACTGCCGAAATCCCTTCGGCGGGTGGACACTTCCTGATTTCGATCGCAATCCGGTTGACCTGCTCCTTAAACTCCTCCGCTGGCATAAAGTCACTGATGCGGACCGCGACCAGAAGATGGGAAACCTGCTGCGACCGGCCTGTTTCGTCTACAGGGGTCACCTGGCTGTCCCAAACTCCTCCGGTCAGCACGCCGGTTAGGATTCCCGCCACCAGCGTGATCCCGTACCCCTTGTGGGCGCCAAACGGAAGCAGCACTCCGCTAAGGGCCTCGAGGGGATCGGTGGTCTCCCTTCCCTCCGAGTCCAGCGCCCATCCCTCCGGTATCGTACTTCCGGCCTGGGCAGCCCTGCGGATTTTACCTGCCGAGGCGATACTGTTCGCCATGTCAAGCACTATAGGTTCGCCTCCTGTAGGTATAGCGGCAGACCAGGGATTGTTTCCCAGCATCTTTTCCCTGCCGCCCCACGGGGCAAGCCTCGGTGAAGCGTTCGAGAAGCAAAATCCGATCATGTCATGCCCTGCTATCCATTCGGCGAAATAGCCGGCCCGACCGAAATGGCTGCTGTTCCTGACCCCTATAAAGGCTGCGCCGCTCTGTCCGGCCTTTTCTACAGCCAGTTGTGCTGCACGGTATGCGGCGATCTGGCCAAAGCCGTTGTCCGCGTCCAGAACAGCCATAGTGGACGCTTCTCGTACCACGCTTATTTTTGCCCGGGGGTTGAGGCCTCCGGCAATTATCCTTTCGGCATAGGTCTTCAGCCTGAATACCCCGTGTGTGCTTACCCCCCTGAGGTCGGCGTCAACCAAGGTGCCGGCAATTATCTTCGCCTCTTCTCCGTGCAACCCCAGTGCCTTGAGCAGGACTGTCACAGCCTCCTCAAGCAGCTCGGCCGGTATACTTACGTGGTCCTCCACTCCGTCACTTCCCTTCGCCAAAACAAGTCAGCTTGACCTGCGACCTCCAGGTCCGCAGTTCAGACCGTAGGCTGAATTCTATTCAAAGCTATATCTTCATTGCCCAGGATTTCGGCACGGGTCTTCCGACCGTTACAGATCCTTACGACAAGGTCCCGAAGTGGGTCGGCACCCTCCTCAGCACTAATATTTCCGTAGAATACGTCACATACATCCAAATCAATGTTAGGGGCCATTCTCTTAGCAGTTACCGGGTTAGCGGTTATTTTAGCAGTGGGGCAGATGGGGCATCCCACTATATTCCCCTTTCCGGTGCTGAAAAGAATCACTTGGACCCCTCCGGCGGCAAGGCCAGTCATCGACTCCAGAGCCGGGGCCGGGGTGTCCATGAGGTATAGGCCAGTGCCCCGAGGCGGCTCAGCGTACTCGAGCACGCCCTGAATCGGCTTGCTCCCACCCTTAATGATGGCCCCTAGGGATTTTTCCTCGATGGTGGTCAGCCCTCCGGCAATGTTGTCAGGCACTGGGTTGGCCCCCAGAATGCTGACTCCGCGGGCTGTGGCTTGTGCTTCGACGTTGTTCACTATAGACATAATCTTCTGACGCACCTCTTCGTCCACGGCTCGTCCGGACAGTATGTGCTCGGCCCCCAGGAACTCCGAGGTTTCCGACAGCACAACCGTGCCGCCGTTATCGATCACCCAGTCGGCAACCTTCCCAAGGACAGGATTGGACCCGATCCCAGAGGTGGTGTCGGACCCCCCGCACTCTACCGCCAGAACCAGCTTGTCGAAGCCTACCAATTCCCTCTGTTGCTCGCTTGCCTGGGTCACCATGTCCAAAGCAATCTCCACCCCGGCAGCCGTGGCGTTTATGCTATTACCACATTCCTGCACCGTAACGATTTCAACCCGCTTCCCACTCAACTCCCTAATAGCCTTGGCCAGTTTTTTGGCGGAAACGGGCTCCAGACTGATTATCAGAACGCTGTGTAGATTGGGGTTGGCGCCCATCCCTGCAAGAGTCCGGAAGGTAAGCTCCTCGTCAGCCCCGTACTGTCCGCGCCCGTACCATATCGTCAGAGGCATCACATCCTTGACCTGGGTCGCAATATTCCTGACAATATTATTAACATTGTCCATGGCCGCTATCACAGCCACATGATTTCGAATCCCGACACGGCCGTCGGGCCTTTTATAACCCATAAAGTTCAAAATTTCGCCCTCCTTCAGTTGCTTGTATTTAAGTCGCCGCGTCCACGAATGCTTTCAAGGTTGTTTACATGGACAAGGTCCCCCACCTTAATATCCTTCTTTGCACATCCAATAACGGCATCATACTTTATAACTTTGATGCCCTCCCGTATTTCTGATAAGGCCACTTTATGCCCGAGAGGTATGCTCTCGGTGGCCGTAACCTTTTTGACCGCCCCGCCTTTTTCGTAGCAAACCTCTTCCCCGGCAGTGATATCCCGGATGACGGTCACAACATTATCGTTTTCATGTAGTAATACTGAGTTCTTAATAACGATCAACCCCTCGTGTTTAATTCAAAGCGCCAAATACTTGCCGATAACGTGGCAGCATTAATGCGGCACTAGCCAACGACTTTTGCCTGCTTTTTCTTGTCCTTAATCATTCCCTTAACCATGAATAATATCATGATAGCCATCAGCCCCAGAAGAATCGCCGAAACCGGCCTGGTCACAAATATACCGTAGCCGACATTGGACATGATAAGACTTCGGCGGAAGTTGATCTCGATAAAACCGCCCAGGATAAACGCCAAGATGAAACAAGGCAGCGAATAGTTTAACTTCCTCATGAAGAACCCCACTATGCCCATTGCTACCGCAAGATACACATCAAAAACCAGCATCCTGCTTGTGAACGCACCGAGTAAGGACAGAACCAGGATCGAAATAATCAGGATATAATTAGGTACCGCTAGCGCTCTGGCCCAAATGGGCGTTGTCAGCCGACCAAAGACGTACATGGCCAGCACGGATAATATGAAACCGATAAACAGTCCGTAAACCAGCTCAGGGTTCTGACCGAAGACCTGGGGACCGGGCTGTATACCATGGATGACAAAGGCACCGAGAATGATGCCGGTGGTAGGTGATCCCGGTATTCCGAGAGCCAGAAGGGGTACCAGTGCTCCGCCCACCGTAGCGTTGTTGCTGGCCTCGGGGGCTGCAATCCCTTCCGGGTTTCCCTTACCGAAGCTGTCAGGGTCCTTTGAGAAGCGTTTGGCTAGACTGTAGCTAAACCAAGAAGCGGGGCCCGCACCCAGCCCCGGGATGACGCCCACGAGGCTTCCAATTATCGACCCTATTAGCATGGGCTTGCCAACAGCCGCTACCTCCTTGAGCTTGAGACCCGAATTCAGGCCTAGGGTCTGGCCTTCGTAGCGTTTGTTAACGCCGTCAGAAATCATCTGAATCACCTCAGACACTGCAAAGAGACCTATCAATATGGGCACCATGGGTAACCCTTCTACCAATTCCATGCGGCTAAACACAAAACGGGTTTGGCCGGTAAGGGCATCCATTCCTACAGCACTGAGCAGGAGGCCCAAGAACACCGAAATCACGCTACGGTAAACGTCCTTGGTGGCGAGGGTGGCCACGGCGACCAGACCCAGCAATCCGATAAGAGCATATTCTGGTGCTCCTAGCTTAACTGCGGCGTTAGCCAAAGGTCCGGAAAAGCCGATAAGCACAGCCCCTCCAAAGAGGCCTCCGATGGTACTGGCCAAGAGGGAATACCCTATGGCCTTGGCCGGGAATCCTTTCTGAGCAAGGCTGTGGCCATCTAACACGGTTGCCACGGCAGCCGGCGTCCCAGGTATACCTAAGGTGATGGAAGAGATAGAACCGCCGTATTCAGACCCTAAGTAGAGTGAAACCAGAAGGAGTAAAGCCGGAAGTGTATCCATAGAATAGGTAAAAGGTAGCATCAGTGCCACCCCAATAGCGGCACCCAGGCCAGGCAACGCCCCTACGAACAATCCCACCAGCGTACCTATGGATATTATTATCAGGTTACTCAAAGAGAAGACATCAGCGAATGCAACTAAGACCATTCACTCACCTCCAAAATTTTTGGAAGATCCTACAATATTAAAAATTAAGATTTATCAACACGCCAAACACAATATACACGAAAAGGGTTATCCCTGAGGCAATTCCCAGGCCGGTTGAAAGCACCTTGATATCTCTAACTTTCCATCCCTGGAACCCCCAGAACAGCCCACTGGCCAGAAGAAATACCCACAACAGAAACAGATCGTGGAAAGTTCCCCATAAGATTAGAAAAAGAACCGTAATTATTAAAGATCTGGCTTCGATCAGCTTGTTGTTAAATTCCACTTTTTCCGACTTCGCTCGGAAACTCCTTAGAAGTACGATTCCGCAAAAGGCTAACATCAGGACAGAGATTACAATCGGGAAAAAAGCTGGTCCCAGATTTTCGCCCGAAGGAAACTGTAAGGCCAAGTATATAAGCATAACTCCCGTCAAGGAAAAAACCGACGTTAAAACTATTGACCCAACTTTGTAATTCAAATCCCTACCTCCTTTTTGGGGGGCGGTGTTCCGCCCCCGTTAAAATTTTTCGCAGGCTTCAGGATAAGGTACTATTTTTTGGGTGTGCTAGTTGCTTTTTCAGCGAAGGAATGTTCGGTTTTTACAGCCTCCGTAAATTCTTTCGAGGGCAGGTAGGCTTCGACCTGCTTCTCCTGATCCATATATTTGAGCCAATCAGGATCCGTCATGGCCTTATCAAAGGCCTCTTCCAGTTTCTTAACCCGAGCCTCGGGCATTCCGGGTATAGCTATGATTCCACGCCAGAGTATCATTTCTATGTCAAATCCTTTTTCTTTTAGCGCGGGCACGCCTTTTAAGCTGGGGTCTTGGTCCTTGGTGGCGATGGCTAGCAAGCGTACCTTTCCGCTCTCCAGGTAGTTACGCACATTGCTACTTGTATACCAGCCTGCATCAACGTTGCTGCCCAGGATAGCTACCGCGGCCTCGTTGCCCCCCTGGTAGGGGACGTAGTCATACTGAATGGCGGCCTTGGCTTTCAAGAGATCTGAAACCGCGCTGGCTGTAGAGAAAGCACCCACTCCAGCTACCTTCAGTTTTCCGGGGTTAGCCTTAGCATAGGTGATAAAGTCTTCTAGGGTCTTGAACGGGCTGTTACCGGGAACCGCGAGTACCTCGGGGTCTGCATTGATTCTCGCAAGATAGGAAACGTCATCAATCTTGTAAGGAATGCTTTTAGAGGCGATCGAATACATCAAGGTGGAAGAGTGGCTTCCGATTGTGTAGCCGTCAGTGGGCTGGGATTTCAAATATGAAAGAGCGATGCCGCCGCTCCCGCCCGGCTTGTTCATGTACACGAAATTCTGTCCGAGATTCTTTTCTACCGATTTTCCGAGGGTGCGGGCAAAAATGTCCGCGCCGGAACCCGGGTCGAAGGGTATCACCCATGTAATGGGCTTGTTCGGGTAGTCATCAGTCACCTTTTGGGGATCATTGCCCGTGGGCGCACTTTTGGACGAGCAGCCGGCTATTCCGGAGACGAGGAGAAGGGCCAGAAGGATAATCCCGGACTTCTTAAAATATTGTTTTGTCCCGTTTAGCATACCTAATTCCTCCTTTTTCTATTTTTTGAAAGTTCTAGATACCTTGCCATGTATTCCTGGTTGATACCCCCCCTCCATCACCCCTCTTTCTAACTGATTATTATCCTGCAGTCTACTACACTGACCCCCGACCCATCCTTCATAACCATTACCGGGTTGAGGTCCATTTCGGCGATCTCCGGAAGGTTTTGGCCCATCTCCGCAACGCGCTCGATTAGGTCCTCTAGGGCAGCGAGGTCAGCCACGGGCCTGCCACGGTATCCGGTTAGCAGTGTTGACCCTGCAAGTTCCCTCCACATCAGACCCTCTTCCCCCTTAGCAAGGGGAAGAACGCGCATGGAGGCATCTTTTAGTACTTCTACCAGTACTCCACCGATACCCAGGACTAGCACCCCGCCGAAAACGGGGTCCCTTTTAAGCCCGCAGATCATCTCTTGTACCGATCCCGAGGACATCCCCTGAATCAGTATCCCGTTGATAAAGGCGTCCGGCTTGTACTGCCTGGCGGATGCGCATATGCCTTCAAAAGCTTCTACCACCTCAGCAGCGCTCTTCAGCCCAACCCGGACACCCCCGGCTTCGGTTTTGTGGACTATGTCGGGAGAGTCAATTTTCATGACCACCGGAAAACCTATTTCTGCTGCGGCATGAGCAGCTTCCTCCGGACTCCGGGCCATCCTTAACTCAGGATGAGGGATTCCGAAAAGGTCAAGGAGGCAGAAGGCGCTCTCCTGGGACAGGTATTTTACTCCTTTTTCCTGTAACCGAGTAATAATATTTCTTGCCTCATCAACCGACTGACTAGACACCCCGGAAAATTTACTCCCAAGTACCGGAAGCGGGCGCTGGGACCACTTGTAAACCCCGGCCATGGTGCTTACGGCCTCGTACGCGGAGTGGAAGCAAGGAAGTTGGGCCTCGCGGGCGGCATCTAGAATCTCCAGTCTCAAACTTTCTACGGCCTGATCAGGCACTGCCCGGAGGCCCACGTAAACAGGCTTTTGGGTCCCGTCCACTGATAAAAGGGTGGCAGATATCCCCTCGGCCATGGTACCCGGGTTGTCGTAATTTATAAAAGGAAGTAGATTAAAATGGACTATGGCCCCGCCTACGGCCGGATCTTCGAGCAGACGGTTGATCACTGTTCCCAGTGCCTCGCCGCCCTTTTTATGAAGCGCGCTGGCGGGGGTGTCAGTAGGGTTTCCCACTGAAGACCCGGCAGGCATCTCTATTTCCATAATGGCAGCCTTTGTCCTGCCGTCAAGGGTCGCCAAAGTCAGCCCGCGCTCGGCCAGCAGGTCAGTGGCTAGGACTGTCGCCCCGCCTCCGTTTCCCACTAGAGCCAACCCTTTTCCGGATGGTCGAGGAACAAAGCCCTGAAGGGCAGTAAGCATTGCCAAGAAGTCATCAATGCCTTCCACCGCAATGGCACCAGCTTGCATAACTGCAGCCTTCCAGGTATCGTACTGGCCCGCCAGAGAATTAGTGTGCGATGCTACCGACTTGGCTCCGAGGTCAGTGCGCCCACCCTTGAGTATCACAACGGGTTTAACAGCGGCTACCCTCGTCAAAGCCTCAAGAAATTCCCTGCCCCGCCGGAGCCCCTCTAGGTAAAACCCAATGACCTCGGTTCCCGAATCCTGCCCCAGGAAGTTAAGAAAATCCACCGGGTCCAAATCCAAGCAGTTTCCCATGGAAACCAGCTTGCCAAGACTCATTCCCCGGGCCTTAGCCTGGAGGACCATCTCTATGCTCAGTCCGCCGCTCTGGGAGCAGATTGAAATATTTCCTACGGTACTGTCGGCGGATGTTATAAACGTGAGTCTTCCGGCGGAGGAATAGACGCCCATGCAGTTGGGGCCAATGATCCTGGTCTTTCCCCGGGCCAGATCAATTATTTTCCTCTCGGCCTCTCGGCCCTCGGTTCCGGCCTCACCGAACCCGCTGGTTAGTATCTGAGCCACCGGAACACCCTTCTCCGCACAGTCGGCCACCACTTCAGGCACGATGACCGCCGGGACGGCAATAATGCACAGGTCAACTTCTTCTGGTATATCAACCACCCGCTGAAAGCCCGGTACGCCACAGCAGGATTCACTCCTTGGATTGACTGCATAAAGGCCTCCGGTAAATCCGAACTCTTTAATCAGCCTTAATGTACGCGACCCCATTTTCTTGGGGCTGCTCCCGGCACCCACCACCGCCACTGATCTGGGGTTAAAAAACTTATCAAGGGAAAAGTTAACTTCGGTTTGAATGGTAAATCCCCCCTTATGCCTAATCTCGCCGCTAGGGCTGACAGCTAAAAGTCTATCTGCCCTTCTTCTTCATCGCCTTCAGAAGGTCGGCGATTAGACCAGTACTGTAATTCCCCCTGATAAACTGATCATTGTGGACCACATTCAGCAACAGCGGTATATTGTTCTTGATCCCCTCTATTTGAGTCTGTGACAACGCCCTGTTCATTGCCCCTATAGTTTCCTGTCGGTCTTCACCCCGAACAACCAACTTGGCAATCATCGGGTCATAATATTGTGAAACCACTGTACCTTCCTCCACCGCAGCGTCAATCCTGACGCCATCCATCGGCCAGGACAACCTTGAAATTGTCCCCGGGGATGGAATAAGCCTGACCGGGTCCTCGGCGTAAATCCTGCACTCCATGGCATGGCCTTGGGAGTTTATCCGTTCTTGGGACAGCGGCAGCTGCTCGCCCTGGGCGATCCTGATCTGCCACTCGACAAGGTCGAGCCCGGTTACAGCCTCTGTCACGGGGTGTTCCACCTGAAGCCTGGTATTCATTTCAAGAAAATAGAACTCCCCGTTCTGTCCGAAAATAAATTCCATGGTCCCCAGATTCCTGTACCCGATACCCTTGACACCCTGGATCGCTGAGGCCAGCAGCCGGTCGCGCAGATCCTCACTAAGAAAGGGAGATGGGCTTTCCTCCAGGACCTTCTGGTGGCGCCTCTGCACCGAGCACTCCCTTTCAAAGAGATGTACGACATTGCCGAACTGGTCGGCAGCAATCTGTACTTCTATGTGCCTTGGGCTCTCGATGAACTTTTCCAAGAGCACGGTGGGGTTGCCAAAGTAGAGGCGAGAGCGGTCACGGATGTTCTGAAAGCCCTTCTCCAGCTCTTCGGGACTACTGAGAATGGATATCCCGACCCCGCCGCCGCCCGCACTTGCCTTAAGCATTACCGGGTAGCCAATTTCTTGGGCCAACTCTAGGGCTTCCTCCAGCGTATCGACTGCTTCTTCACTACCTGGCACGACGGGAACGCCTAGTGCCATCATTTTCCGTCGGGCCTCAATCTTGCTGCCCATGTCGGATATAACCTGACTAGGGGGCCCGATAAAGATAATGCCACTTTTTTTACATTCAGCCGCAAAGTCACCGTTTTCGGAAAGTAGACCGTACCCCGGATGAATCGCGTCGGCCCCAGTTTCTCTGGCCGCGGAAATAATGGCCCCCGAATTGAGGTAGCTCTGGGCCACCGGTGCAGGTCCGATGAGAACTGACTCATCAGCCTCCCGCACGTGCAACGCCCCCTGGTCAGCCTCGGAGTATACGGCCACGGTTTTGATCCCCATTTTCCGGCAGGTGCTTATAACCCGCCTGGCTATCTCTCCCCTGTTGGCAATTAAAATTTTCTTAAATTCCATTTAAACACCCCGATTTTTATCTACTTTTTCCAAGGATATTACACTTCGAGAATGATAGCGACATCACCCTCGGAGATTGGGTCCTCTTCTTTAACTAATATTTCCTTAACTGTCCCGTCCTCGGGGGCTAGCAAAGGAACTTCCATTTTCATCGACTCCATGGTGATCATAGTGTCGTCCTCGGAAACACGGTCCCCTAGCTTTACACCAATTTTCCAGACCATCCCCGTAGTCTCCGCCTTTACCTCGATCAAAGCCATATTTCATTCCTCCAGATTATTTTGTTTGAATTGAGAAAATCCCGGTTAGTAGCTAGTCGGCCAGTTTCGCATAAGATGCTTGCCCACGCCGTTATTCATACCTTTTCTGTAAATCTCCATCAGCCTGATTAGGGTAGCCCTAGTCTGACGCGGGTCGATGACCATGTGGCCCTCGTAAAGACCGGCAAGGTCCCAAGCCGAGGTGTCCCGAGCCAGTTCGTCTTGCAGCTGCTTGAAGCGGATCGGGTCGTCCTTCTCCGTTACCTTGTAGAGGACGTTAACTCCCACCGACGGGTCCATGAACCCTAGTTCGGCCATAGGCCACAGAATAACCTCGTCAGAGTTCTGCCCGCCACCCATGTTAAGGTAGGCTTGGCCATAATCCTTCCTCATAATCACTAACATTTTTGGTACGGTGCAAAGGGTGAGGGCGTTCAACCAGTTAATGATCCTTCCTGGCGCTCCCTGTTTTTCCCCGGTCACCCCGACCAGGAACCCAGGTTGGTCAGCCAAAAACACCAGTGGGATATTATACGAGTCGCACAATACAAGAAAACTAGTGGCCTTGCGCATAGCGTCTACGTCGATGGCCCCACCTTTGAACTTGGGATTGTTGGCAATAATGCCCACACTCTTCCCGTCAAGGCGTGCGAAGCTCGTCACTATGGATTTTCCGAAACGCTGCTTGAGTTCGAAGAAGCTGTCCTGGTCCACGATGCACTTTATGATATCCCTTACATCGTACACTTGGTTCTTCTGCTCGGGAAAAATCTCCAGTATTTTTTCGGACCTATCGTTTGTCTCAAGCGGTACTGGATATTTTGGGGGAGCCTCATTGTAGTTTCCTGGCAGGTAGCTGAGGAAGTCCTTGATTACTTTCATCGCCTCCTCGTCGGTATTAACAGCGACATCAACAAAGCCGGTAATCTCGGTGTGCAACTTCCAGCCACCCAGTTCCTCAGGGTCAACTGGCTGGTTTATGGCTATAGAGGTCACCCGGCTGCTGGCCACGGCCATGGTGGCGCCTTTGCGCATTACAGTGAAGTCCGACATGCAGGTGTACCAAGTGGAAGACCCGTAGCAGTCTCCCAGGAGAGCCGAAACCATTGGAGCTTCCCGCATGCGCATGTATTCGGTGGGGTCCTGACCCATGGTGGCACGCCCCGCCGCCCCCATGCGATCCGGCATTCTGGCTCCTGAGGATTCCCCAAGAAGTATAAGCGGAATCCCCCTCTGAATGGAGATCTTTTTCATGTGCCTTATTTTCTTCATATTGATGGAGCTGCTCGACGCACCGAGCACCGTGAAGTCATTGGATACAACGGCCACCTCGCGATTGTTTATCCTCCCAAGCCCAGCGATTTTCCCGTCGGCCGGCGACTTATGGCGAACTTCGGGCCGGATTGCCTTGGCAAGAAGGCCGGACTCGATAAAACTACCGTCATCAATAAGGTAGTCAAGCCGCTCCCTTGCATTGAGCACTCCTTCAGCCTTCCGCTTAGCCAGTTTTTCCGGCCCGCCCATCCCTAGCGCCTTGGTCTTCCTCTCCTCTAGGTCCTTCATTAACTCTTCGAATCCCATTCTGCATACCCCCGTTTAGATGAATTTAAATAAAAAATGTTGCAACTCAATCCCTTGATTTTATCCACCAGCACCCAGAAATAAAGATTTTTTGCGCTGGTGGATGAAGAATTACCATAGTTAATCCATACCCCTTTTTTCAGATAACCGGTTATATAGAACTTTTGGGCAGTAATGTTTATTGAAAATTGTTAAATAGTAAGACGTCGTCTCATTAAAGTATAAGACGGCGTCTTACACTTGTCAATGCTATTAACAGAATTCTTTGTTAATTTTACAGCGATTTACTGTTACCGTTGTAAAATTGAATGGCGGCCCAATCTGAACAGCTTTTCACCTTTCCTGTCACATCAATAGAGCAATCAAGGATACTTCATTTTCGTAGTCAATCTCAGCACTGACTATACTATCACTGACATCTGGCTATGCGAATAAAATCTAAGAAGCGAGCCCTAAGTTTCCTTAGAGCTCGCTCCTTAATGTTGTTATCCGACAGTGAATCAGTGGTGAATGAGTTTACTCTGTTTTCTGAGCATTAGAGGTTTTACGACCGCAGCCTTTTTTGTGCCCAAAACCATGAAATTCGCCTTTGTCGATATCCTGTTCAATTCTTTGTTGACGCTCTTGCATGGCGTTCTTGATTTTTTCGGCTTTTGTTTGATCCAGTATGCCGGCCTCGACTTCCTTATCAATAATCTGAGTTTTGATGCTGTTCATTTCTTGTGTGAGAGCTTTAATCTCCTTCAATTTACCTTGATCAACAGCCCCGAAGGCAGGCACAGCGCTTAGAACCAACAAAGCCAAAGCCAAAATGCTTGCAGCCAGTTTTCTCATTAGCCAGTCCTCCTCATTCATTTTTTTGCCGGTAACATTCTTAGAATGTCCAATTAACGTGTGGGTTATTATTATGATTAACATTTTTCAGTTTCTTCTTTAGGTCAGTTTCTTTACCTGCTCGATTCGTTCATCTTCGTCAGCGTAATTCTGTCCCCATTTACACATGGCATCTAAAATAGGCAGGAGGCTCTTACCGACTTGAGTCAATGAATACTCGACTTTAGGCGGAATTTGTGTGTAAATGAATCGCTTGACCAATCCACTGTCTTCCAGCTCTCTGAGTTGTTGAGTTAACATTTTCGGTGTGACAGTGGGAAGTGTTTTTCTCAGTTCACTGTATCTTAAGGTTTTATCCGCCAAATGCCAAAGAATAAGTGCTTTCCACTTTCCACCGATAATGGCCAACGTTAATTCCATTGAACATTGATATTCGTTATTTTTGAACTTGATCATTTCGGCTCACTCCTTAGCATACAGGTAATAAATCAAACTTTGAGTTTCACATTCTAAATTATAATTCTGGTTCACAGAGCGGTTCTCAATATATCATTACATTACTATAACCATTTTAACTTATAGTATACAAATAGATACTATAGTACAAAGAGGTACGTACTTGTTAATTACTATTATATCGTTTATTATTATATTTACAATTACTTATGCCAAAAATAAGGAGTGTTCGAATATGAAAGTTGTAGCATTTAATGGTAGTCCGCGGGTTAATGGCAATACCGCACAAAGCCTCAAAATTGTCTTGGCGGAATTAGCAAACGAAGGAATCGAGACAGAAATCGTTCAATTGGGTGGGCGTAAAGTCTTTGGCTGCTTGGCCTGCGGCAAATGTCGTGAAAATAAAGATAACCGGTGTGTGCGCAAGGACGATGAGATGAATAGTTTCATTCAGAAAATGGAAGAAGCCGATGGCATCATTATCGGTTCACCCACCTACTTCAGTAATGTGAGCACGGAAGTAAAGGCCCTTATCGACCGTTGCGGCTATGTAAATAGGTCCAACGGAGGTGCAATGTTGAAGGGAAAAGTAGGCGCTTCGGTCGTTTCTGCTCGTAGAGCCGGATCAACGTTTACCTACGCTGCCATCAACTTTTTCTTTGGCATAGCCGAAATGACCATTTGCAGTTCAAATTATTGGAATCTGACCTTATCCCGTGATCCAGGCGATGTGCAAAATGATGCCGAAGGCGTCCTAACCTTCCAAACTCTTGGTAAAAACATGGCTAAGCTCTTAAAGCAGGTTCGCTAAGTTTAAAGTTAAGCACTGTATCGAATCCATGGGAATCTCAAGCTAATAGTGTAAAATGCCATTTGACGTGCGCCAGTAGGGCTCATTGCTTATGAAGAGGATTTCATTCAAGTGATGCAACTAGGGAGAAAACAAAAATTAGAGACAGAATTTGATGGTTGGCTTCAAGAACGCTTAGCAGAGTATAATATCGAAAACTATCTGACAAAGAATTAACGATATCACAAAGAAGAGACGTTTTTACTCGTCTCTTCTTTGTGATATCGTTAAACAGTCAATATTTGCACGTCTTCCTTATCTTTTCTAAAAGCTGATTTTTCTGGGTGGTTGACCAGAGAAATCCGAGATAATTATCTCTCCATGTTCCACATAAAAAATCTCAAAAATAGGATTATCCGCTGATTTGTAAAGCCCTTTTACCATTGGATTACTTTCCAGAATTATTTCTTTCAAACCTAAATCATAACTGAAAATAACTTCACCGGACAATCTAATTGTTACCATATCTTTTGATGTTGATGTAAATTCAATAAAAGGAATTTCTTTTATTTGTTTATATACATCTTTAGTGTTTGCTGTACAAAAATAAAACTTGCCATCTTCCGCCATCATAAATCCCCATGGCCTAACTTTTGGTTTTCCATTTGCAATTGTCGCCAATGAACCCATGCGGTTTTCTTTTAGAAATCCCAGTACTTCTTCCATTTTTAAACCTCCAAATAATTTTATGAGTTGATTAATCAACCTAGTATGATAATATTGTATAAAGCAACATCATTCAAGTACGCTAATTTTTTGTACATAGTACATAAAATCGTACTATGGAGGGAGCATTTCAATTGCAGTTAAGGCAAGAGTTGTTAGAAATTAAATGCCCAGTGGGTATCACACAAAACATAATTGCAGGAAAATGGAAGTTGGTAATAATATGGACATTGAAAGATGGAGTTAAGCGATTCAATGAATTACTGAGAGCTTTACCCGAAATACGGCAAGGTTATTTAACGCAACAACTGCGGGAGCTTGAACGAGACGGGCTAGTTCATCGGGAAGTTTATAGGGAGGTTCCTCCAAAAGTGGAATACTCCTTAACTGAAATGGGTAATAAATTTTTGAAAGTTATGGATAAGATGTTTGAATGGGGAACGGAGTATCTTGAATTTATGAAAAGTGATGGTTATATTTAATGGACTTTAACCTTTTCAACAGAATAAATTCCGTCAAGTTCATTAATGTCCTCAATAATTTTATCGGTATTTATTATATAAAAGGGAGTTCTCAATGTATATTCAAACGTTGTTTTGTTTTGTTCTTCTTGTAATAATTTCATAGAAATATTGCGAGCCATTATTTTGTGTGATTCTAAAATACGATTGATGTCCTGGATCGCACAAGTTCTATTGACAGTAACGACTCTTAAAATTTGCTTACCTCTGAAAAAATAGGTTTCAATGGAACGCTCTAATGTAATGAAAACTAGAACCGTAACAAGGAACGATGAATAGTAAAATCCTGCTCCTGCGGCCAATCCAATCGCTGAAACAACCCAAAGAGAAGCGGCCGTTGTTAATCCTTTTACGGATACTCCATCTCTTAAAATGGTTCCTGCTCCTAAAAAACCGATACCTGAAACGACTTGAGCGGCTAAGCGAGCAGGGTCTCCCGTTGAGGAAAAATCAGAAAATCCATACATCGATAAAACCATAATTAAAGCGGAACCTAAGGATACTAGAATATAAGTTCTAAAGCCTGCTGGACTATCATGTCGTTCTCGTTGAAAGCCAACTATGCCTCCAAAAACACAGGCTAAAAATAATCTTAAAGCAATCTCGTAATCAGTAATATACACTATTTTCACATCTTTCTCTGTCTTCTTGCCATCTTTTTTAATACCCTTTTTTAGCCCAAATTCGTTTCTCAATTTTGGGGAATATAGGTACTCCATTCCATCTTTCACCCAATCTTATAAAATAATGCATTATAATTAAGAAGTCAGTCTAAAATCTCTAACACGATGAACTCATTGAACTCGATGGGTCGTGATGATGACAATCAGCCCATCTGTTGTTACAATATAGATAAACTTTAAGGGATCTTCAATTCCCCCTTCCCAGCAGTACCCTGACTGTGAAGAAGAAATGATGGGTTACACGAAAGGAAGAAAGCCCGAAGTGGTCGGACTTTCTTCCTTAAATTAGTTTCTATTCATAATTAAACGAATAAGGTAGAAGGCGAGTGGTATCCTTTTCATGTCTATTCTTAAAAAATTTATCAAGTATTATAAACCCTACAAATTCCTTTTTTATGCTGATATGGTTTGTGCAGTAGTTGTTTCCATCGTGGATCTGGCCTTTCCTCAAATCCTGAATTATCTTGCTAAAAATTTATTTACCCAAGATAAAGCGATCATAATGCATGCTATAGGATTTGTGGGCTTAGCCTTGCTGTCTATGTACGTGATTAAGTATTTCTGCCAGTATTTCATCATCTCCTGGGGACACATTATGGGCGCGAGAATGGAAGCAGATATGAGGAAAGATCTGTTCAACCATTTTCAGAGGTTATCCTTTTCATATTATGATAGAAACAATACTGGGGAAATGATGTCTAAATTAGTCGTAGACTTATTTGATATATCCGAGCTTGCTCATCACGGGCCGGAAAATGTCTTCATCTCCGCTCTGAAGATCATCGGCTCCTTTAGTATCTTAATGATGATCAATGTCCAAATGACCTTGATTTTGTTAATGGTCACGATGATCATGGTGGTCTTCACCATTTATAAAAATATTAAAATGGCACCCATCTTTGCCGATAATAGGGTAAAAATTGCTGCCGTAAATTCCAGCGTTCAAGATAGTCTGTCTGGAATCAGAGTTGTGAAGTCATTTGCCAATGAACGCGTGGAACGAGAAAAGTTCCATAAAAGTAACCATGAATTTTTATTCTCTAAGGTCAAGAGTTACAGATTAATGGGCAATTTTCACGCCTGGAATTCCTTTTTCGAAGGACTGCTTTATGTTGTGATTATTGTTTCCGGAGGTGTGTTTATAGCCCAGGGCTCACTGAAAATTTCTGATTTGGCTATTTATGTTCTTTACGTTAACCTCTTCATCCACCCGATTGATGTGCTGATTAACTATACAGAATCGTTTCAAAAAGGCTTCGCTGGGTTCAAGCGATTTATTGAGGTTATGGAGACTCAGCCAGATATTTTAGACAAAGCAGGGGCCCAACCCCTTAAAGACGTTAAAGGAGAGATTGAATACAAGAATGTCTCCTTCCGCTATAACGATGATTCCAATGTTTT
>LADV01000144.1 GCA_000961805.1 Peptococcaceae bacterium BRH_c23 | reverse complement strand
AGGCTAAACCGCAAAACTTCTGGGCTTTCTGCATGTGAACAGTTGCGGTTCTTAACGCCTGATCGACTGCGCTCATTGACGCAATTCCACTAATCGTGCTCGCTAAGCTAAGACACTTCCTCTAGGCTTGGGTCGAACGGGAGAGGGACGGGGTGTGTGTGGCGCTGTTTGCGTTCTTGAGCAAATGCGCTTGGTGCAAGTTCGGGGACGGTTCTTGACTTGCATTTTGCAAATGCAAAAATGCGCTTGGGGAGATCTCAACATCTAAAAAAGCTATAAAAAAAGAAAGCGATCGATCGCTTTCTTTTTTTATAGCTTTTATGTTTAGCTAACTTGGGCAAAGTGCTTGCTAAATCTTTTGTTAAGACGAGATTTCTTGCGAGCAGCAAGATTTTTATGAATCAAACCCTTGGAGGAGGCTTTATCCAAAGCACGAGTTGCCTTTTTCAAAGCAAGTGCTGCAGTCTCGGAATCTGTGCTGATTGATTCTTCGAAACGACGAAGGGTTGTTCGTAAAGAAGATTTCGCTGCAGCATTCTTAATCGTGCGAACTTTTGCCAACTCAACTCTTTTGATCGCGGATTTAATGTTTGGCACTAATAGTCACCCCCTTTGGTTATTTATTCCTTGTATTGTTACACAAACTACATTTTAACATCTAGGCGCAGATTTATCAAGGAATAATAGGAAATAAATGATATTAATAAATTGCCTGATATTGTATAAACTAAACCTTGTATCTATTAAAACACTTTCTCAATAAAGCTAAATAAATGATTGGAGGGTCAAAAATGTTAGGAGCGATCGTGAGGTTTATTGTTTCGGCAGTGGTTCTGTTATTAGTAAGTTGGATTGTTCCCGGACTTCGTGTGAATGGGTTCATGGGAGCGTTGGTCGCTGCAGCGGTGATAGCGATAGTCGGTTACGGAATTGAAAAAGTGTTTGGAGACAAAATTACTCGCTGGGGACGGGGCTCGATTGGGTTTCTTACTGCTGCAGTGGTAATTTACTTTAGTCAGTTTCTTATTCCTGGGTACATGACAGTCTCGATTATCGGTGCTTTATTAGCTTCTCTCGTCATTGGGATCGTGGATAGCTTTGTTCCAACGACCCTTCGTTAGGGTGCTTTAGCATTTTCCTTTCCCATTCTTTTTCAATGAAAATGCAATTGTTATGTTCTACAGTGGACTTGTCCCTCATACTTCTTCAATAAGAGGAAGGGGGACAAGTCCTTTGTTACGGGAAGATTTTTATCATCGGCAAAAAAAACAATTTAATATTTGGACGATTAAAGCTTGGATGCGTGGGTTTCTATTGGGGCTTGCGAGTTTCTTGGTTATTTTAGGTTTAGTTTATGCTCTGCGCAGCGGGAGTTCTCTTCAATTTGTTCATTTTCTGACTCAACAATCATTTCCTTTTGAAGCAATTTTATTGGAAGGAGCTCCAGGTTATTCTCAACCAGAACGCGCTCGTGTAGACTTGGCTAGGCATCAGGGAGTAGCGGTTAGTCTGTTCTTATTAACCGGTGTCAATATCTCGGATCCGCGAACCTTTTTTTTGGGCTATTTTTCCCATCCGCCACAAGGTCCAGTATGGTTGGGGTGGGCATACAACCCTAATGACCCGGAGTTTGAAGGACCCATTCTTGAGCCAATTGCTACTCAAGTACCCACAGGGAATGAGGATACTGATCCCCAAGATACTTTGATTCCTGGGGCAAAAGAAGTGAAAGTGGGAATTTATAATACACATAATAGTGAGAGCTATGCAGGGGATGGGGGTCTGGAACGACTGCAGGGGGAAAACGGAGATGTAGTGACAGTGGGTGAAACTTTGAAGAAAGCGCTTGAACGGAATGGAGTCGGAGCCGTCCATTCGACACAAATACATGATGCAGTCGATTTTATGAAAGCGTATAGCAAATCGGTGGTTACAGCAACCCAAATGACGAAAGATTATCCTTCGCTGGAGTTTTTAATAGACATTCATCGGGATGGGCTTCCTCGTGGGTTCTCTAAGTCAACGGTTATTGTAAAGGGGCAAAAGACCAGCCGGGTTATGGTGGTCATTGGCAAAATGAATCCGCACTGGCAGAAGAATGAAGCGTTAGCCAAAGAACTCATGGCTTTGGGAGAAAAGAAGTATCCTGGACTCTTTGCTCCCAATATTAGTTATGCTACGGATGCACGGTATAACCAGCATCTTTCTGACGGAGGGTTGTTATTGGAGTTTGGGAGTCAGTTAAATACGTTGGAGGAGGCAAATGGAGCGGCTGAGGCTGTGGCAGAGATTTTGGCTGAGTGGTTAAGGGAGGAAGTTTCTTAGCCCATTCGCACATCCTACGCCTGTAGGTCTTCCTTCTGGGATCACGGCTTCGGCGATACTCTCCACAGGAGACTATCGTGTTCCATCGCTATTCCCTTGTCGCTAAGGCTAAAACTCAAAACCTCTGGGCTTTCTGCATGTGCGTCGCTCCTTGCCATCCTTGGCACCGCGACATCAGTCCATCCATGGACAAGTCCCGTTGAGTTTCTTCACGCCTTATCGCCTGCGCTCATTGACGCGATTCCTCTCACATGCTCATTAAGCTAAGAAACTTCCTCTGGCCTGTGAGGTCGCCGGGTGGGGGACGACGAGAGCTCTTTGAAGACTGTTTGCGTCTTTGACGCAAAGGCACGGTATGCAAGTGCAGGGACGGTTCTTGTCTTGCATTTTGGCAGAGTGGTTAAGGGAGGAAGTCTTAGCCCTAATTCATTTAGGTTTCTCTTTTTTAGCATGGCGAAAAATGCTATAATTCGGGTGGTAGATAAGGCGATGGGGAGAAGAGGTTTACTCGATATGTCATCAACCAACCGAACGCTTGTTAAAGCAGCAGGATTTTTAATGGCTGCTCAATTGATTTCTAGGATTTTAGGTTTTTTAAGAGAAACCTTGATGGCGGGTTTTTATGGACAGAGCGGAGTAACGGATGCTTATAATACGGCGTTTGTTCTTCCTGATTTGTTATATTGGTTGTTAGTGGGCGGAGTTTTGAGTGCCGCCTTTATTCCTGTCTTTTCTGAATATATTGCCAAAGGTAATGAGGATGAGGGTTGGCGGGTTGCCAGCTCTGTTGTGAATTTGATCTTGCTTACCCTTGGGGTGTTTGTTTTAGTGGGGCTTTTTTTTACCCCCCACTTTATTCGTCTGGTGGTTCCAGGATTTGAGCCTGAAAACATGGTTCTAGCCACCCACTTGACTCGAATTCTCTTGCTGCAGCCTTTATTTATGGCCTTAAGCGGATTGACGATGGGGATTTTAAATTCTTATAAGATTTTTTGGCCCTCTGCAGTGGGAACCGTGCTTTACAATGCGAGTGTTATCTTTTTTGGGACGATTCTGGCAAATCCGGCAAAGCCTGACAGCATTTCTGGCTTTGCCTTTGGGGTTGTTTTTGGGGCGATCGCTAATTTTGCTGTTCAAATTCCGGCTTTGCGGAAAGTGGGAATCCGTTATTATCCGATCATTGACTGGCGGCATCCGGGTGTCCGCCTAATCGGGGCCTTGGCTGTACCTATTATTCTCAGTTATTCTCTGAACCAAATTCAGGTGGTGGTCAATAATAACTTTGGGTCGATGATGTTTCCGGGCAGTATTACGGCAGTCTGGTATTCCTATCGTCTTTTCCAGTTGCCGGTAGGGATCTTTGCTTTAGCTATTGCGGTCGCGACTTTTCCGACGCTGACGGAACAAGCGGCTTTAAAAAAGTGGGATGATTTTCGGCAGACATTATCAAATGGCATTCGTATGGTAATTTTTATAACCCTTCCGATTTCGGTGGGCATGATCGTTTTGCGTTTTCCCTTGATTCGGGTTTTGTTTGAGCATGGTCAGTTTACAGCGAATGATACTTTAATGATGGCGATTCCTTTATTTTATTTTTCGATTGGAATAACTTCACAAGCGGTGATTCAGATTCTGCCGCGGGCTTTTTATGCTCTTCAGGATACTTGGACACCCGTAATCTTAGGAATTATTGCAATGGCTGTTAATATTTTAGCCATGTATTTATTGATTGGTCCGCTGGCTCATGGGGGCTTAGCCTTTGCCACAACGATTGCTGCGTTTGTGAATATGCTTCTCTTGTTTTACCTTCTGCGCAAGAAGATAGGTCAAATGGATGGTTGGGCTATGTTCGGGACTAGTCTGAAATCCTTAGTAGCTTCGCTTCTGATGGCGGTTGTGATCTGGGTATGGATGCAGTGGCTAACTTCGGTGATTGGTATTGGTACGATAGCATCTCTAACGGTATTAGTAACTGGATCGGCCATCGGGGCCATTGTCTTTGCAGTGCTGGCGAAGTTTTTGAGGATGCAAGAGTTTGAGCAGGCGATGGGTTTGGTACGACGAAAACTGGGAGCATGATAATCAGTAAACTAGCCAAGAACTGATGTATGACTTATGTATAATGTATTAATCAGTATTATAACAGATGGGCCTTCTATTTGCGTTGACAAAGGGCAATTTATCAGGTACTATGTTGAATATCACCTAGTGATTAAACATTCGGCAATGGAGCCGCTAAGATGTCTGAGAGACAATCTGGCGGCTTTTTCTATTGACTAAACGGAGAGGGAGGCATGCTTTGAAAGTTCCTTTAACAGAAAAAGTGAGACCTTCCTTAGAGCGGTCAGCAATACTTCTTGCGTTGACAGAGACGAGAGAGGAAGAGGAAAAGCTTAAGAAATCCTTTGTTGAATCGTTTAACCTTCGTTGTGGTGTGACGGAAATTGGTGGAACGGTAGCGAATCTTCAACATACCGGAAAGCTCACGAATTCAGTAATGGCAACCGCGTTTAACACAGGTGTTATTCCAAAAGAAGACCGGAAGATTCATGCACTGATCCATGCAACATTAGAAGCTAGTAACAGTATTTTTATTCATACCAACAGCAATGCCAGTTTTGCTTTAAAAGTTGGTTTAGTGACGGATTCTGAATGGCTGGCGGTAGCAATTTATGGTCGTTCTTCCCTTCATCCCCTCTTAGAGCACGCTCGTGTAGGATTGGGAGTTATGCATCTTTGATTAGAGTAAGCTTAATAGTGGCAAATGATTGTGGGATTTAGTACAAAGTGTTTAGAGTAAGAGAGTACTAAAGTGTCAAAGTGATATAGAAAACTTTTAGAAGCGTACAATTTCATAACCGGGCACCAAATCGATTAGTGATTTGGAGCGGAAAAGTGTGTTTTAGAGAGCCCTTAATTATTAAAATTAAGGGCTCTCTTTGTCTTTTTCTTTATCTTAATTAAGGGAGGTGATGCGGTGGCATTTTGTTCTATCAGCGGAAGGTATAACTTTCTGGAAGGTCCCTTCTCGCCATCACGGTGCCTTGCCAATCCACACTGCAGGAGTATGCGTAATGGGTTGCAGTGTGGCGATAAGCTCGTCCGCTTATCGTCTTGGC
>LADV01000082.1 GCA_000961805.1 Peptococcaceae bacterium BRH_c23 | reverse complement strand
TTTGAGCACTTCTATATCTGACTCCAGAATCGGCGTCTTAACGTTTAGGAATAACATTATTAGTTTATAAGACGATACGCCTTGGCCAAAATGCGCACAGGATGCTCCGTAGGAATTCCCGTACCGTGCTGAATTTGCACTTTACACACACCACATTCCGTCGTCATTCCTTGGAAATCTCCGCGTCCTGCACCCACATTGATCGCTTCAAAGAGTGTACTCCCAATTTTCATCGCTTTGTCGTATTTTTCAGCTTTAAAGCCATAACTACCCGATAAGCCACAACAACCAGCATCAAGATTGCGGATTTTCACTCCAGGAATTAATCTCAAAATACGCAGCGCTGGTGTTCCGATTCCTTGTGCCTTTAAGTGGCAGGGGGAATGGTAACCGTAGGACGCCTTAACTTCCTGAAAGTCAAGAGGTAATTCCCCTTTTTCAGAGAGTTGCCACAGAAATTCGAATAAATCATACGACTGAGCTCCAATGAGCTGAGCCGATGTCGTCTGCAACTTTGGATAATCCTCTTTCAGCGTCAAACCGCAGCTCGTACAGGATGTAATAATCGGCATACCCGATTCCAGATAAGGTCGCATTAACTCCAAGTTATAAAGGCCGTTCTTATGTGCCTTCTCAAACTGACCGTTCGCCTCTAATGGTAAGCCACAGCAGTGAAAATCAGGTACTATAGTTCTATACCCAACATGCTCTAACACCTTGATCATGACCCGCCCTGTATCCGCTTCGTTATATCGCGTATAACAACCTGGAAAATAAACAACCTGTTTGCTAGCACTTGCTCCCATTTTTCCACCTTTGTCCACCTGCACCTCCAGAGGCTTTCCATAGGCTGGTAAAGGGCCACTCTTGCTGATTGACAGTGCTTTATCGAGCGCCAAGCGCACAAGTTTAATCTTCAAGACTTGGTTTGTCATAGTCGGCCATATGACCCCTAGTTTGCCAAGATATTCCGCCCGACCCAAAACATAACCTCTCAGGCGCAATTTCATACCCAACGTGTTTTTGTGTGGTGCTTTTCTAGCAGCTCTCCGGGCTTCAAGAATCATCTCCGTTATTTTGACACCGGATGGGCAAGTCACTTCACACGTCTTGCAATTAGAGCAATCATCCAAAGTTGTTTCACCTTGAATGATCTGACCTATACGAAAACGTTCCATATCCGGTCCTAACCCTTTCGGGCCAATAAAATGCGGGTTAACTTTGGCCACTGGACACTGAGCAGTACACACATTACATTTTTGACAAGCATCCAATCGCGCTGCCAATTCATCTCTTGAATCCACAGTCAAGGATCCTCCTTCCTTTCTAAAATGTTCTGTCCACTAAATTAATTCAGCTGCTGCGTAACCAGATGTAACCGAAACCCCTCCGCCACACCTTTGGGTCCAAGGATCCCAATGGGCAAGCATTCTTCCCACGACATGGACATTATCCCAAACCACTTGCCCACGTTCGGGATTAAGGGGACGCATAAATTCATCCGTTTCTACGCCGATCTGGGCAAACGGCTGAGGAGCAAAGAACTGGGGCTCACTCCACTCTTTCGGAACAAATAGGGGAAGATCAAAGACGCCTTCACGTATTGTTTTTCTTGCCATACCCACTTTGATTCCCCCACCTAAAAGCCCACCTGTCGCTAAGATAAACTTCTTGCCTTTCAAACGCAACGATTTACCCATACTGTGAACCATAATTTCTTGACACACCTTCGCCTGACTTTCGGACGTTGACTCTCCGTTTAAAGATATCGCACGAGCCCCGATCATCAATTCCCCTCCTAAATCGGTAAACATATGCTTTAGATATTCAGCGAAATAACGACCATGTGGGCTGGGCACAAATGAACTCATTTCCAATACCGGTAGAGAAAATTCATTCTTATAGGATTTTGTGCGTGAAGCATCAAAGTACTCCCTTACCAGACTGGGCAGAACCACGATAATCTTTCCTTGCGACCCGTCTGCTTCCCAATACTGTCTTTTAATCTCTTCAATTTCGTGGGTGAGAGCTCTCTGACCCTCTTCCGACCTCCAGATATTCGCATAATCAATGCTCGACACACTCTTACCCAGTCGGGTCCATTCCGCAAGAGCATCCACTTGCATCCTCTTCACACTCACCTGCCAGCCTGGAAATTCTCGAGCCATGTTAGCCACCACGATCTCCGGAAAGAAATCTTTCAATCCTTCGGGCACTAAAAGTACGAGTTCCCCTTGTTCCTGTCGATCCGGAAGAGCCATACTGCGCGGCATAAGGTCTCCTTGACGTACAGTTCCTAGAACCGTGAAAGCAAACTGTGGTGTGTCATTCACAACATACTCCGGACAGATCTCTTGGACGAAGCGTTTGCCCTGAGCTATCGCCTGTGAATCAAATAAGGTATAGGGGTGTTTCGGCAAATGACGCAAACGCTCGACATCTCCATAATCAAAAATCCCCGAGAAATAAAAGAGCGTTCCGACTCCTTCCGTGACTAAAAGCACCTTTTTGCCCCGTTGGGCGGCTCGAATTCCTGCTATCCAACCGGCTAAACCGCCCCCCACCACTACGGCATCCCACATCTCGTTCATCCCTCACTTTCTTCGGCCTTGAAATCCAGAACGTTCAAATACAAAGCTCGTGCTAATTCACTCTCACGAAGTTGCTCGCCCCAAAGAACTGGGGTTATCCCTCGCCAACGTTCGCCCAATAGGCTTTGATATTCTTTTACGGTTCTCTCCCAACCGCCGAACGCCTCCTGAATCATGGGGGTCGCTCGATAGGTACAATAAGCGCCTTGACACGTCCCCATTCCCAGCCGGGTCTGATGACGAAGATCGTCAAGCGAGTGGACCGCGAGATCTTGCAGGGCATGAAGAACTTCTGCTTGAGTGACCATTTCACATTCACATACAAATTGTCCCAACAGTGGTTGACGAGCTATAGCCTCAACGACGGATCCGGCTTGTTCGTTTAAACGTTCCATCATCTTGTCCGCAGCAATCGTTCCTAATAATTGACGTGCCTTATCCCAAACTTCTGTGGGGAGTTCATTTTGCAAGGGTTCTTCCGCGGTACGGCATACAGTATGCACCTCTAATTTAGCGGCAACCCAATCGGTAACTTTCTCTGCCATCAAACGATACGTCGTTAATTTACCACCCACGATACTAACGAGCCCGCGAACCCCGTCCATTTTTTCATGATCTATGAGTACAAAATTTCGGCTAATCCCTCGCCCTTCATGGTCTGAGGCGTCTACACTTTCATACAAAGGGCGAATGCCGGCGAACGCCCGAACAATACGGTGTTGTTCAATCTCTTCCACTAAGTTTTGGCCCATTTCGATCAAATGCGCTACATCTTGTTCATCAACCTTATGATCATCCGGCGATTCTACCTTATGTGAAGTCGTCCCAAAAATAGTCACGGTTTCATGCGGTACAAAAATCTCACCATCGCCCGGTGTCCGCAAACGGTTAATCACTCGATTAAACAACCGCTTGTTGAACACAAGTAGAGAACCTTTGTTTTTTAGAATGTGCACGTCAAAGCCAGACATTGCCGCAATCTCAGAAGACCAAGGCCCCGCGGCATTCACCACAATTTTGCTACGGACCAGTAGCGTTTCACCGGTGATGAAATCTTCCGCATAGACTCCCTTAACTTGCCTATTTTCTAACCAGAGCGACTTAACCTTACAGTACGTTCGATAATTTCCTCCATATTTTTCTGCGGATTTCACGTTCGCCCATAGCAGTTTAAAACCATCCACAGTAGCATCTGGCACTTCGAAAACCCGTGTCGCCTGTCGTGTCAACAACGGTTCGAGCCGAAACGCCTCTTCAAGAGGAATCTCCTTAACGGTTATTCCCGTTTGTGCGCACCCCTTGAGCCACAACTGCAAATAGTTTGGATCATCCCCCTTTAAATATATAAACCAACCCGAAGTATCTTTAATGCAATGTGCTGCAATATGTTTCAAAATCCTATTTTCCTCGATACACTCTTGCGCTGCTTTATCATCTTTGACCGCGTAACGCCCGCCACTGTGCAATAGGCCGTGGAAGCGTGAACTTGTCCCATGGGCCAAATCTCCTTGTTCTAACAAGAGGGCTGGTATTCCACGCAGACTAAGATCTCGCAATATGCCAACCCCTGTCGCTCCCCCTCCAATTACTACAACGTGGGTATCAATCTCACGCATCTGTATTACCTCCTTGCCCGAAATTAGGAACCACCAAAGAAACCGTTGTTTCGCAATGGCCTCTTTGGTGGCTTCACTTATTCTCCGAGCCGCCTTATATGATTTTTCCCCGTCCATCAATAGCCTACTAAGTCATATTCCAGAGAGATTGCCGACTCACGGACACCCCATCAAATCCGTTCGCTAGAGCCAACTCTATATCTTTTTCCGTACGCATTAGTCCTCCCCCAAGAAGCGGACGATCCGTAACTCTTTTGAACTCACTAATCACATTTTCAGGGACGACCGCTGGAAGAATTTCAATAGCATCTGGTGAATTTTTTTCCATTTGCCTCAAACCCGTAGCCAGCGATTCAGAGTCAAGTAAAAACAACCTTTGAATAGTTAAAAGACCATTGTCCTTCGCATAATTTAATAATCGAGACTTTACAGAGACAATCCCATGCAAACCAAACTTTTTCAGAAAACGAATTCCTTCAGCATCTCTTCCTATTCCTTCCAGTAAATCCACATGCATAAATACTAACTTCTCCGGATGTTTCGCGCGAACCCGCTGAATTTCCGGCAGTTCGTTGATACTCCCACCTAAAACGATAACAATTGAAGCACGACTCAAGGGCAACAAACGCGAAATATCACTAATGTGTTTGACTGCTGGAAGAATTCGGCCATGTGCTAGGCCTTGCCTAATATTCATCTTGCCTTCCCTTCATTCCCTAGTGTAACCGAAGACCTACCTTTGATTACACCGATCAGTAAATGATCACTTTAGCATTTCACGGTATTGGTCTTGAGATGTAATTTATCGATCTTTCTGCGAATTATTATAACACCCCTGAAGATCTTGGCAATTATAAGGGTACCCAATTTTCTGACGTATTATCGTGTTACCCAAGGCCCTTCTCGATGAAAGCTTACTTCCTACTTAGTCTTCTTCCCAGTCTTTGGACCGCTCGACCGCTTTCAACCATCCCTTATAAAGTTTCGCTCTGTTCTCTTCTTCCATCTCTGGCTCAAAACGCCGATCGAGCAACCAACGACTTGCTAATTCTTCTTTACTCTTCCAAAAGCCAACCGCTAAACCTGCGAGGTAGGCAGCTCCTAGGGCGGTCGTCTCAATGATTTCAGGCCTGTCAACCCGAGTTCCTAGAATATCTGCTTGGAACTGCATCAGCAAATTATTGGCTACAGCACCTCCGTCAACTCTCAACGACTTTAAGGAAATTCCAGAATCGGCCTCCATGGAACCTAAAACATCTTTGGTTTGATAAGCTAGGGAATCCAGAGCCGCACGAATAATATGGGATTTTGTTGTTCCCCGAGTCAGGCCAAAAATGCCTCCCCTAGCGCGCATATCCCAATAAGGAGCACCCAAGCCAACAAAAGCTGGAACAAAATAAACTCCATCCGTATCTTTGACCTTTTTAGCAAAATACTCGGAATCTGGTGCAACATCAATCATTTTTAGACCGTCGCGCAACCACTGAATCGCTGCACCCGCAATAAAGATACTGCCTTCTAAGGCGTATTCCACCTTGCCATCAATCCCCCACGCAATGGTGGTCACCAATCCATGTCTCGAGGTGTGTATTTTGCTACCCGTATTCATGAGCATAAAGCAACCTGTTCCATAGGTATTTTTAGCATCCCCTGGCTCATAGCACGCTTGACCAAACAAAGCTGCTTGCTGATCACCAGCCACACCTGCGATAGGAATCTCATAACCCAAGAATACCCCTGCATCTGTGTTACCATAGACTTCGCTAGAATTGTGTACCTCGGGCAACATTCCTTGTGGTACGTCAAGCATTTTCAACAATTCTTTATCCCAATGCAATTCGCGAATGTTAAACATCATGGTTCGGGAGGCATTCGAATAATCCGTAACATGTACTTTTCCGCCGGTGAGTTTCCATATTAACCAGGTATCCGTCGTTCCAAACAGTAACTCACCCTTTTCAGCTTTGGCACGAGCTCCTTCAACATTATCTAAAATCCACTTTACCTTCGTTCCAGAAAAATAGGCGTCAACTACGAGACCTGTTTTTTCTCGAACCATATCTTCATAACCCTTAGCCTTTAAATCGTCGCAAATGGCTGTTGTTCTGCGACACTGCCACACAATTGCGTTATACACAGGTTTACCTGTATTTTTATCCCAGACCACCGTCGTCTCACGCTGATTAGTAATCCCAATGGATGCGATCTCATCGACTTTAATGCCTGTTTTCGCAATGAGCTCTGCAATGACTCCATATTGTGTGCTCCAAATTTCCTCAGCATCATGCTCGACCCAGCCTGCCTTAGGGTAAATTTGAGTGAACTCTTTTTGCGTAACTCCCACAATCTTACTTTCCTGGTCAAAAAGGATTGCACGGCAACTGGTAGTACCTTGATCAAGGGCCATAACGTACTTTTTCATAAAATTACTCCACCTTTTCCTTTATTTTTAGGTTCAAACATTGACTATCCCATATAGACAATCTTGTACAGGAAAGCTCCTAAAACGCCGCCAATTATTGGACCTAGGACAGGCACCCAAGAGTATGCCCAATCTGACGATCCTTTCCCCGGAATAGGTAACAAAAAGTGGGCAATTCTAGGTCCTAAATCACGTGCTGGATTGATTGCATAACCCGTAGGTCCCCCGAAGGATACACCAAGTCCCCACACCAAGAAACCCCATAAAAGAGGATTGAGGCCACTAGTCACTGCAGCTTTCGAAATTCCAATAGAAAGTCCTACAAAGACCAAGACAAATGTACCTATGATTTCAGTCAACACGTTAGCAGGATAACTTCGAACTTCTGGTCCCGTACTAAAGACAGCCAATTTTAATCCTGGATCCGACGTTTCCGCCCATTGCTTCAGATAGGTAAAGTAAACTAGCACTGCGCCAATGAATGCTCCCAAGAGCTGGCCCGCAATATATGTTGGAACCTCTGCCCAAGCAAACAGCCCAATTGACGCTAACCCAATCGTTACGGCTGGGTTTAAGTGTGCTCCACTTATTGGACCCGTGGCATAAACTGCCAAGAGAACTCCAACTGCCCAGCCTAAAGTAATCATAAAGAAGCCCCCGTTATTCCCCTTAGTCTTGCTTAATACAACGTTTGCTACTACCCCAGTACCAAATAAAAGTATAATCATGGTACCTATCATTTCAGCTAAGAATTTCGCTGTCATCTAAAGACTCCTCCTAAATTTTATTTATTACACATATTTACAACTGTTCAAGTTCAATTTATGTCCCAATTCTCATGTTAAATATTAACTCCCCGCGCCTCCTTTCTTTACAGAGCTTAATCTTCCAACATAATTGGCCTCACCTCCCTTCTCACGTCCGGCATTCCCTAGTCCAATATCCATAACGAAAAATGGTCTAACCGGTTATTATTATCAGAATTTTCAAACTCATTTGGCGACAATAAAAGCCGAAGTATGCTAGTAATTCGTCATTTCGAATTACTAGCATAACTTCGGCTTCTCTAATACTCTAGCCTTTAATATATAATTATTTAAAGTTATCTCAGGGTCAATAAGATTAATGCATGTCTCTGATATCAGTATATTCTTTCTTTTCCACTATTTCAATACCCTTACACAATTAATTTTAGCTATTTCTCCTTCTTTATTTACCCAAACTTGGAAGGATAGCCCTTCTGAGCTCAATCCCTTTGATTCACTTTCAAGACACCCAATTCTATAAGTGGTCCTTCTCGCCATCACGGCACCTTGCCATCCATGGTCGTCGTCACCCCAGCTACGTTCCAAGCCCCAGCGACTTCCGAGAGAAGTCGCGAAACACGGAGCGAAGCCTTTACGAGAGTGGCTCGCCAAACTTGGCTCAAGCGCTTCCCACCCAAAGCGGGGCTGAGCACAGGGACGTGCGAAGCCGCCAACCGAGGCATGGTCCCCTCCCGCCATCCATGGCTCCAGCGACACTAGTCCATCCATGGACGTCGGGAACCCCGCCCGCTATCATCAAGCGCTTTAGCCTTAGTTTGGCCCACGACCGTAACGGCTGACCGAGTGTTTCGCGACTTCTCCGTCCCTCCCTAATATCGTTTCCTAACCGACGTCGCCGAAATTCCCAGTTCATCGCGGTACTTGGCGACAGTACGCCTAGAAATCTCCATATTTCTGGCCTTGAGAAGGTCAGCCAGCTTCTGATCCGAATAAGGACTTTTGGGATTTTCTGAAGAGATGATATCGCGCAAAGCAAGTTTGATCCCCAATCGGGGTACGGTGATGTCATTAACCAGGATAATAAATTCTCCTTCGATCTCTTCAATCACTACATCCGGGACGACATAGCGCACATCTCCTAGGCCCGAAAAACTGAGAGACAGATAAGCTGACCAAAATAGGTTATTGGACGGACGGAACGAGGCAAAAGGCTAACCGTCCTAGTCGCTAAAACGCCGGTGAACTTCAAATATCGGTTGTGTGCATGATGATTTTAGCCAAGGAGTGACTAAAACCGCATCCTCTCGACATCTTCCCGGAAATGAGCCATAATGTGCTGATAGACTGAACATGTGAGAGGATGTTTGAACTATGGTTAATAGCAAAGCTGTAATAAAGCATAATAAAGGACTCCACACTAGGGTCGCGGCGATGGTTGTTCAGAAATCTCAAGAGCTTCAAGAAAAATATAAGGTTTCATTATATTTCCACTACCAGAACCGAGAGAAGGTGTTAGCTAATAGTCTGATACCCCTTGTTTCATTGAGAATAAAAGCGGGCGACGAGTTGTGGGTATCAAGTAGCGGAGAAATGGCCGAAACAGCTATAGCAGAGATGGTAGAATTCCTGGAAAGCGACTTTTTAATTAGTGATGTTGATACCATCAACAAAGTGGATAATGTGCTGCAGAATAACTCTTTTACGGCTGAACATGTATTTAACAGCATGGCTAACGGATTACTAGTGATTGATGAAAATGATATAATCACTGTTTTTAATCCGGCGGCGGAAAAAATAATAGGTATTGCAGCTGCTGACGTTGTCGGAAAGAATGTTTATGAGAGCATTCCGGACACCAGGCTTCCATTAGTGAATAAAACCATGGTACCCGAATTGGGTTGCCGTCAGGTAATTAGTAACTCAGTTATCATAACGAATCGTACACCTATCATTGTCGAGGGACAATCCAAAGGCGCAGTTGCGATTTTTGAGGATATATCCTCTTTAGAAAACATTACGCATGAATTGCGCGAAGTAAAAGAGTTAAAGGAAAGGTTACATCTGATATTAGAGTCTGTACAAGACGGAATTTGCGTTGTTGATAAACTAGGATATATTACGTATGTTAATCCGGCTTATCTCAGGATTACGCAAATACCTATCGAAAAACTGGTAGGGCAAAATATAGCCCGGCTTGCGCCGAGAGGGTCAAGGTCCAAAGCCTTGGTCACGGGTAAACCTGTATTGGGCAATATCTGCTGTAAACCAAACGGACAAACAATCGTTTCTAACGTAAATCCTATTATCGTTGACGGTGAATTAGCTGGAGTTGTTTCGGTAATAAAAAAAATTTCCGAAGTTCAGGCTGTGATGGATAAACTCAATGAAGTCACCGCCCGGGCAGAATACCTAGAACAAGAGCTGAGGAGGACTAGAAAACCTGTCAAAGCTTTTGATAAATTTATTGGTAGGAGCGGGAAGGTTTTGGACGCTCTGGCTGTAGCCGCCAAGGCTGCAGAAGGTCATGCCACTGTTTTAATTCGTGGCGAAAGTGGGACAGGCAAAGAACTGGTTGCTGAGGGGATCCATTTTGCGAGCAGGCGCGTGAATGGACCTTTCATCCGTGTAAACTGCGCAGCTATACCTGTATCTTTGCTGGAAAGTGAACTCTTCGGGCATGAGAAAGGAGCTTTCACCGGCGCTCTCAGGAGAAAACTGGGGAATTTTGAACTGGCTGACAAAGGAACAATTTTCCTTGATGAAATTGGGGATATGGAAAAAAATATGCAGGCTAAAATTCTAAGAGTTCTTCAGAAAAAGGAGTTTCAGCGGGTTGGTGGCGAGGAGATGATTTCTGTTGACGTGAAAATCATTGCTGCAACTCACCGGGATCTGGAGAAAATGGTCTTAGACGGGGGATTCCGCGAAGATTTGTACTATCGGTTAAATATCATTCCTATTATTTTACCCCCTTTGCGTGAACGTAAGGAAGATATCCCTTTATTGGTTGAGTACTTTTTCAACAAGATGTGCAGCGAGTTAGGCAAGAAAGTAAAAGGCCTAAGACAGGATGCTTTGGAAGTGCTCATGAGGTATCGGTGGCCAGGTAATGTCCGGGAACTGGAAAACATTATGGAGCGCGTTATTACGTTAACTGAGGAACCATATATTGGAGTAGATGCTCTGCCCACCTATCTACGTGAAGAATTAATTGGCGGAACTGATTTTTCCGCGCTGTTTACTGCTGATGAAACGATTTTGCCCTGGGATGCGTATGAGAAAACGATTATAAATATGGCACTGAAAAAGTACGGTAGTTTTAACAAGGCAGCGAAGGTTCTTGGGCTTACACATAAAACTGTTGCCGCTAAAGCACGAAAGTATAATCTCGAAAAATCGGTTACTTGGGAAAAAAAGATGATTATTGGTAAAAAGTATCAGGCACAAGAGCTATTCTGATACTTTTTACCAAGCAACTAAATATGACTCCCTCTCTCAACCCAGTAAAACATACCTTTTTTCGGTTTGGCATGATTCTTGCTATTGAGTATGTCAAGTCGAAAGGAGGGAATAGGCAGGTATACCGACGATAAAAAGTTTATGGGAGAGAGGTGGACGAAAAAGAAAGAAGATGCTGTATAGGCGAACATACTCTAAGGGTCATAGAGAGCTAATGGCAAAAACTAAAAATAAGTGGAATACATGACAGAAATATTAGGAACAGCGATTGTGATCTGCAGGCGTGATTGAAACAGATTCAGAATCGATTAAAGGAATGGGGGAAGAATGTAATGAAAAAGGTGATTAACAATCCTGATCAAGTTGTAGAGGAAATGCTTGAGGGTGTCGTTCTGGCTCATCCGCAATATGTAAAACGGGTAAAAGGCTTCAGTGTTTTGACACGGGCAAACAGCCCTTCTCCTAAAGTCGCTCTGGTAAGCGGTGGCGGCAGTGGCCATGAACCTTCGCACGGCGGTTTTGTCGGCCGCGGTATGCTCGACGGAGCAGTAGCCGGTGCGGTGTTTACTTCTCCTACTCCCGATCAGATACTTGAGGCTGTAAAAGCTGTAGACGGGGGCAAAGGTGTTCTATTGGTAATCAACCTTGGTTCCCGGAAAAAATTATACCTACACAAGTTTTTCAGTTAAAGTAGTGCTTTAGTTCATAAATATTGCATTTTTAAGCTTGTTTATTGCAATTCTTTGAAAGAATTCATTGTTTATCTCCTCACATGTAGGTATAATTATTTATACCTACATGTGAGGAGGAAGGTGCCTATGAGTTCTATTATAAGACAAAAGGTCGGTGACAAGATTTACCTTTACGAGTCGGTTTCTTTTCGGAATGCCGATGGCAAACCAAGAAATAAACGCATCCCTATTGGTAAGATCGATCCCGTAACCGGAAATCCGATTTATAAGCCTGAGTATCTAGCCGATATGGCTAAAAAAGGAACTCCTATTGAGATACCTACAACGACCATGATGTTTTCCATTGATGATATCCAGCATTCATCCATAAAAGATTATGGAGCCTTTTA
>LADV01000225.1 GCA_000961805.1 Peptococcaceae bacterium BRH_c23 | reverse complement strand
GTTATAGGGAATGAACTAAGAGAAGCAAAAGCCATTACCCTTATAAGTGCACCTTCGAGTTCACGAATGTTGGAATGAATTTTATCAGCAATGTAGACCATAACTTCGTTCGGAACCTGTAGATTCTCTAATTTAGCTTTTTTCCTAAGGATTGCTATTCGGGTCTCCAAATCAGGTGCTTGAATATCTGTGATAAGGCCCCATTCAAAACGCGAGCGTAAGCGATCTTCTAAAGTGGGAATTTCTTTAGGTGGACGATCTGAAGAAATAATAATTTGCTTATTGGCTTCATGAAGTGCATTAAACGTATGAAAAAACTCTTCTTGAGTTCGTTCTTTGCCTGCTAAAAATTGAATATCATCGATCAGCAGAATATCTACGTTACGGTAATGATTACGAAATTCAATAGAGTTTTCGTCTCTAATCGAGTCAATCAATTCATTTGTGAATTTTTCACTGGAAACATAAAGAACCTTTGTATTGGGGGATCGTTGTAGAACATGATGCCCAATTGCATGCATAAGATGGGTTTTTCCTAAACCAACCCCTCCATATATAAATAGAGGATTGTAGGACTTAGCGGGTGATTCTGCAACAGCTAAAGAAGCAGCATGGGCAAAACGGTTGCTGTTACCGATAACAAATGTTTCAAAAATGTATTTTGAATTAAGGGAATTAGGCAGAGGATCGCTAGGCTTAGGGATAACAAAGGAATCCTGTTTAGGGACTACTTTGTCTTCGGCATAAGAAACTTCAGGAGAAGGAATAATGAAACGGAGACTAACTGAATGGCCTAAGACTGATTGAACTGAAGATCGAATCAAGGATGCATAACGGCTTTCCAGCCAGTCCTTAGCAAAGTCATTAGGAACACTAATGATTAGCGTATCGCCCTCGATATGAAGAAGCCTTGTGGAGCTTAACCATGTTTCAAAGCTCGGCTTGGATAGTTCATTTTTCAGTTTTGCTAAAGTTTCCTGCCACAATAATTGGGGCGACACAGGTTGTGGTGGCATGGACGGACCTCCCTTGTCTAAAATTGTAGGAATGATGACAATAAAAAAGTTATACACAAACTTATACACATTTGTGGATAACTTAAATAAATTACGTGTTGTGAATAACTATTACACGATTTATTGTTGTCGTAAGGGGCTGTGCAAATATAATATCAAGTTTTCACGGGGTTATCAACAGGTAGATAGTCAGTTTCAAAAAATTATTCACAGTGGATAACTTTTAAACTTGAGGTTATCCACATCTTAACAAAGTCCTTTGCTTGACAGATTAAATTTTTTTAGAGTATAATCTCTAAGTAAGTTTGATTACATGGGATGTTTTTCTGGTTTGAAATAAAGGAGGTGTCGTTAAATTGAAGAGAACTTATCAACCGAAGAATAGGCGTCATAAACGCGTTCACGGTTTTTTGAGTAGAATGAGTACGCCAACGGGGCGAAATGTAATAAAGCGCCGTCGTTTAAAAGGTCGGAAAAAATTATCAGTTTAAGGCCGCAATTATGTGGCCTTTTTTTAAATAAATTTTTCTGACAAGCATTAATATTTTTCTAAAACGTTTAAATCAAAGCAATAAGAGTTAGAATAGAGATTGAAAGGTATGTAAGCTTTGGAGGAGTTATGTTACAAAGAAAGTTCCGCTTACGCCGTAAATCGAGCTTTAAAACTATCTTTAAAGAAGGTAGAAATTACTCGGTAAAATATGTAGCAATGTACCTTATTAAAGGTCCTAAACGGTTTGGTTTTATTGCCTCCAAGAAAGTTGGAAATTCTGTTCAAAGAAATAGGGCCAGAAGACTGATGCGAGAAGTTATCCGGCTTCATATTTCGGAAATCAGAAATGATATACAAATAATTTTTATTGCGAGGGCGAGAATCAAAGGAGTTTCCTTCATCGAAGTAGAAAGATATATGATGAATATGCTTAAAAATGCTAATACACTAATTAAAGTGAGTAAACTTGAATGAAGATAATCTTAGTTGGATTGATTCGTCTATATCAGATAGTTATTTCGCCTATAAAAGGGCAAACATGTCGCTTTTATCCCAGTTGTTCAGAATATTCTATTCAAGCGTTACGAAAATATGGGCTTATTAAAGGACTTTGGAAATCAATTAAACGGATCTTTAAGTGTCATCCGTTTCACCCTGGTGGGCATGACCCAGTTTAAGGAGGGCTTTTGTGAGTATTATTGTTGAATGGATGACTTATTTACTAAATATACTTTATAACTTATCTGCTTCTATCGGTCTTCCTAATTATGGTGTGGCGATTATTCTCTTAACTATTTTAATTAAAACTTTGATTTTCCCATTAACTTATAAACAAATGGCTTCAATGCGAAAGACTGTTGATTTACAACCTAAGATTAAGGCAATTCAAGCAAAACATAAAAATGATAAAGAAAAAGCTAATCTAGCCGTTATGGAGTTATATAAAGAACATAAGGTAAACCCTTTAGGTGGTTGTCTGCCTATACTTGTTCAATTACCAATTTTCTGGGCATTGTATAGTACATTACTTAATTTTCCTTACGATCCAGCAAATGCTGCAGCCCATTGGTTTCTAGGCTTTGATTTAATTAAAACTTACGGATTTGCACCTTCATATCATTTAGTTTTACCGATTTTCGCCGCTGCTACGACCTATTTGCAGACAAAATTAACGAGTCCTAATGCAACTACGGATCCTACCCAGAAGACTATGCTTTATATGATGCCAATATTTTTCGCTTACATTAGTGCTACAGTCCCAGCGGGATTGGCCTTATATTGGGTAACTATGAACGTTGTTTCGATTTTCCAACAGCTTTTTATAAATAAGCGATTGTCTAGTCAAACAAAAAAAGCAATATAGGAACGTGGAAGGCGTGAGGAGGATCGTTCATGAGGATTGCAGAGAAAACCGGGAAAACGGTTGAAGAGGCGATTTGCGCTGGTGTTATGGAGTTAGCTGTAGATCGTGATCGTGTTAAAGTTGAAGTATTAGAAGAACCCGTTAAAAAAGGCTTATTTGGGCTATTTGGGACCACTCTAGCAAGAGTAAGAGTTTTTTATGAAGATAATCCTGGAGCATTGGCTATTGAATTCATTGAAAAAATCTGTCAATCAATACAGGTTAAGGCAGATACTCAGGTCAGTAATACCGGCGAACATTGGCATATTAATATTACGGGGCCTGAGCTTGGAATTTTGATCGGTCGACGCGGGGATACATTAGATGCTCTTCAGTATTTAACGAATTTAGCTGTGGCCAAGAGATTATCAGAAAGAGTTCGAATTATTGTTGATGTGGAAGGGTATAGACAACGCCGAGAAGAAACACTCATCCGTCTAGCAAAAAGATTATCTGAAAAGGTTAAGAGGAATGGAACGAGAATTGTTTTAGAGCCAATGAATGCTCATGAACGGCGCATAATTCACACTTCCTTACAGGATGAAACCAGAATATCTACATTTAGTGAAGGTGATGATCCAAATCGTCGTGTTGTCATAGCACTTAAAAGAGGATAGAGGGGGAATAACCCCCTCTTTTTTGTACAGTCAGACTCCCCCATATAATTTCTATCTCATTAGATAGTTGGTATGTGATGTTGTTTACTTGAAAAGAATAAAGAATAGCAATTTTTATTATTGGAGATGAGTTGTTTTGCTAGATACTATCGTTGCTATGGCAACGGCCATAGGTGATGCAAGTATTCATATCATTCGGATGAGTGGCCCTAAAGCGACCGAGATTATTGAAGAATGCTTTGAACCACGCAATAAAGAACGTTGGTTACGCGGAGAAAAGTTTACTTTAAATCGGGGTTTTTTTAGTGATAACAATCGGGTTTTAGACGAAGTACTTGTTGGGAGAATGTTGGCCCCCTCCTCCTACACAGGAGAAGATGTTTATGAAGTTAATTGTCACGGTGGCTTATTTATTGCCCAGCGAATTCTACAAGCTATTCTCCGACATGGTGCCCAATTAGCGGAGCCTGGTGAGTTCTCTAAACGAGCTTTTTTACATGGAAAGCTTGACTTAGTTCAAGCGGAGGCAGTCATTGATTTAATAAGTTCCCGCACTGAGACATCTGCGAATTTGGCTCTATCTCAATTGAGTGGAGGACTTTCAGAGACAATTTTAGCATTACGTGAAGAGATTTTAGAAATCCTCGCCTTTATCGAAGCGGGTATTGATTTTCCTGAAGATGATGTTGAAAGCTTAGATCGGGAGTCTCTTGAATCAATGATTAACAAAGCTCATGCAGATATAAAACTTCTTTTAGAAGGAAGTAAAACAGGTAAGATCTTAAGAGATGGGTTAATTACTGTTATTGTAGGACAGCCTAATGTTGGTAAATCTAGTTTGTTAAATGCACTTTTACATGAGGAACGAGCTATTGTGACAGATATCCCTGGTACAACCCGTGATGAGATCCGAGAATCTGTTAGTGTTGGTGGAATTCTATTACAATTGGTTGATACCGCTGGTATTTGCGAGAGTGATGATCTGGTGGAGCGTCTTGGCATAGAGAGAACTTGGAAGGCCTTAAAAACTGCTGAATTAATTCTATTAGTGGTACAGGCTAATTTGCCACTGACTGAGGTAGAACGACATATACTTGATAGTTACTCTGATAAGGTGATTGTACTTGTCAATAAAATTGATTTACTAGAACAAGGTCAAACTAATATTTGGAGCAACGAGAAAGGTATTTGGATTCCAATTTCTGTTCTACAACTACAGGGTTTTGATGAGCTTGAAAAGGAAATTCGTAAACGAGTCTACCAGGGTGAGGCTATCGGAACCAATGAGCCATTTCTCTCCAATGTACGGCAGATTACGTCTCTAGAACGGTGTGACAATGCTTTATCACAATCATTAAAAAGTTTACAGCAAGGAATGCCTTGGGATATACTTTCAATTGATATACGCCAAGCTTTACAATATGCTTCCGAAATTACGGGACATAATGTGCAAGAATCGCTTCTCGAAGATATTTTTTCTCGATTTTGTATCGGAAAGTAGGTCAAACATTGGAATATTTTGCTGGAAAGTATGATGTTATAGTAGTTGGCGCAGGACATGCAGGTTGTGAGGCAGCACTTGCTTCGGCTAGACTTGGATCTGAAACACTCCTGCTGACTTTACATCTGGATACGATCGCCCATATGCCTTGTAATCCATCCCTTGGAGGCCCAGCTAAAGGACACTTAGTGAGGGAGATTGATGCTCTTGGTGGTCAAATGGGCATAGTTGCTGATGAGACTTCCTTACAAGTTAAAATGCTTAACACTGGGAAAGGCCCTGCCGTGCATGCCTTACGTATTCAATCCGATAAACAGGCGTATCATAGTCGGATGCGAAATATCCTTTTGTCACAACCCAGACTTACCATAATTCAGGCGTTGGTTGAAACTATTGTTGTTGAACAAAACTCAATTGTTGGAGTTGTGACTCGAACTGGAGCTCGATTTGAATCTGCCAGCGTTGTATTAACAAGTGGCACATATTTAAGAGGACGAATTATCATCGGTGCTGCTATGCACCAAGGCGGACCGAATGGACAGATGCCTGCCATGTCTCTTTCAGATTCACTTAGAGAGTGTGGAATTGAACTGGGTAGGTTTAAGACAGGTACACCCCCTCGGATTCATCGCCAGTTTGTTGATTATACAAAGTTTCGCATTCAACCAGGGGATGATACCCCTTGGCGCTTTTCCTTTATGCCTACAGAGAGTCAGTTTTGGCATCAAGACCCTTCAAAGCAAGTATCCTGTTGGTTAGGATATACTGGAACCCAAACCCATGAGATTATTCGCAACAATCTTTATCGTGCACCTATGTATTCTGGAAAGATTGAAGGTATTGGTCCCCGTTATTGTCCATCAATTGAGGACAAAGTCGTTCGTTTTGCTCAACGTGATGCTCATCAAATATTCTTAGAACCCGAGGGCTGGCAAAGTGACGAGCTTTATATGGCTGGATTATCAACCAGTATGCCTGAGGAAGTTCAGGTTCAAATATTACAGAGTATACCCGGATTGGAAAATGTCCGTATGCTACGGCCTGGATATGCAATTGAGTATGATTACGTTTTACCCCATCAACTTTCTCTTGGTTTAGAGGTGCGCCAGATATCAGGGTTATTTACTGCAGGGCAATTAAATGGAACATCAGGCTATGAGGAGGCTGCAGCACAAGGATTAATTGCTGGAATTAATGCTGCACTTCGATCTTTAGGTAAAGAGCCGTTTACTTTGCGTCGATCAGATGCTTATCTCGGTGTCTTAATTGATGATTTAGTGACAAAAGGAGTGAAGGAACCCTATCGTCTTTTAACGTCACGAGCGGAATATAGGCTTGTTCTGCGTCAGGATAATGCTGATCTAAGGTTAACAGAAATTGGAAGATCGATAGGATTAGTTGATGATGAGCGCTGGAAGCGTTTTCAGGATAAGAAGAAGAATTACGAACATGTGAAAGAGCTCTTGAAATCAACGGTTTTTTCCCCTCTGCGAGAAGACTTGCAGCAAGTAATGGCTGAAGCTAAATCAACTCCGACGAGGGGCGGAATTAGTGCTCAAGATTTAATTCGAAGACCAGAAATTACCTTTTCCCATTTAGAAAGGCTTATTCCTGAGTTAAAGGCTTTTGATCAGGAAGTGTTAGAAGAGGTAGAGACGGAAACAAAATATTCGGGGTATATTGAAAAGCAGTGGGCTGATATCGAGAAATTTTCGAAGCTTGAAGAACGCTCACTTCCATTAGGCCTTGCTTATGGGGAGATCCGCGGATTATCAACTGAAGGTAGACAAAGGCTTTTAGAAGTCCACCCTCAAAACTTAGGGCAGGCTTCTAGAATTACGGGTGTTAGTCCAGCTGATATTTCTGTCTTACTCGTTTTTTTAGAACAACGACGTAGGGGAGGTAACAACTAACGGATGTTTGATGAGCATGCGTCTTTAATTAAAGGGTTAACCTATGAGCATATTGGGTTAAAATTAACAGAAGTGCAGTTGACTCAACTCTGTAGATTCGGTGACCTTCTACTTGAATGGAACGAGCAACTCAATTTAACGAGAATTATTGAACCTAAAGAAGTCATTTTAAAGCATTTTATAGATTCTATGGTTCTTTCAAAATTTATTGAAGGTAAATCCTTTGCGGATTTAGGAACTGGAGCTGGGTTTCCTGGTATTCCGCTTAAGATCCTACGCCCTGATTTAAAGGTTGTTTTATTGGATTCTTTGAAAAAACGATTAGACTTTCTCGACATTGTCATCGAGGAGTTAGCTTTACAGGGTATTAAAACTGTTCATGCTCGAATAGAAGATTTCGGCAGAGACGGTCGATTCCGAGGCTCCTTCGATACTGTTAGCTCTCGTGCGGTGGCTCGTCTTCCAGTCTTGCTAGAATATGCCCTTCCTGTTCTGAAGGTGAATGGACTCTTTCTAGCTCCAAAGGGATTACAGGCAGAGGAAGAATTGGCTGAATCTCAAAAGGCCCTAAGTGTTGTAGGTGGTAAATTTGAGGATATTATACATTTTAACTTTGGAGAGGGTGTTGAACATAGGGCTGTCATTCTGATTCGCAAGATTCAGCAAACCGCTTCAATTTATCCCCGCCAGGCTGGTACACCTGCAAAAAAACCTATTAAATGAAATTAATTGTTTAAATAGGGCGTTACTTGAGAAAGTGAGGCTCTTTTTTATACAAAATAGTAAAGGATATCTAGAATGAACGTCGAATTAAAGAACTAGTATATAATTTGGTCGATTGAGGTTGACCCTAGGGGGGGCATTTTGAAAGAATCACAACATCAAAGAGCCAGGAGTCATGAAGAAGTTGCTGTAAGTGAAGTTTATGAGAGAAATCAGAGTCTAGGAAAGAGCTTTCGGAATAGTATCAGTCGACTATTTAGAATAAAAGCAGTAAAGATAACGCTTGGATTGCTATTCATATTATTTGGTTCGGCAGGCCTTTACTTACTTTTCTATTCATGGGATCATCACTTGATTGTCGAAGGAGTAAAGATATCTGGAGTTAACGTGAGTAACTTATCCGAAAAACTTGCCAGAGAGGCAATGGACAAAGAAATCCATCGCTTAAAGAATCAAACTATACAACTGGAGCTCGATGAATTTTCACATGAAGTAACCTTAGAAGAATTGGGACTCATTGTATCGGCCGAATCGGCACTTAAGCTGGCCTATGATTATGGTAGGAGTGGCTCATTAAAGGACAAAGTTTTTAGTAAGATGTCAGCTTCGAATGGCATAGAGTTAGATTTAGAACAGGATTGGAATGAAACTAAATTAGTCGAAACGATCAACAAGAACTTTGCTGAGTTTAATAAGCTTGCGACGGATGCTTCATTTATGATTACTCCTCAAAATACAATGCTTATTAAGGGTGAACAAGTCGGAAGAATGATCAATACTGAGGCATTAATTCAAAAGATCAAAGGTATTAACGTCTATAAACCAGGACCTGAGATTAGACTCGAATTCAAAAGTAAAACTCCTCTACTAACTGCGTCTCAGCTTGAAGAACAAAAAATCACGGGCTTACTCTCCACTTATACAACCCGATTTGATTCTTCACAAACTGCAAGATCTGAAAATGTTCGCCTAGCTGCGAAGGCTTTAGATGGAGCGATTATTAAGCCGGACGGTACATTATCGTTCAATCAAATTGTGGGTGAAAGAACTGTTGAGGCTGGGTATTTGGACGCCTACATTATTGTCAACGGACAATTTGTGCCGGGTCTGGCTGGAGGAATATGTCAGGTATCTAGTACCTTATATAATACTGGGATTCTAGCTAACCTTTCTGTTACTCAGCGAAGTAATCATGATCTGGCTATTTCTTATGTTCCTCTAGGGCAGGATGCAACAGTTGCTTTTCCGGATCTTGATCTTAAGTTTTTAAATAACACTGGTGGATATCTTTTAGTTCGAACTAAACTCGGTAATAACACAATTACGATAGAACTCTATGGAAAGGTCAATCCCGGTCAAGAGGTGGTTATTGCAAATACGATAGAGTCTGTTATTCCTTTTGTCGAGGAACGACTTGTTGATGAGACACTGGCACGCGGTCAGACTCTTGTTAAACAAGAAGGACAGCAAGGATATATTGTTAACACTACTCGAACAGTTAAAGTTAATGGACAAGTTATAAAAGCTGAACCACTCAAAAAAAGTCGGTATCAGCCATTGCCTAAAATTACTGCAATTGGGGCATAAAACTATATATATTTAATATTTATCATAAAAAGCGTTAAAAGCGCTTTTTTTATTGAGAGGGGTTTGATAGTATCTAGAGTATGGGTATTTTGCAGTTATTTAAGACAGAAAAAGGGAGGTGAGCTTTATTGATGACTAAAGTGATTGCTATTGCTAATCAAAAAGGCGGTGTCGCCAAGACCACGACAGCAATAAATCTTAGTGCCTGTTTAGCAGAATTGGGCAAACGTGTTCTGCTCATTGATTTAGACCCACAGGGAAACGCTACAAGTGGAATGGGAATTGTAAAGCATAAATTGACTTCTTGCATTTATGATGTCTTAATCAATGATATTCCTCTTGAACATGTAATTCAAAAATCATATCAAAAGAATCTTTTTGTTGTGCCTGCTCGAATTGAGTTGGCAGGTGCAGAAATAGAATTAGTCTCCCAGATTTCACGTGAAGGTAAATTGAAATCCTCGATTGACAGTGTAAAACAAAATTATGACTTCGTTTTAATTGATTGTCCTCCGTCACTGGGTCTTCTCACCCTAAATGCCTTAACTGCCGCATCTGATGTTTTAATTCCTATTCAATGTGAGTACTATGCCTTAGAGGGATTGACCCTCTTAATGAGTACTTTAGATAGAGTCAGAAAACACGTTAACCCTTCTTTAAATATTATTGGAGCCCTCTTAACTATGTTCGATGCACGAACTAACTTAGCCATACAAGTGGTCGATGAGGTGAAGAAGTATTTCCCACAGAAAGTATTCCGTACTATAATTCCACGCAATGTCCGTCTCAGTGAAGCCCCTAGTCATGGAAAGGCAATCAATAGTTATGATTCTCGTTCAAGGGGTGCGGAGGTTTATAGTGACTTGGCGAAGGAGGTTTTAGAGCGTGTCTAAAAAAGGACTTGGCCGTGGTCTTCAAGCGCTGTTATCCGATGAACGTGGGGACGACCCTTGTATTAAGGAAATCCTTATTTCTGAACTAAAACGAAATCCTGATCAACCGAGAAAAGAGTTTGATCAGGATTCAATCAATGATTTAGCAGATTCACTGCGCTTACATGGTTTACTTCAGCCTATATTAGTGAGACCTGACGGAGAACATTATTGCGTTATTGCAGGGGAGCGGCGTTTAAGAGCTGCACAGATTGCGGGTTTTAATAAAGTGGCCTGCATTGTTCAGGAATGCAGTGATCAAGAAATGGCTGAAAGAGCACTTATTGAGAATATCCAACGTGCTGATTTATCTCCCGTTGAAGAGGGTTTAGCGTATAAACGACTTATCGAGGAATATGGTATGACTCAAGATCAGATTGCCCAACGGGTTGGTAAAGCACGGACTACTGTTGCTAATTTATTAAGAGTCATACAATTGCCTAAAGCGATACTTGAGCTTCTAAGGGTTAACACTATTTCTCTAGGCCATGCTAAAGTCTTATTAGGAGTTAATGACCCCTCTATTCAAGTATTGATCGCCCAAAAAGCAGCTCAGGAACAGTTATCTGTACGCGAGACAGAGTTTCTTATCAATAAACTGTCTGAGAAGACAACTGATAAAGCTCAAAAGGTTAGGTCCTCTCCGGAGTACCCTCCTCTACTGCGTAATGTTGAGGATCGTCTGAGATCTAGCTTTCAAACAAAGGTTCATGTAAAGGGAGACTTTAAACGCGGGAAGATTGAGATTCAATATTTCTCAGAGGATGAACTGAATCGACTTCTAGAATTATGGAACGTTCGTATCGATTGAATAATGTTCCACGTGGAACAATTATCTCTATGAACTATCATGTTTAGGCAAGTTGATTTCTGCCATTTGCTAAACAACTTCAAATTTCCTATTTTGGTACTTGTTATTTAATTAATTTATTATTTCTAACTAGTTCCTTAGAATCTGATGTTCCACGTGGAACATTCTTTTTAAAAAACATAGTAATTTCGAGAAATATTAAACTCAGTATTATTAGGTGCTTTAGAGACAACATCAAACGTTCTTGGCGACATTAGTGATCAAGAAGCTCGCCCACGAAAAGTTTTTCATTGATCATCAATTATTAAGCTATATAATATAAGCGTTTATAAGAGTTAGGGTAAATGGCTATATGCAATACCGGTTTATCATTTAAAGTAAGATATATTAGATAATACTGCTATTTTCCATTCGATTAATCGTTATAAGTAGCTACTTTCTTACTTCAAGAGAATTAAATTACTTGAAGATGTGCATAACTTTTAAAAACATTCTTAGATATGTGAATAATATGGTTAGTGTAAATGTACTTGATGGTCGCTAAACAATAAACCGAGTACATTCCACTATGACCAACACTGCGATAATGTTGAAGAAATTATCATATGTTCGTTGAACATCAGACTTGTTACACAAAACACATCACATATTTTGAAGTTTGCGGTAACGGTAATGTTGAAGGATATATATGTCCTCAATTGATGATAAGGTTCAGTTTGTAGGTCAAGATACTGATACTCATACGAAGACCTTTAAAACCGATACTTCCGATTGTGCCAGACTGTACTTTAGCAGCCTGTAATTTTGCGTAGAAGTATCCATAGTATATGTGGTTTTAGTGAGCACTTGTATTGAAATCTGACCTTGTAAATAGAAATAATGTTCCACGTGGAACATTTTAAACTATCGTAATAGCGATTATCGGCTTAAGAAGTATTATAAACTCTAAAAAGTTAAGGCTTAATTGCGCGGAGTATATAATCGGTTGTTCTGGCACCGTTCCGAGAGCATTAAGGACTATGAAAGGTAGGTAACTGTTAAGGTGTTAGGAACTATAGTGAATACTCTAGCTATTTTATTGGGTGGAGTACTGGGTTTGTTATTCGGACAGACTCTGCCGGATAAAATTAAAAGAACTGTAATCCAAGGGATTGGATTATCAGTCTTACTGATCGGTGGTAGCATGGCACTACAAACAAAGAACCCCTTAGTAATCATTTCAAGTCTAGTATTGGGGGGTATTATGGGTGAGCGGATAGATATTGAGCTGCGTTTACAACACCTTGGTCAGTGGCTAGAACGAAAGTTTTCGAAAAATGGAAAAGGTGCCGGATTTACAAAAGCATTTGTCACTGCCAGTTTAATATACTGTGTTGGCGCGATGGCTATAATGGGTTCGTTAGAAAGTGGGCTAAGTGGCAATCATAACATACTCTATGCTAAATCGATGTTAGATGGAATTTCAGCAATTGTATTTGCTTCTTCTATGGGAATTGGTGTTTTAGTATCAGCAGTTCCAGTATTTTTATACCAAGGTGCAATTACTATGGCAGCCGGTATGCTTCAGGGGATTCTTTCCCCACAAGTGATTGTTGAAATGGGTGCAACAGGCGGATTACTTATTGTAGGCATTGGAATTAATATTTTAGAAATAAAAGAGATCAAAGTGGGTAATCTAATATTAGGGATCTTCTTGGCGGTTCCCATAACCTTTTTGTTCACTAGAATGCATCTCGGTATGTAATAGCTTAGTTATGTACAATTCATAAGTTGTATGACTAGCAGAGGAGGAAAGATTATTGACAATGCTAGAAGAGTTAATTCCTTGGATTTGGTGGGGTATAAGTGGATTAGGAGTAATCCTTGTAATTTCTGTTCTGATATCCCTTTTACTGTATCGACGCATGAAACGATTTGAATCTGCCTATGTATCTTTGCAAACATTTATGTCGGGCAATCAAATGGATATATTGTTAGATGAAAGTAATCAAAAAATGCGTAAGCTTGAACAAGAAATTGAAAAATGTAAGGCTAGGTTAAACCCTGTAGAATTGAAACTGCGTGCTAGTGTAGATAGAGCAGAGTTGCTCAGATTTAGAGCATTCGAAAATGTGGGAAGTGACCTGAGTTTTGCATGTGCGCTGATTAGTCAAGAGGGAAATGGAATCGTACTTAGTTCAATTCATAATCGTGAAGAGGCAAGGGTTTACGCAAAACCAATTGTAGGAGGCCATTCTGTTTATTCTCTTTCAGATGAGGAGAAAGAAGTCATAACTAAGGCCATGCAAGGCGTAAAGATTTAGTAGTCTAGATGCGTCGTACTCTGAGATAGGATTGAGTAATTAGTGTACTAATATTTTCAGACATCCGCCAGACAATGTTCAGTCGAGTATTTTGCAGAACCATATATTCCATAAACCCTCCCACATTTACAATCCCTGTTATATGCGCTTCTCCCACTTTGGGTAATTGCTTATGAACTCCTGCACCTGGTTTTAGGGGACCATCAGCTAAGGTAATACAACCTACAGAATCCATTCGTCCCAAACAGGCATCAACAGCAATTATAAATGGATTCTGGTAGGTTTGCTCAATAAAACGGATAGTCTCTTCAAGATTAGTTGCATGTACGGGTTCATCCAAGGTCCCATAAACATGAAGTTGTGGTAGGGTCTGTCGTGTTAAATGCGTCCCAATTAAGGGACCTAATGCATCTCCTGTTGAGCGATCAGTCCCAATACATAGTATGACAGCAGGGCGTTTCCTTGTGGATATAAAAAGATCAGATAGACGCGTTTCAAGTTTTACCTTAGCAGCGCAGTCATCAACATGGGCTTTAATTTTTTGAGTTTCAGTTAATATAGAAAATAAACTCACAAGCTGCCCCCTAACATGTAATGATCAAATCTAGTACGTAGTATAATTTTTTCCAAATACTATCCTTTTTATGCATGAAATCCCTATTCAAGCCATATGCATGATGGCGAGGAGGGAGTTCAAATGCAATGGAAAACAACATTTCAGGTTGCCGCTACATACGTCGGTGCAGTCATGGGAGCTGGTTTTGCCTCTGGTCAAGAAATCCAGCAATTTTTTGTACGGTTTGGGCATTGGGGCTTAGTGGGAATAATCCTAAGTTCAGTTCTGTTTTCTCTTCTAGGGTGGGGCACGCTAGAATTGCAGGAAAGATGGAAGGTTTCGTCCTATAACGAGTTTTTTGATCGTCTCCTCGGCCCTAAGTTGGGGCGTTGGGCTGATTGGCTGGTTAGCATCTTACTGTTTGTAGGTATGATGGCCATGATATCAGGTAGTGGTGCGTTGTTTTATGAGTATTTTAGATTTTCCAAATGGTTAGGAATCTTCTTAACAGGCTTAATCATCGCATTAGCCTTATGGTACCGTGGCGAAGGAGTATTGTGGATCAATTCTGTTCTTATACCCTTGAAATTTGTCTTTTGCCTAGGTATTACAGCTGCATCAATTCTTTTGATCTCTTCTGGAGATAATGAGCACGTTTCGATGTTGCCGCATCCTATAATCAAAAATTGGGCTCTCTCGGCAGTTCTATATGTTTCATTTAATGCAACGTTAGCGATGGTGGTATTCGCTTCCCTTGGACGAGAGATTCAGAAGAGGGGTGCACGTTTAGGTGCAGTTTTAGGCGGGGTTGCACTCGGGTTATTTGCCTTTGCTATAGGAATGTCATTACTTCGGTTTCCGGACATCTGGGTTTTGGAAATTCCGATGGTTGCTATTGCAGGTAAGTTAGGAGAATGGCCTGGGTTTTTCTACGTAGTCGTACTATGGTTGGCAATGATCACAGCCGCAGTAGGAAATGGCTTTGGTCTTGTCAGTCGAATCGCGGATTCGGGAAAAATAAGTTATGGGTATGCAACAGTTATTCTCCTAATTCTACTTTTGCCATTAGCAGGGGTAAAATTCTCGCAGATTGTACAACTTATCTATCCATTGTTTGGCTATTTAGGACTAATCTTTTTACCAACAATCTTTTATTATTGGCGTAGAGTCTAGAGGAACTCCAAGATGAGGTCGACAAACAAATTCTGGTTAAGACCAGGTTAATAAGGGGAACAAAAATGGATGAACGACACTATTTAGTAGGTACAGCAGGACATGTGGATCATGGAAAAACTGAACTAATTAGGGCTCTATCAGGCATTGAAACGGATAGGCTAAAAGAAGAGAAGCAGCGAGGGATCTCTATCGAACTGGGATTTGCTCATATGACATTACCCAGTGGGCGACAAGTTGGAATCGTGGATGTTCCAGGCCATGAACGGTTTGTACGCCAGATGCTAGCAGGAGCCAGTGGAATGGACGTTGTATTACTCGTCATTGCTGCGGATGAAGGAATTATGCCACAAACCCAAGAACATATAGACATTTTGACATTACTAGGAATACCCAGAGGGATTGTTGTGTTAAATAAGGCTGATATCGTAGATCAAGATTGGCTTGATCTGATGGAAGAGGAAGTGCGTGAAGGACTGAAAGAGACTGCTTTTAGTAAGGCAAAAATTTGTCCGGTTTCCGCACTGACTGGGGAAGGAATTGCCGTTCTTCGTCAAACGATTGATGATTTGCTCTCGGAGGTAGAGAGTAAGAAATCGATTGGTCCGGTCAGAATGCCACTAGACAGAATCTTTAGTATCCAGGGGTTCGGAACGGTTGTGACAGGAACACTTCATAGTGGAACAGTAATGCTAGGACAAGAGCTGGCAATTGAGCCCAACCATATTTTAGCGAAAATTCGATCGATCCAAGTCTATAACAATAAAACAAAGTCTGCAGGCGCTGGTCAAAGAGTGGCAGTCAATGTTGCAGGTGTAGATGTTACAGAAATAGAGCGAGGTTCAGTGCTGGTAACGCCGAACACCTTTAAGGTTGGACAGATCTTGGATTTAAAGGTTACAAACCTCCCTTCAGCAGAGAGACCTTTAACTCAACGGCAACGAGTACGATTTCATCTCGGAACAACGGAGATCCTCGGAAGGTTACATCTTCTAGATCAGAAGGAACTGGCCCCAGGAAAAGAAGGGTTTGCACAGATTCTTTTGGAAGAACAAGTTTTAGCTGCACCAGGGGATCGGTTTGTGCTGAGGTTCTATTCTCCACCCCATACGATTGCCGGTGGGAAAGTACTCGGTATAGCAGAATTCAAGCAGAAACGTTTCAAGGAAAACGTACTAGCCCAAATGAGAGTTAAAGACGAAGGGGATCCACTTGATCTGTTAGAAAGAGAAATGGACGAACCTCGTACTAGAGCAGATTTAGCAACTCGCTTACATGTCAATCCTTTAGAATTGGAGGAAAGTCTAAGATCTTTAGAGGAATCAAACCGATTAGAAGTATGGCAAGAAGATGATACCCCTCTCTATTGGGGAAAGGTAGCAGCAGAGGGATGGCGTCTAAAATTAATCGACGTAGTAAAAAAACACGAAGCTGCAAACCCATTGCGTGGAGGAATCAGCAGGGAAGAATTAAAAACACGTCTGGGAATCAGTTGGAAAAATAGACGTTGGCAAACAATTCTAGAGCTTGGCAGTGTACGAGGTTTTTATCGAATTATCGGCAGTAAGGTCCAAACCAATGAAGGGGTAAAAATCCCTCCCCATATCCTTAAGGATTTAGATGCCTTACGCAAAAAGTGGCAAAGTGTAACACTCATACCCCCTGACCTCAGCACAACAGCAGAGGCCTGTGGGATTACAAAAGTACAAGCCCCAGAATATGCCCAATATTTGTGTGATATCGGAGAATGGGAACACATAGATCAATTCTATTTTAGGCATACTGATCTTAACCAGGCTAAAAATAGTCTAATCGAGTTTCTACAGACACATAACGAGGTTGGAGTGGCTGAAGTGCGAGAAATGTGGGGTGTTTCACGAAAGTATGCTGTTCCACTGCTTGAGTTTTTTGACAATCAGAAAATAACGAGGCGAATCGGCGATAAGAGAAAGAAATACTAAAATCTAATTAATGTAATGCTACAGAATTTCCTAATTGACACAATGGTGCAACAGTTATAAAATGAATAAACAGAAATGGAGTTGTTTCAAAAACTGACATATAACTGTCACATAACTGACACTCAACTGTTATACAACTGTGCATTGGGGTCAACCGGGTATCAATGCCGGGCTTTTTTGTTGTCTGGGTCATTGGATTCTGTTTAAATCGGAGGTGTATTAGAGAGAAGTTTTTGACGAATTATTAAGAACATAGTTTTTAAACTAATTTAGAAAAGTGGGGGAATAAAGATGAGAAAAAGTAAGTTATTAATAGGTGCAGCTTTACTAATGTTGGGTTTGGTTTCAGGTTGTGGTAGTGCTGGAGCACCGAAGGAGTCTGCAGAAATTAAAATTGGTGGTAACTTAGAGTTATCCGGTGGAGTAGCTACCTATGGACAGTCGGTTTTAAACTCTGTCACTTTAGCCTTTGAAGATCAAAACAAAAAAGGTGGAGTCCTAGGAAAACAGCTCAAATTCGTCACTGCAGATAACAAATCTGAGGCTGGAGAGTCAACTGCTGCAATCACCAAACTTATTACGCAAGATAAAGTTGTAGCTGTTCTTGGTGCTGTTACCAGTTCAAATACAAAGGCTGCAGTACCTGTTTCAGCAGATAACAAGATTCCTCTAATTACACCAACGGCTACAAATTCAGAAGTTACCATTAATAAAGATGGTTCACTCAATAAATGGGTCTTCAGAAGTTGTTTTCTAGATCCTTTCCAAGGAAAAGTTGCAGCTAATTTCGTATTGAACACTCTCAAAGTAAATAAGGCTGCCTTATTTATCGATCAGAAAGATGATTATTCTAAAGGTTTAGCCGCGGAATTCAAAAAAGTTCTTGAGGGTGCTGGGGGAAGCATCACCGAAACTGTACAATATGTCGGCGGGGACAAAGATTTTAAATCTACCCTAACTCGGATCAAAGCAAGTAACCCAGAAGTCGTATTTGTGCCAGGTTACTACAACGAAGTCGGATTGATAGTCAAGCAAGCACGAGAATTAGGAATTAAAGTTCCCTTTGTCGGAGGAGATGGCTGGGATTCTGCGAAATTACCAGAGTTAGCTGGTGCTGCAAACCTCAACGATACTTATTTCGTTAATCACATGTGGGCAGAAGATCCAGCCACAAAGCCATTTGTTGAGGCTTATAAAGCAAAGTTTAATGCTGAGCCAGATGCTCTAGCAGCTCTCGGATATGATGCAGCTAAATTGCTTATTGCAGCAATCGAAAAGGCGGGTAGTACCGATCCTGAAAAGTTAAGAACTGCTTTGGAAAATACTAAGGACTTTAATGGGGTAACGGGTATCATCACGGTTGATCCTGCAACTCACAACCCAGTAAAAAGTGCGGTTATCATTAAAATGGTCGATGGTAAGAAAACACTGCTAACACATGTAAATCCATAATCTGGAGACAAATGTATAGCATTGTTGCTTGGCAAGGTATTGACTAAAACTAGTACAATAGCTAAGATAAGCATAGAGCTAATTTAAGACAGTTTTTAATAAGTATAGAGCCCCAGTCGCTACAATATAGCCTTGACTGGGGCTTTAATAGAGAAAGAGGATTTTAGTTAAAGTATAGTCGTTTAACAATACACAATCGTGTAGATCAATCTTACAACCAAGGATCTGGGTATGGTAATAATTGGCAAAGACGATTACTAGGCGAAATTCAAGTAACGTAAGCATGTGTTATCAGGGGAAATAAACCCTACACAACCTTTGGAAAGCATTAATCTTAACTAAGAATAAGTTATTTTGCGGTCTAGATTATTATTAGGCCATCCCGTAAAAAAGAGAGAGGGAGCAGTTTTACCCTCTCTCTTCTATGTTGGAAAGTTTTAGCAGAAAAGGGAGTGAGATCATGGAGAGTATTATTCAACAGATATTTCAGCAAATTATTAATGGATTGTCGTTAGGAAGTATCTACGCTCTCATTGCTTTGGGATATACGATGGTCTACGGAATTATTAAATTAATCAATTTTGCGCATGGAGAAATTATGATGGTAGGAGCGTATGCTGGATGGTTTGCGACCAGTGTCTTGCATTTGCCGTTTTTACCAGCGCTGCTTTTTGCAATGATTGTAGCTGCCATTTTGGGAGTTGTCATAGAACGTATTGCGTATAAACCCTTGCGCAATGCTACTCGTATTGCGGCTTTGATAACAGCAATTGGAGTTTCGTTATTTTTACAGTATGGGGGCATGTTAGTTGTATCTGCTCAAGTCCGTACCTATCCCCCAGTCTTTCCAGAAACCATGTATTCTGTCTACGGAGTTATTTTTAAATATGGTGATATTGTTATGCTATTGACTTCCATTATACTCATGGGTCTCCTGCATTTCACGGTTCAATATACGAAAATGGGTAAGGCAATGCGGGCAGTATCCTTCGATAAAGATGCAGCCTTGTTAATGGGTATTAACACGAATAATATAATTTCGTTCACATTTGCCATTGGTTCGGCCTTAGCGGCTGCTGCCGGTGTCCTAATGGGTGTCTATTTTAATACGATCGATCCTTTAATGGGACTTGTTCCTGGTCTGAAAGCCTTTGTAGCAGCAGTATTAGGGGGAATTGGGATTATCCCTGGCGCGATGGTCGGAGGCTTGATGTTGGGTCTAATCGAGTCAATTGTGAGTGGTTTAGGCGCTTCAACTTGGCGGGACGCCGTTGCATTCCTAATCTTAATACTTGTCCTAATTATTAAACCCAGCGGACTTTTCGGTAAAAATGTACGTGAGAAAGTGTAGGTGAGGAAAATGCGCAACTGGTTCAACCGCAAAAATCTAGTGATGTTGTTAGGGATTGTTCTTATATATGCTGTTGTTCAAGGGCTGATTATGACAGATATTATGCCTCCGTTCTATAAGTTGACGTTAATCCTCATGTGTATCTATATTATTCTTTCTACTAGCTTAAATCTGATCAACGGAATAACCGGTCAATTTTCGATTGGACATGCTGGGTTTATGGCTGTTGGGGCGTATGTTTCGGCGATTATTACTGCAATCATGCATGGGCCGTTGATTTTAGGCATTTTAGCTGGAGCGATTGTGGCTGCCTTGGTGGGTCTCCTAGTTGGGCTACCTACGCTACGCCTTAAAGGGGACTATCTTGCTATTGCAACATTAGGGTTCGGAGAAATTGTGCGGATTGTTTTTCTAAATATGGAATTGGTTGGTGGAGCATCCGGATTCACTTTACCGAGTAGAATAACCTGGACTTGGGCTTTTGTATTGATGGTCTTGAGTGTCCTTTTAATGAAAAACTTTGTGGGCTCCACTCACGGTAGAGCATGTATCTCTATTCGGGAGAATGAGATCGCCGCGGAATCTATGGGCATCAATACCACAAAATATAAAGTTATGGCTTTTACAATGGGAGCCTTTTTTGCCGGTGTAGCTGGCGGAATTTACGCGAATTACATGTATATCATTCAACCCATGACCTTTTCGTTTTTAAAGTCGATTGATATTTTAGTTATGGTAGTCCTCGGTGGCTTGGGGAGCATTACGGGAGGTATTGCGGGAGCGATTGTTATGACCTTGGTTTCGGCACTTCTAGCAGGTGTTCCGGAATGGCGTATGGTTATAATAGCCGTACTATTGATAGGGATGATGATCTTTAGACCGACCGGATTATTCGGCACGAAAGAATTCAGCTTGAATTTCCTGGGAAAGAAGGGTGATAAATAATGCCGCTTCTGAAAATTGATAATCTTTCTAAGTCTTTTGGCGGTTTAAAAGCGGTATCAAATTTAAATATTGAGATTAATGAAGGAGAATTAGTTGGTTTAATTGGCCCTAATGGTGCAGGAAAAACTACAGTCTTCAATTTACTGACGGGTGTTTATGACAAGACCGAAGGAAACTTGATTTTTCAGGGTAAAGAGGTGAGTGGACTTAAACCTTATCAGGTTACTCATCTGGGAATGGCACGGACGTTTCAAAATATCCGTCTCTTTAGCGATTTAAGTGTTATTGATAATGTAAAAATTGCATACCACCAACGTGCTGCGTATAGCACGACTAGTGCGCTACTAAGACTTCCTAGTTTCTACATGGGTGAAAAAACGATACAGAAAAAAGCCATGGATTTGTTGAGAATTTTCCATCTTGAAGATAAAGCAGAAGAGACGGCGAAGAATCTACCGTATGGAGAGCAACGTCGCTTAGAGATAGCCCGCGCCTTAGGAACTGAGCCAAAGCTTCTCTTATTAGATGAGCCGGCAGCCGGCATGAATCCCCAGGAGACGAATGACCTTATGAATCTTATTCGGTGGATTCGGGAGGAGTTTAAGTTAACGATCCTCTTAATTGAACATGATATGTCCTTAGTCATGGGTGTCTGTGAACGCATATACGTTTTAGATTATGGCATGATTATCGCGCAGGGGGTACCTGATGAAATAAAGAATAATCCTAAAGTCATTGAGGCTTACCTAGGAGAGGAGGTTGTCGTCTGATGCTTGTACTTGAAGATGTTAATGTTTATTATGGAGCCATTCATGCCCTTAAAGGAATTTCCTTCCAGGTAAATCAGGGAGAGATTGTAACCCTTATTGGCTCAAATGGCGCAGGGAAAAGCACAAGTCTCAAGACGATCTCCGGATTGTTGCGCTCAAAAACGGGTAAATTAACCTTTAATGGAGAGAATTTAGCAAGCATACCTCCCCAATCCATTGTGGCCAAAGGAATATCACAGGTTCCTGAAGGTCGACGTGTCTTTGCTAATATGACCGTCATTGAAAACTTAGAACTGGGAGCCTATTTGCGTAAAGATAATGCGGGTATCAAACAAGATATTGAACGTGTCTATGGTTTGTTCCCTCGCCTTGGAGAGCGTAAAAGTCAGATTTCAGGTACACTGTCAGGCGGAGAGCAGCAAATGCTTGCCATGGGGAGGGCTCTGATGTCCAAGCCTCAGCTCCTGCTTCTCGATGAGCCTTCAATGGGATTAGCACCTATTTTAGTTAAACAGATCTTTTCAATTATCAAAGAGATTAATGCAAGCGGAACAACAATTTTACTAGTGGAGCAGAATGCTCATATGGCCTTATCAATCGCCAATAGGGCTTATGTATTGGAGACAGGAAAGATAGTTCTTTCTGGAGATTCAAAACAATTAGCGGCCAGCGAAGAAGTTCGAAAGGCCTACCTAGGGGGATAAGATCCCGCCCCTGAAAGGGTAGGAGGTCCGCAGACCGGAGATAAGATCTCGCCCTTGAAAGGGTAGGAGGTCCGCAGACCGGAGATAAGACCTCGCCCCTGAAAGGGTAGGAGGTCTGCAGACCGGGGATAAGGCATATATTTCTGAGACATGTGTATTCAGTAAGTAGAGCTTTGGTTGGCCATATTGGCAGCTTTTCTCCCTCCTAGCGCCAACCTAGTTTACTTTATAGGCTTAACTTTGATGGAGAAAGGGGTAAGGAAAAAATGTATGTTCGCCAATTTATGACATCTCAGGTTTTTACGGTGTCCCCGGATGAGTCGATCGCAGATACTCTAGCCCTCATGCGAGAGAAAAAGATCGACCGATTACCGGTTCTGGAAAAGGGCAAACTAGTGGGCTTTGTAACAGATGGGGATTTACGGGAGGTCTCACCTTCACCAGCAACGACTCTAAGTATCTTTGAACTTAATTACCTCATAGCTAAAACCCCAATTCGTGAAGTAGCGGTGAAAAAAGTAGTGACCTGTCACCCAGACACGCGGATTGAGGATGCAGCCTTATTAATGCGGGAACATAAAATCGGAGGATTACCAGTGCTTGAAGAGGGTAAACTGGTAGGTATTATCACGGGATATGATATTTTGGGTGCATTTTTAGATATCATGGGATCACGAAGTCCTGGTGAACGTGTTGTAATTGAAGCAAAAGACAAAATCGGAGTTTTGTTAGACATCGCCACTACAATAAAGCATTTTGACGTCGATGTAACTAGTTTTGCTTTTTATCATCAAAAAGATAATCATATACAGTTTCTCGTTCACCTTAATGGAGAACAAGTAAACGAGGCAAAAGTGTCGTTAGAAGAAAAAGGATATAACATTAAGAATTAATAATTAGGTTATAGCCTAACTCAAGGTTAAAGCGCTTTTCCGGGTTAGGGATTGTTATTTGACCTAGTTGCCCTAAGTATAGGATATCAGCTAATAAAGAAAGTCCTGAATGATAATTCACGGACTTTCTTTATTGGTAGATTGAGATATAATAATACAAGACAACTATAGTATTCGGTATGCTAGGAAAACGAGGGGATATAATGTACCTTTTTAATCGATCTATATCTGTGAATGTCCGCTTAGTAGATGAGGGAACAACGCTAATGGTGGATGGATTTTTTCTAGACAGTCATCATGAACTCTGTTTATCGATCAAAGTAAACATAGAGAGCAATACCATTACTTCAGCTGATGGTGATTTTCGACGTTTTCCGCATACAGATTGTGCGTTGACAAAAGAACACATAAAAAAACTTATCGGCATTAACCTAAATAAAAATGTTCGCAAACAAATACAAATGGCGGTCGGACTAAAAGAGGGCTGCACACATTTAACGGACCTCGCAATTGAATGCGCTAAAGGGTTAATGCAAGCTCAATATCAATTTCTACAGTTAACTATGCGAGAGGAAGAATTAAATAATATGGTTGAACAATTCTTAGATGGAAGCTGCTTACACTATACCAAATAGATTAAGGGAACATATTAGTTTTTAATAGTGAATTTATTTGGGAGTTGCATAAGCGATTAAAATCGTTTCTGGCCCCTCAGTTTTAGATAAATTGATTCTTGATTCTAGGGCTTGAATTTCTTGAAGTTGATCGTTTGTTAAATTAGAAAATTTAATCTTAGAAGTATCCATTTGGTATTCTCCTTTCTGGGACATACTCATTTATTTAACAAAAATTATGTAACATTAATATTCTGTACAATTGGATAGCAATCTATGCACAATTTATTGTTTAGATTATATTTTGACTGTATTTACTTCCATAATTATAATGAATGTGTTAATATATTATTAATTGAATGGGGATGGATGGTGGCTGGTGCTGCTCCCGGACTTCAAATCCGCGTGTCGGGACGCAGAACGTTCCGAGGTGTGTTCGATTCTCACGCATCCCCGCCAAAATCGAGGTTCGAGGTTCGAGGTTCGAGGTTCGAATATGGCGAAGCGTACATTTCGGGTCTGATCAGTAAATAGGTTTATGAAATTTAATCTAAAAATAAGTTTTATTTGTTTATTCTAGGCAGCGTGAAGCTGCCTTTTGACATATTGGGATGCTTTGAGACAGTTAACACGGCGAACGACTTATCCAGCAGGATTTCTGGGGGTCTAACCCGAATATGATTATTCTAAATGGTTTGAAGAAATACTGGACAATGGATTGAAGTCAAAGCAAAAATCTTTAAACCACTTATCTTTTTAGCCGGAGGCTAAACTTTCAATTCTGGCATCGATCCTCGAACTTCGTACATCGTTATTAGGGGGGACTACATGAATCTTCTAGATGTTCTCATTCTCGGGTTTATTTTGTTAGGTGCTCTACGAGGCTATCAAAGGGGTTTACTGACTAGCATTGTCAACTTCCTGAGTGGTATAGCTGGATTTTTAGTCGCCGTTTGGCAATACAAAGCCGCTCTTCGTTGGGTAGAGCAATATTTTCCCCTTCAACAATGGCTCGAACCTGTAATTTTTCGAGTGGTCCTCCCCGCTGTTCAGTCTAAAGCTGATACACTTCAACAACAGTTTTTAGGAAGTATCTTGAGCTCATTACCCCCAGAATTACGTAGTTTCTTTTCCTCATCGAATCTTCCAAGTCTACCAATGCCACAAACAATAGAACAAGTAAGCCATCATTTGGCGGGGGTGCTTACTGAGCGAATTTTAAATCTGATCGCTTTTGGAGTTGTTTTTTACACCGTTGTACTTATATTTCAACTAGGGTGCGCAATTTTACTTCGTCCATTTGGCAGCTGGAGAGGGTCTTTAAATCGCGGAGGAGGACTATTGTTCGGTGGGTTAGGTTCTTTGATTGGTTTGTCTGTTTTGGCAGGATTGTTCTCTCCTCTCTTGAATTTGGGTGTAGGACAAAGCTATAATGTGCTGATTCAAAACTCATACTTTTATCCATATTTAGTGGGAATTTTCAATGGATTAGATCAAATATTTTCGGCTCAACTCCGTCAAAATTTACTTGATCCTCTAACATTGGACAAAGGAGATTGGTTTTAGCACATAATTCAATCTTAGAAGAAGAAAACTACAACAACTGATCTTGCAATTGAACGATCTAAAGTAAGCGATAGATTTTTTGTAAAGGACGACTACTATTATGAATGTTACGTGGATACAGGAAAAAATCGGCTATTATGACTGGCATGGATTAGGTACAACAGCGTTTAACACCTTGGTATATATTGTAACAATATTGATCTTTGCTCGTTTGATCTACGCTTTATTAATTTATACGTTTCGTCGTCTACTGGTTGAGAGAAAAGGGAAACATCTTCTGGATGAGCGTAAAGCGAATACGATATTTTCCCTTCTCCGAAGTATGTCCTTTTATTTGATCACTTTTACGGTATTGTTGCACAGCCTTAAACGTCTTTTTAACTTTGATACCGGGACAATCTTAGCCTCGGCAAGTGTTTTGGGAGTTGCCTTAGGATTTGGATCGCAAAGTTTGGTTAAAGACGTGATCGGCGGTTTCTTTATCCTATTCGAAGATCAGTTCTCCGTTGGTGAATATGTAAAGGCCGGAGAATTCTCTGGAATTGTCGAAGAGACAGGAATCAGGGCGACACACCTCAGAGACTGGGGTGGCGAACTGCACATAATTCCCAATGGCAGTATAACCGCCGTCACCAATTTCAGCCGTGGTAAAATGAGGGCATTAGTTGACATTCAGATGCCTTATGATGAAGACTATGATCGAGCAATGGAAGTAATGCATTCAGTCTGTGAGAAGGTTAGTATAGAGTTCGGGGAGAAGATTATTGATGCTCCTTCTGTTCAGGGAGTAATTCAGTTCGGGGAACGAACTGCCGTCTTGCGAGTTATTGCTTATACCCAGCCCAATGAACAATGGAGCTTGGAACGAGAACTTCGCCTTCAAATACATAGGGAGTTTTTGAAAGAAGGAATTCGGACTCCAAACCTAAACAATTTTATTTTGACGGATCCTATGAAGTAATGGCCTTATAATTAACAAACTATTGAAGTTGGGTCTAAGTAATGTGCGACATGCGAAGTCTGACGTGATGAGCAATAGTCGGGCTTCGAACCTTCGAACCTCGAACTTCGCGCATCGATTAAGAGGGAGGTAGCAACCGATGATTCCATTGAAAGTAGGGGATATTGTTCGTCTGCGTAAACCGCACCCTTGTGGAAGCCTAGATTGGAAAGTAATGCGGACGGGGATGGATTTTCGGATCCAATGTTTAGGCTGTCAACATCAAGCTTGGATTCCTAGAGTCAAACTCGAACGCAATTTAAAGGAGATTTTACATCGGGTAGATGAAAATAATCTGGATTAATGGGAGAAAATCACTTATAATCGGTGAGGTAGCTTGTCTATATAAAATAGTGCTTAATATCTAATGATAAGAGCCTTAAAACTTGGAGAATATACAAAAAAAGTGTGAAAGGATAAGGTTAGGTTTGTCCAGGTTTTCTTAACTAGGTAACACCATGACATTACATGCAGGAATCGTTGGTTTGCCAAATGTCGGTAAATCAACGCTGTTTAATGCAATCACTCAAGCGGGTGCAGAAGCGGCAAATTACCCATTTTGCACGATTGATCCAAATGTTGGGATGGTTGAAGTGCCTGATTCCCGTTTGCAAAAACTTGCCGATATGGTAAATCCTAAAAAGATTGTTCCGGCAACCGTTGAGTTTGTTGACATTGCTGGTCTTGTCAAGGGAGCGAGCAAAGGCGAGGGGCTAGGTAACAAGTTCTTATCCCATATCCGAGAAGTGGATGCCATTGTGCATGTCGTCCGATGTTTTGAAGATGAGAACGTAATCCATGTTGAGGGTAATGTTAACCCTAAGCGAGATATCGAGACAATAGACTTAGAGCTGGTCTTGGCAGACATGGAGAGTGTGGAGAAACGGGCAGAACGTACTTCGAAACTCTTGAAGACGGGTGATAAAAAGGCCCATCTTGAAGTGGCCCTTTTGGAGCGCTTAAAGGTGGTCTTTAATCAAGGAAAAGGGGCTCGTTCGTTGACCTTTTCGGATGAGGAACAAGAGATTCTAAAGGGGTTTTCGCTTTTAACCTTGAAACCAGTGCTTTATGTTGCCAATGTCAGTGAAAATGGTCTTTCCACAGCCTCTGACAATCCTTACGTTCAACAGGTTAAAGAGATAGCGTCTGAAGAGGGTGCCGAAGTCGTCGTAGTTTGTGCGCAGATTGAGGCTGAGATTGCCGAACTTGAGCCAGATGAAAAAGAAGGATTTTTACAGGATTTAGGACTCGAGGAGTCAGGACTAGATCGTTTGATTCGGGTTGCCTTCCATTTATTGGGCCTTATGACGTTCTTTACTGCGGGTCCGATAGAGGTAAAAGCATGGACAATTTATCAAGGGACTAAGGCGCCTCGAGCAGCCGGGACCATCCATACAGATTTTGAACATGGATTTATTCGAGCTGAAGTGGTTTCGTATAAGGACTTCGTAGAATTCAACGGTATGAGCGGTGCTAAGGATAAAGGATTAGTTCGCTTGGAAGGTAAAGAGTATATTATGAATGATGGTGATATTGTCCACTTTCGTTTTAATGTTTAAAGCTTGCATTTTAAGGAACACAATGGTATAATTTTAGCTTGTTAGTATAAATATCCCTGCTCCGTTGATCGGGGCCGCTTAGTCCGAGGGGAGGTGCAAATATGAAAGCGTATGAAATACTGTATATCATCCGACCAGATCTGGATGAAGAGACAACTACTGCACTGGTAGAACGTTTAGGTGGGCTCGTAGCCAGCAATGGCGGAGAAAACTTAAAGGTAGAAAAGTGGGGCAAGCGTCGATTGGCCTATGAAATTGAAGATTACAAAGAAGGCCAGTATATCCTGATGAACTTTGATGGCGAAGGTCGTACATCCCAAGAAATTGAACGGGTTATGAAGATTTCTGATGATGTAATCCGTTTCCTAACCGTTAGAAAAGATGACTAGAAGGACGGAGGGGCGCATATGTTGAATCGTGTCGTTTTGATAGGCCGTTTAACGAAGGACCCCGAATTGCGCTACACGCCAAATGGTGTAGCGGTCGCTAATTTTACGTTAGCGATCGACCGCAATTATAAAAATGCCCAAGGAGAAAGAGATACCGACTTTATAAATTGCGTAGTTTATCGGCAGCTTGCCGAACTCTGTGCCAATTTTTTGTCGAAGGGGAAACTCGCGGCTGCAGATGGTCGAATTCAAGTACGTTCGTATACTGGACAAGACGGTCAAAAACGCTGGGTTACAGAGGTTATTGCTGAAGATGTTCGCTTCTTAAGTCCGAAAGACGGTGGAGGCGTAAACACAGAATCAAAATCTCCAGGCGGAAACAGCTCGTTTGGACATGAAGTAAATTTGGATGATGACATCCCATTCTAATAGGGGAAGGGGAGAATTAGTATGAAACGTGAACGCGGACGTCGCCCTCGTAAGCGGGTATGTAGTTTTTGTGTCGATAAAGTTGTGTCTATGGATTACAAAGAGACACATAAAGTGCGAAAGTATGTTACAGATCGTGGCAAGATATTACCACGTCGAATTTCTGGAAACTGCGCAATGCATCAGCGCCAAGTGACCTTGGCCATCAAACGTGCTCGTAGCATAGCCTTGTTACCATATAGCGTAGAGTAAGAAAAAGGGAGCAAAGCTCCCTTTTTCTATTTTCCGATCCGCGGACCACTTATGGATGAAAATGAGCTATTTTTCGAAGTAGAACGTATAAATTTTGGGCAAGGTCGTCCATGGTTAAATTTTCATAGGACGAAGGTGCAGGAGAATGGTATGGTAATCACGAACAGTAGTCTGATAGTGTAGCCAATTTTTTAAGATCATGAGTGGAGATAAATAATAGAGTTTAGGAGGGGTCATTCCTGGAAAATATTGAAGTTGATGTCGTTAAGGGTCTAAGGGCCATTGATGAACTTAAGGTAAATTTAATTCAGGCTCAGTGGCTTATCCAACATGGGACTCTGAGTGGCTCAGAGGATGAGATGATTCAGGGTCTGGCGGATCTAGTAGGAATGAGTTATTTGCTAGCAAGGCGATTGGGGTTTGACTTTTCACGACTCGATCGCATGCTTCTCCAACGCTTAGAGGGTCTAAAAAACACCGATGAAATGAACCTTGAAAAGCAGTGGGGAGATTTCAGCTTGCTTTTGAGTTACCTTGCCCCTGAAGATTAAGCATATAGGAGATCGGAAAAAATGTTTATTAGTGATGAATTGGCTCAGGATTATTTGGCAGGGGCGATTCTATTGACATTTCCTTGGGTGGGGATTGTTTTGGGAACCTGGGGATTTCTTTGGGAAGCACTGATGTTACTCGCAGTATTTTTAGTTGGACTACGTAGAGGGTTGCCCAGAGCGGTAGGGTTTCTCTTGATTGGCTATCTTGCAGCAGTAATTGTTTTTGGAGTATCAGCACTTAATCAATTGGGATTTGTACCTTTGGCAGGGTTGCTGGGTGTTCTTGGTTGGCAGAAGCGTTGGCCAGTACGCGTAACTTTTTTTTGGGGTGCTGCCTTAGCGGCAATTATAGGAGCTTTACCTTCTCTCTCCTATGTAATGCAAGGATTTGATGCTAAGACTGTTGGTGATCTGATTAATTCGACAGTTCAGCAATATCAAGATTCCGGATTACTGGTATTGATGCAACAACAAGGGATTACAGAGGAGCAGATTCGAGATGTATTGCAACAAGTAATTCAATTTTATATGTTAGTCAGCCCAGGTATCTCTGCAATAATTGCTATAGTTGAGTTTGGATTTGTATACTACATTATGAGACGATGGCTTAAGGACGAGGGAGGATGGATCCCGTTTACGCACTGGCGTCTGCCTTGGTATGCAGTCTGGGGTGCGGTATTAGGTATTGCTTGCTATCTTTTAGGGGATTACTTTGCTTGGCCGGTTTTTCGAGGGCTGGGGATTAATCTCATGGTTGTTTACGGCGCTTTAACGTTGGTTCTAGGCACAGCTGTCTATCTGCATATCTTAAAATCACCCAAAATCCCAAGATTCCTTAAATGGTTAATCATTATTTCTAGCTTTATTTATTTCTTTTTTACGATTGTCAGCATTATCATGTTTGGGCTTTTTGATCTCGTGATCAATTTCCGACGCCTACCGGAAGAACTATAAGGAGGAATTTTCATGAAAGTTATTCTTCAAACAGATGTAAAGGGAACAGGTAAAAAGGGACAGATTTTAGAAGTCGCTGATGGATTTGCTCGAAATTTTCTTTTTCCTAAGAAATTAGCGATTGAAGCGACTACCGGAAATATTCAGGACGTTTCACATAAGAAAGCAGTGGAACAACGTCGCAAGGAGAAAGAGAAAGAAGATGCTATCAAATTGGGCGATAAACTTAATGCCTTGCTGATCGAAGTGAAGACGAAAACTGGAGAAGGAGGGCGCTTGTTTGGCTCAGTAACCAGTAAGGAAATTGCCGAAGCCTTAAAAAAGCAACACAATGTCGAAGTGGATAAACGTAAGTTGGAGATAAAGGAACCGATTAAGACATTGGGAAATTTTGAGGTTTATGTAAAAGTGCATCCAGAGGTAGTAGCTAAGCTTCAGGTACATGTTTCTGGATTATAAGTGAGTTCAGCTTCAGATAGATCTCTGCAGTTTCGCATCTTAAGGCGGCGTATTTTAAACAACGTACTACGAACCACGAAAGGGGACCCCTGATGAAAGGGATTTTAGCAAAATGGTTAAATCACAAGGACCTTAGTGAGCGGTTACAAGACGAAGAAGAGTGGAGTCGAGAAGTTGAGGCACTCTATGTATTGCTTTCAAATTATTATGGAACTGACAAACTAGTACTTAAGGCTAGTCGATTGGAAGCACTCAAGCTCATGCGCTCGGATGAACTAATTGAACGTGTTGTTGGTTTGCGCAAAATCCTTTCAGATGATCCCACAGACCAAACCCTTCCCAATAAGTCAGAAATTCCGCAGATCTTAGATGAAATCGAGGAACAGATAGCGGACCTTATTGCTCGGCGTTCTGTAGAAGAACGGTTGGAACGTGTGGTTACAGAAAAGATGCAGGAACGGCATGAGGATTATGTCAAAGAAATAAAAAGGCATGTACTTCAGGAGTCATCTACTCCAGAAAATGCTCAAACCCTCAAGAAGTTAGCTGTGCTCGAAAAAATGAAAACAGTTTCCTTAAAATCATCAGCATCGGATGTCTTACGACCCAGGACTATGGAGGAAATTGTAGGACAGGAAAGCGCTCTACAAGCTCTTCTTGCAAAGATAGCAACACCCTATCCACAACACATGCTGATTTATGGTCCACCCGGAGTCGGTAAAACTTCTGCTGCTCGAGTTGCTTTAGAAGTAGTCAAGAGCCATCCACATTCTCCCTTTCTCAAAGAAGCCCCGTTTATTGAAGTGGATGGTACAACGCTTCGGTGGGATCCTCGTGATGTGACCAATCCTCTTTTGGGATCAGTTCATGATCCCATATACCAAGGTGCTAAGCACGATTTAGCAGAGACCGGCATACCGGAACCAAAAATGGGGTTGGTGAGTGATGCTCACGGCGGCATTCTTTTCATAGATGAAATTGGAGAAATGGATCCCTTACTCTTAAATAAGCTGCTCAAAGTGCTTGAGGATAAGCAAGTGACCTTCGACTCGTCGTATTATGATCCTGGGGACCCTCAGGTTCCACTGTGGATTAAAAAACTTTTTGATGAAGGAGCACCTGCTGATTTTGTGCTCATTGGAGCTACGACAAGGGATCCGGCTGATCTTAGTCCGGCCCTTCGTTCTCGCTGCTCTGAAGTTTTTTTTGTCCCTCTTGAGCCAAGAAATGTTCAGCACATTATCCGTCAATCTGCCCAAAAGCTTGGAGTGACGTTAGAAGACAACGTCCCTGAGATAATTAGTGAATATGTGATCGAAGGACGGAAAGCAAATAGTATTTTGACAGATGCCTACGGCTTGGCAAGGTATCGAAACCCGGATCAAGCGGTCGTGAAAGTAACTTGTGCTGATGTATATGAAGTCCTGCGTTCGGCGCGACTAACTCCCTTTATTGTCCGCAAGGTCCAAGCAAGCTTTGAAGTGGGAAGGATTTTGGGACTGGGTGTATCGGGATTTTTAGGTTCAGTATTGGAGATCGAGGCGATAACCTTTGCAGGGCGAGATGGTAAAGGTGCAATTCGATTTAATGAAACAGCAGGAAGTATGGCTAGAGATGCAGTATTTAATGCTGCTGCGGTCATACGTGAACTAACTGGAGAAGATTTAGGTAATTATGATGTGCACGTAAATATTGTAGGCGGAGCAAAAATCGACGGGCCCTCCGCGGGGCTTGCAACTACGCTGGCTATCTATAGTGCTCTGAAAAAGAAACCACTTCGCCAGGATGTTGCCATAACCGGGGAGATTTCCATTCAAGGCAAGGTGAAACCAGTCGGTGGTATTTACGAAAAGATTTTTGGCGCAAAACAGGTTGAAGTTCGCAAAGTTTTGATCCCCTTGGAAAACATGGTAGATGTACCAAGAAGTTTACAGGGTATTGAAGTGGTAGGTGTCAGTACAATCGAAGAGGCTATGAACCATGTTTTTTAATACTAGTCAACCTCAGCAAAGTTTTCAGCCAATTGTGAGAAGACTCGATGTTTAACTTTAGTTGAACGAGTTCACCACAGCTAGAGAGAGGTAAGTGCCAGAAGGAGAGAAGATATGGAACTACTGAGAGTTCCACCACAGAATTTAGAGGCTGAACAGGCTGTCCTAGGGGCGATGATGCTCGAACCGGAGACCGGAAGTTCTGTTTTTGAGATTCTTCAACCGGAAGACTTTTATAGGGATAATCATCGTTTGATTTTTTCTGCGATTCAGGAACTCTTTGAAAAGGGAGATCCTATTGACCTTGTCAGTGTTGCCGAGATCTTGCGCCAGCAGGGCCGTCTGGAACAAGTTGGCGGAATTGCGACAATCTCTGAGATTGCTCGTTCTGTTCCTTCGGCAGCTAATGTCGATTATTATGCCAAATTGGTCACGGAAAAGGCGCTTCTGCGTCAGCTAATACGAGCGTCCAATAGTATCGTAGAACGGGGATATGAGCCTGGAGAAGAAGCGCGTAATCTTCTGGAAGAAGCAGAAAAACTGATTCTTGATCTTTCTAGAAGGCGTGTAAAAGATGGATTTAGTCTTATTCGCGATGTTCTGCTAGAGACGTTTGAGAAAATTGAGTATCTCTATGCTCATAAAGGAAATCTTACGGGTGTTCCGACCTTTTTCACGGAATTGGACCGCATGACTTCGGGTTGGCAACCCTCTGATTTAGTGATTATTGCTGCCCGGCCATCCATGGGAAAAACGGCACTAGTTTTAAATATGGCACAAAATGCTTCAGTAAGGGCGAAAGTGCCGGTTGCCGTTTTTAGCTTGGAAATGTCCAAGGAACAATTAGTGCAGCGGATGCTGTGTGGGGAAGCAATGGTAGACCAACAGCGTGTCAGGACTGGTGATTTGCTCGACTCAGATTGGCCGAAATTGACGCGCGCTGTAGGGCCTCTCTCTGATGCCCCAATTTTTATCGATGATACCGTAGGAATTTCCTTAGCAGAGCTGCGTTCGAAGGTGCGTAGATTGAAAACGGAGCACAATTTGGGGATGATTGTTATTGACTACCTTCAGTTGTTGTCGGTTGGAAAGAAGACAGAAAGCCGACAGCAGGAGGTGGCACAAATCTCGAGAACTCTTAAAGGGCTTGCCCGTGAACTTAAAGTCCCGGTCATCGCCTTGTCACAGCTTAATCGTGGAGTTGAGCAACGTCAGGATAAACGGCCTATTATGTCGGACTTATTGGAGTCGGGGGCCATTGAAGCGGATGCGGATGTGATTTCATTTATTTATCGGGATGAGTATTATCATTCGGAATCTGAGAAAAAAGGGATTGCAGAGTTAATTATCGCCAAACATCGTAATGGTCCTGTAGGAACCGTAGAATTAGGCTTCCTTAAGGAGTTTACCAAATTTGTAAATCTTGATCGACAACATCAAATGGCTTAAATAGATCCCCCAGGCCTCTTGGCTGGGGGATTTATTTATACTTATCAGACCCCCATTCCTCTAAAGGGGCATCACTGTACAAAAGTCATAAACCCTCTGAAATTGTCGAATGTTTTTTATGTATTCATGTATAATGTTCGGATATTGATTGACAAGGGGAAGGAGGATTGTTAAGATAAAAGTGTTTGCGACTAGAGACTCTTTGCTAGTTGAGAACGAAGATGGCTCTAGGAGGAGATAAAGTTGAAACATGAAGTCGATGTCTTAATTATTGGAGCTGGTCCAGCCGGTATTTTTACGGCTTTAGAGCTATCAAAGCATAATCAAGAGTTGAAAATTCTTATTGTGGATAACGGAAGAACCATCGAAAAGCGAAAGTGCCCTGCCCGTGCAACGGGCGTCTGTGTTGGATGTAATCCATGCGCTATTACCAGAGGATGGTCAGGTGCAGGGGCATTTAGTGATGGGAAACTGTCTTTGAGTCCCGCGGTGGGCGGTCGATTGACCGAATATATGAAAGAGGCTCAGGCACAGGAATTAATTGACTACACAGATTCTATTTACCGCCAATTCAAAGCGCAAGAAACCGTCTATGGCTTAAATAACCACCGGGTGGAAGAGATTCAATATGAGGCTTCTCGTCATAATATTCAGTTGATTCATTGTCCGATACGTCATTTGGGAACTGAGTTGGCTTATGATGTGTTGAAGGGTATGTACGAACATCTTATGACCAATACGAAGACGATTTTTTGGGAACTGGCGGAGGTTAAGAATATCTTGGCCGGTCCTGAAGGGGTCATAGGGGCGACCATTCAACGACGGGACGAACCAGAAATTGATGAAGTGTCGGCGCGTTATGTAGTTGCTGCCCCAGGTAGAGGAGGCGCGAATTGGCTTGCTGAACAGACCGTTCGTTTAGGTGTAGCGACGGAAAACAATGAGGTGGATATTGGAGTGCGAGTTGAAGTTCCAAACTCGATAATGGATCATTTAACACGGGAACTTTACGAACCGAAACTAGTCTATTATTCGGATACTTATGACTTAAAGACGCGAAGCTTCTGCGTCAACCCGGGTGGTGTGGTTTCTGAGGAACACTATGACGGGGGAATAGCAGTGGTCAATGGGCATAGTTATGCCGATCCTGAGAAGAAAACAAAGAACACTAACTTTGCTTTATTGGTCTCAACACGTTTTACTGAGCCTTTTAACCAACCGATCGAATATGGTCGTTATGTTGCCCGGCTAGCGAACATGTTATCAGGTGGTGGAGTCATGGTTCAGCGTTTGGGGGATCTCTTACAAGGACGACGGACCACTGAAAGCCGTCTGCGCCAGTCGACCACGATTCCAACCCTGCTTTCAGCTGTTCCTGGAGACCTCAGTTATGCGCTTCCAGAGCGGTACCTAACTTCTTTAATAGAGACCCTCAAAGCATTTGATAAAATTGCGCCTGGTATGTACGCCAAAAACACGTTGTTATACGGGGTTGAGGTTAAGTTCTACTCTTCCAAGGTAAAAGTAAAAACAAACTTTGAAACAGAAATTCCTCGCTTATATACGATTGGGGATGGAGCAGGAATAACCCGAGGTTTGATGCAAGCTTCAGCAACCGGTGTTGTTGTGGGTCGGGATATCGTAGCTAAGTCATAAAGATTTTGCTTGACGTTCTCTCTTTGGATTGATGCTTTTGGTAGGTTAAAAATAGTACTTGTGATATTGAAGTCTACGAAATGACAGGGGGCGAAGTTTTTTGCTCGAAAGATATACTCACCCTGAAATGGGCAAGCTATGGCAAGATGGATATGAATATGAACGTTGGTTAGACGTTGAATTGGCCGTCGCTGAGGTTATGGCGAAACGAGGGGAAATACCTCAGCAAGCCATGGAGGAAATCCGAAAGTCGGCTAAAGTGAACCCTAAGCGGGTCTTAGAAATTGAGGCTGTGGTTCGGCACGATCTGATTGCCTTTTTACAGGCTGTTGTTGAAGAGATTGGGGAGGCTGGTAAATACCTTCATCTTGGATTGACGTCTTCAGATGTGAAGGATACCGGGTTAAGCCTTGTGTTAAGAGATTCAGGTCGGTTACTGAAGAGTGACTTGATAGCGTTGCGAGAGTCGTTAGCTAAGCGAGCGTTTGAAAGTAAATACACCGTGATGGTCGGCCGAACTCACGGCATTCATGCTGAGCCGCTAACCTTCGGATTGAAGCTCGCTTTGTGGATTGCAGAAATCGATCGTCAAGAAGAACGGCTTGATCAGGCGATTGTTTCTGTGAGTGCTGGAAAGATTTCTGGAGCAGTGGGAACATATGCCAACGTATCGCCTGATGTAGAGGAGGAAGTCTGTCTTCTCTTGGGGTTAGAGACGGCTTTAGTTAGTAATCAAATATTGCAACGGGATCGACACGCGCACTTTGTGTCTACGTTAGCCTTAATCGGAGGGACACTCGAAAAGATAGCAACAGAGATTCGCAATTTACAACGTACGGATATCCTGGAGGTTGAGGAATCCTTTGCAGAGGGGCAAAAAGGGTCCTCGGCGATGCCACACAAGCGCAATCCGATTGTGTGTGAACAGGTAGCGGGAATGTCACGGCTTCTACGTGGCAATGCATTAGCAGCCATGGAGAATATAGCGCTTTGGCATGAACGAGATATGACCCATTCCTCTGTGGAACGGATAATTCTTCCGGATAGTTGCCTTCTCTTGGATCATATGCTCCGTCAGATGACTAAGGTAATAACAGGTCTAAAGATTCGTGAGGATCAAATGAAACGTAATCTTCAGAAAACCTTTGGACTGACCTCTTCTCAACGTGTTCTCTTGGCCTTGGTCGAACACGGATGTATGAGAGAAGAGGCCTACGCCTGGGTTCAAGAGGATGCCTTTCAGGCTTGGGATCATGGTCAAGACTTTATTGAAGTTGTGACAGAGGATACACGAATTCTAAACTATTTAACCAAAGAAAAAATTCAGGGTTTGTTTGACTTAAAGTATCACCTGCGACACGTTGATGATATCTTTAAGCGACTAGGACTACAGGATTAAGGGACGCTGGCCAAGAATGGCCAAGTGTCCCTGTAGCCAAGACTCGAACAGGGATGTTCGAGATTAGAACACCGCCATGGATGGCAAGGTGTAGTGATAGCTAGATGCCGATGGCAAGGTGTCGTGATGGCGAGAAGGGACTCTTGAGAAAGTAAGGAGGAAAAATATATGGCAGCGGTTGTGTTAATTGGTTCTCAATGGGGAGATGAAGGTAAAGGTAAAATAACAGATTTTCTAGCCGAAAAAGCCAATGTCGTTGTAAGGTACCAAGGGGGAAATAATGCTGGACACACGGTTGTGGCGAACGGAGAAGAGTTCAAACTTCACCTAATTCCTTCGGGAATCCTTTACGAGGATAAAACTTGTGTCATTGGCAATGGTGTGGTGATTGATCCGCAGGTTTTGTTAGAAGAACTCAGTTATCTTGCCATACGAGGCATTAAGATCGGTAAGCTCCTTATTAGTAGCAACGCCCATATTATCATGCCCTATCACAGGGTACTTGATGGTTTGGAAGAAGAAGTACGCGCTGAGCACAAAATTGGCACAACGAAGCGTGGAATCGGTCCGGCCTATATGGATAAAGCTTCACGGATCGGAATCCGTGTGATTGATCTGATGGATAAAGAAGAGTTTGCTGACAAACTCAAACGAAATTTAACCGAAAAAAATAATTTGTTTGTCAAAGTCTATGGTAAGGAAGCGCTGAAGTTTGAGGATATTTATGAAACTTACCTTGGCTATGCAGAACAACTTCGTTCGATGGTCACGGACAGTTCTCTGGTAATCGACCAAAGCATTCAAGCGGGGGAGAAGGTGCTCTTTGAGGGTGCACAAGGCACCTTACTAGATATTGACCATGGGACTTACCCCTATGTGACATCTTCCCATCCAATAGCTGGAGGGGCTTGTATTGGTGCAGGTATTGGCCCAACTCGTATTAATCGCGTAATCGGGGTAATCAAGGCCTATACAACTCGCGTCGGAGAAGGTCCTTTCCCAACAGAACTTTTGGACGAGGTCGGAGAAGAAATTCAGAAGAATGGACATGAGTTTGGAACCACGACTGGACGAGCGCGTCGTTGTGGTTGGTTTGATGCGGTCATTGCCCGGTATGCTGTTCGAGTGAGTGGAATTTCCGACTTTGCCATTACGAAGCTTGATGTCCTTACGGGATTTGACACCTTGAAAATCTGCGTTGGATATAGCGTCAATGGAGAAATCATCCGTGAATTTCCCCAAAGTCAAAAGATATTTAAGCAATGTCAACCAGTTTATGAAGAAATGCCTGGTTGGCAAGAAGATGTGACTCATGTACGTCAGTTTGGAGACCTTCCTGAAGCAGCCCGAAATTATATTCTTCGAATTGAAGAGCTTTCAGGTATTCCGGCTACGTTGGTTGCCATAGGTCCAGGACGCGAACAAACCATTGTGCGCGGAGAAATCTTTTAATACAACAAATCTTTAAAAGTATTGACACTTGTGATGGATTAGTGTAATATCTAAATTCGTGGTACAAAACATCTTTCGGGCCATTAGCTCAGTCGGCTAGAGCACCTGACTTTTAATCAGGGTGTCCCGCGTTCGAGTCGCGGATGGCCCACCATTTTCAAAAAAGTGTTTGTAGGCGTAGTACTTGTCAAACATAAGATATAAACGGCAGAAGACAGTGATTTGGCACTATTGTTAAGTTGCTGTTTTTTGCTGTTTATTTCTTTGGTATTGTAAACATATTTTAGGGGAATAATAAATAATTTGTTGTAATAGAAAAGAAAATGTATTTAAAATTAATTCTACGTATGTTATAGTCAATATGATTCAAAAAATAAAGTCTTTTTTGCAAGCTAATAATAATTGACAAAGGCAAACTCGGTGAAAACCGAGGACGCAAAGCTTCGGGTCTTCCACGTTAGGGTGATGATAGCCGAGCCACCAATTTAGAACATTTCGCTTTCTATTTTGGGGAGCGATTTTGTTTTTTAACCGATCAGGTAGTTAATTTCCGGGAGGTCAAAGGGGCAATTGGAAAACCTATATATGTATTGGGGCCATAAATCAGAGTATGAGAAAGGGAGATAAAGGATGACTAAAATCAAATATCGTATTATTTTATTACTAGTAACGACGAGTTTAATTATGGGTTCTATTCTGGGTGGTTATAACATCTATAATGTGATAGTTGCAGAAAAAGCAAACATTACACAATATCGCGATACGTTATATGAACAGTTTGACCGGACCGTTAAACTGGAGGTCCAAACTGCTTATAGTTTAGTTCAAGATATCTATGATAGGCAGAAAAAAGGGGAATACACTCCAGAAGAGGCAAAGAAGACGGCAGCGGATCTTGTAAGAAATTTACGTTACGACCAAGAAAACTATTTTTGGATAGATACGACCGATGGAACAAACGTAGTTCTGCTAGGGCGAGAAGCTTCTGAAGGGAAATCACGTTATGAGGCCAAGGATAGTGAGGGTATACTTTTTGTTCAGGCGTTTATTGCGAACGGTAAACAAGCAGGCGGAGGCTATACGGATTATAGATTTGCAAAGCCAAATCAAACGGAAGCATTACCTAAAAGAAGTTATACCTTATTATTTGAGCCCTATAATTGGGTGATTGGAACGGGAAACTGGGTTGATGATATTGATACACTGGTTTTAGCAAAGCAAATGGAGCATGAAAATAAGACTAAACAAAGCATTATTTATACGATTGTCTCTATTTTACTGGCCCTGGGAGTTTCTCTTGTGACAGGAACAATACTAAGTAATAAAATCTCGAAACAAATTGCCCAAATGGCAACAAATGCTGATGAAATTGCCAAAGGTAATTTGAGAATAGGACAATTCGAAAATAATTCTAAAGATGAAATAGGGAATCTTGGTAGGGCTTTCCGGACCATGACCGACAATTTAATTAACCTTGTTCAACAAGTGTCATCGTCCTCAGCGCAAGTTGCAGCATCATCTCAACAATTGAGCGCAGGGGCAGAACAATCCGCCCAAGCGTCACAACAAGTAGCGATAGCTATCATGGAAGTTTCCGTTGGTGCAGAAAAACAACTAAATGCTGTTAATGATACATCGGCAATTGTTGAGCAGATGTCAGCGGGGATTCAGCAGATGCTGGAAAACGCCAAAATTGTAGTTAGGTCCTCGGAAAAAACGGCCCTTTCGGCGGCAGAGGGTAGTCAGGCAATCGATAAAACGATGCAACAAATGCTTAATATCGAAAGGACAGTGACAGGATCTGCTGATGTGGTCATGAATTTAGGAGAGCGTTCTAAAGAAATCGGGCAGATCGTAGATACCATATCAGGTATAGCATCCCAGACAAACCTTCTGGCCTTAAACGCTGCCATCGAAGCGGCGCGAGCCGGTGAGCAAGGGAGAGGTTTTGCTGTTGTTGCGGATGAGGTCCGAAAATTGGCCGAACAATCACAGGAAGCATCGAAACAGATAGCATTGCTGATTAATAGCATTCAACAAGACACTCAGAAAGCAGTGCTAGCGATGAACGAGGGAACACATCAAGTTAAGCTAGGGACAGAGGTCGCTGGAACGGCAGGACAAGCATTTAATGAAATATCGGGCTTAATTAACCAGGTTTCTTCACAGATTGAAGAAATTTCTGAGGAAATTCAGCAAATGGCTGTGGGGAGTGAAAGAATAGTTTCATCGATTGCGGATATTTATGAGACAAGTCGAGAAATCACGACCCAAACTCAGACTGTGTCTGCCGCGACAGAGGAACAATCGGCATCTGTTGAGGAAATAGCCTCTTCGAGTAACGTTTTAGCAACGATGGCCAATGAATTGCAAGAAACAGTAAAGAAATTTAATTTCTAACAAATCTATCAGGGATAGGCGTTGATCTTAATGTTCCTATCCCCTAACGCCAATGTCCATTAAGACCTTTGATCATCTGGATTTCTCATTTAAAGGATAGAGGCCTCCTTCGTTGCATGTATTGCTTTCGGGTGAGGCGACTTCGGTGAAAATTAATATCCTGCAGCAATAATAAATAAAACTAGGTTTACAAAGATAGATTAAAAGGTATTGACATGTCTAGAAAGATAGTGTAGAATTCATATTTGTGAGTGTCATTTATCTGATGACTGACCACTGAAGCGGCCCGTTGGTCAAGCGGTCTAAGACACCGCCCTTTCACGGCGGTTACACGGGTTCGAATCCCGTACGGGTCACCATACTCGATATACGAAGTTCGAAGCACGAGGTTCGACAAGTATTTCAACCAGCACTCATTAATTAAAGTTGCTAATCTTAGTTCGTATATGGAAGTCGTGGATGGTTATACACCCGATAGAATATCGAATTTCGAAAATCTAACATCGATTATGCCTCGGTAGCTCAGTCGGTAGAGCAGAGGACTGAAAATCCTCGTGTCGGCGGTTCGATTCCGTCCTGAGGCACCACTACTTATTATTTAATAAATCAGTTTAAATAATAAGAGTAAGCACCTAGACATCGCATTTCCTTAGATATTACCTATTAAAAATTAAATATATAATCGGTTCTGTTGATTTCCTTCAGGGAAAAATCAGGACTTTTTTTGTTGTAGCCGAATGGCTTAAACTGTAGAATGTAAATCTATTTAAGAGAAATAATAAGAGCGTGAGATTATTGATCATTTATTGATTCTGCCTAGAGCAGTAATAAACACGACAAGGATTAGGTGAGTACTATGCCACTACCAGAGAATAACTTATTGTTTGGTTTTGAGCCAAGGTTAACCGTTGAACAACGTGAGTACGTCAATGCTATTTTTGATAATCAGTTAGTAATGGTAAATGCCAAAGCAGGTACAGGAAAAACTACTCTCGCAGTCGCTTGCGCAAAAATCATTAAGAAACCTTTAACTTATATTTTTAATCCAGTTCAAGAATCTTCTATGGGGTTCAGACCTGGTACCCAATCCGAAAAAGAAAGCATTTACTATCAACCGCTTGTGGATGCTCTCTTAGAAATTAATGAAAATCCGACTCAATGCATTTATAATGAAGAATCATTGGCTAATGAAGCAATGCGCAGAAAAGTAAGTATTAAACGAGCAATGGATGGGGTTTGGTGTTACCCTAAAAGTCCCGTCTTCCTTAGAGGGACAAATCTTAAAGACATGACGATTATTATTGATGAGTGTCAGAACTTTTCTATTCAAGAGTTAAGGAAAATTTTAACTCGTGTTCATGATTCCTGTAAAATTATATGCATTGGACATTCGGGGCAAATTGACATCCCTGTATCAAAAAGTGGATTCGTTCCGTATATGGAACACTTTAAAGATCAGCCTTATTGCAAGATTGTTACTTTAACGAAGAACTTCCGTGGGGAGTTAGCTAACTGGGCGGATGCCTATCGAGCTCCATAAATCTAGATTGACATATTAGATCTTTACGCTTATAATTTTCTTTGTTGGGATAAGGGTAGCCGATGGTCTTATAGAGGCTTAATTGGACAAAACCCTTGGTAATATCATGCGGACGTGGCTCAGCGGTAGAGCATTGGCTTCCCAAGCCGAGGATCGCGAGTTCGAATCTCGTCGTCCGCTCCATAAAAAAATATTAGACATCGCAAGGGATTGCGGTGTTTTTTGTTTGATAGTGGAGATACCGTCCCATATCTTATAGAGGAGCCTTTTTTGACTTGAGATTAATTCTCTCACTCCGACCAGATGTAACTAGAAATATTGGAAAATGTAGCCCGTGTTTTGAAAAAATATATAGTTAGGATTGATTGACACTACTAGCAGTTTGTAAAAATATACGAAATGGAGCGTATTTGTAATGAATGTAGCCTTTTTCCTTATACCCAAGAAGGACATCGTCTTTCTAAAAGACAATGCGACAATGCGTCAAGCACTAGAGAGGATGGAGTACCACAGTTATTCTGCAGTCCCGCTCATTGATCGTGAGGGGAAATATGTGGGAACGATTACTGAAGGAGATTTGCTGTGGAAGCTTAAAAATACACCGGGTCTCACCTTTGAAAATACGGAGGATATATTCCTTAGCGAAGTGGAACAACATGTTCAGAATTTGCCGGTAACAATTGATGCTGAAATAGAGGATTTGATATCAAGAGCGGTGGTACAAAATTTTGTGCCTGTCGTGGACGATCAACAGATCTTTATAGGAATTGTACGCCGACGGGAAATGATTGAATACTGCTCGAAACTCTTGATCCAGCGAAGAGCAGAGGTCACAACCTAAGACTGGGACTATTACCTTTTATGTGAGTTCAAACCCAGTGAAAACGACGTAGGTATCACTAACAAAGGACAACCTCATTCATAGAATAGAGATTGTCCTTTGTTTTATCATAAAGTACAGATTTTAAGTCAGCATAAGTGATGAAGACGGTCGCCTTCGCCGAGGTTGGAACCAGCCAAGATTACTTTAACTGGAATTATGGGAAAATCAAGGGCTTTTCATGATGAAATATATTAATAAAAAATAGCTTGATTTCTTTAGAATATTATACTAATATATTCCAAGTAAGGGTGCGCTAGAGGAGTTTGTAAGGAGCCATCGTTAACACTATATTCAGAAAAAAGAGGTGCCAATTTGAACGTTTATAGGGACTTCCTGATGCTTTTAATCGAAGATGCTCGAACGAATCTTAATGATAATGCAAGACATAGAGACTTAACAGATCCGAGTATTGTTGAGTTGAGCCAAAGATTAGACGGCTTATTGAATGAGTATTATTTAATTACTCATTCGATGCGCATAGCCTCTTAAACTATATTGTAAATAGATGACTGACAAACTCCGGGAATAAGGTTGATAGAAGCAGCAGTAAGGATAGAAGCACTAAAATTAACGTGAACGTCCAGGAAATAAGATTGAAAAATTTTGAATTGACATAATCCCCCATAATACTTTTCTTACTGGCTATTAGGACCATGAAGATAAGAATGGGGGGTAAAAGGATTCCGTTAACGACTTGAGTTGTCAACATGACGTGATATAAAGACAAATCAGGCCACAAGACGATCGCTGATCCCAAGACGATGAGGACTGTATACAGACCGAAGAATACGGGGGCTTCCTTAAAGGATTTACTGATTCCGTGTTCAAAACCAAAGGCCTCGCAGACCGCATACGCGGTACTTAAGGGCAGGACAAACGCAGCCAACATAGAGGCGCCGAGTAAACCAAAGCCGAAGAGCAAACTCGCATATTCTCCAGCCAATGGTTTTAACGCGAGAGCAACATCTTTAGCAGTCTCAATCGGGATATTATTGGCGAAGAGGGTTGCTGCAGTGGAAACAATAATAAAGAAGGCGATAAATCCCGTAAAAAAGGTTCCGATTAGTACATCCCAGCGTGTGTAACGATAGTCCTTGGCCGTGATACCTTTATCGACCACGGAAGACTGGACATAAAACTGTCCCCAGGGGGTAATCGTAGTTCCGATCACTCCGACGATCATCAGCAAAAAAGCTGGGCTACCCGAGAATGTGGGAGTAACGGATTCCATGAAGACTTGAGGCCAGGGTGGCTTGACTATAATCCCAGAGATTACATAACTGAAAAAAGTTAAACATAGAAAGAGAAGGATTTTCTCCATTCTGGCATAATCTGTCTTAACGACCAGCCACCAAATAATGAAGGCCATGACCGGTACGGAGAGATATTTACTCACACCAAAAATTTCAAAGCTTGTAGCGATCCCCGAAAACTCAGAAGCGGTCGTGCCTAGGTTAGCAATCATGAGAACGCTCATCGCAAAAAATGCCCATTTCACTCCGTAGTTTTCTCGAATTAAGTCAGAGAGTCCGCGACCAGTCACGGCTCCTGTGCGCGCAGATATTTCTTGAGCTATGGCTAAAAGGACAGTGCTGATAAGCATAACGAAAATAAGCGAGTAGCCGTATTTAGCACCTGCTGCAGCGTAGGTGGCAATTCCACCAGCATCATTATCCGCAAAGGCTGTCACCATTCCTGGCCCCATGATGGCTAAAAACAGGGTAAAACGTGTTTTTAGGTTCATTCACTATGCCCTCCTTTAGCTTGGCGTCGGCGGGCAATCAAGGTGGAGTAAATTTCCACGCGAGGGCGATCCGGCATTAATAGTTCTAAGACATCGTCTACGGTGATGATGCCGAGGATTTGATCTTGAGAATTCACGACGGGCACCGCCAATAAACCATATTTATGGATGAGATCGGCAACCTTTTCGTGATCGTCATACGGCGAGATCCTCAAGATTTTAGTATGCATCAAGTCTTTTAAGGTAGTTTCTGGAGAAGCAATGATCAGCTCTCGTAGCGACAGAACTCCTTCCAGAGTTTCCTGTTCATCGACCACATAGAGATAATAAATAGTTTCTGCGTCAGGGGCTAAACGTCTTAATTCGTTAATCGCTTGTTCCGCAGTAAGCCAAAACGGTAAACCGATATATTCCGTGGTCATAAGCGAGCCAGCGGTGTCTTCCTCATATTGCATTAATTCTCGTACATCTTCGGCATCCTCGGACTCCATTAAGTTCAAGAGCTCTTCGGATTTCTGAGAGGACAGCTCACTTAAAATATCAGCAGCTTCATCAGGAGGCATCTCTTCTAGGATATCAGAAGCTCTCTCCTCATCCATCTGATTAATAACTTCAACTTGGGTATCCAGTTCCATCTCAGCAAGGGCATCGATGGCCTGTTGAGAATCAAGGGCATCGAGGAAATTAGCTCGCTGTTTATAGTCCATGTTTTCAACAATGTCTGCAATATCAGCAGGATGTAGTTGGCGCAGTTGTTCTTTTTCTCGAGTGAGTTGGAGAGCTGAGGTTCGATTTTCTAAAGGTTTGATATACTGGCAACCTACAAATTTATTCTCGACCCGGCTGAGTAAAAACTCAACCCCTAAGCGGCGAAAAAGCCCGCGTACACCGATATCCACCGCAACTAAAACAAGATATTGATGATCTTCATGAGAGACCCAAGACAATGAAATATCATTAACTCGCACTAACCTTGAGCCTTCTAAGTCAATAATTTGTTTATCTAATAGCCATTTGCCTATAAATGTTTCTTCTTCGTGCAGCGGGCAGGTCAGTTGGAGATCAAAATTGGTATCAAGACGCAGCCCATCATGATCCCAAGAAGTCACCAATCCAATAGGAATTAGGTCATGTAGCCCTTTGGTGTATCGAATACCTGTAACATGTGGAGAGACACTGTCCCAGCGAATTGCAATATCCAGCAATTTCCCAACACGATGTCCTTTGGCGTCACGAATTGGTTTATTAAGCAGTTGACTAAAATAAAATTCCCCTAAAACTCTCAGATCGGCCATTTACTTCCCTCCTTAGAGTGACGGAGTCTGGCGCCAGCAGATAAGGTGACTCCGCCCGTTATAGAATTTAGGTTTTTGCATAAATGATATGGGCCAGAATCCATAGAACCACCTCCTTTAACCACCCAAAGGTACATCATTAGGGGTAAAAATAAAAAGACCTCTATGACAAAATAGAAGGTCAATCAACAAATGTTTGGACCTCCCTACTCGTTGAGCTTTAGCACTGCATAGCGTAGAGTTTTCTCAGCCACCTTAAGTAAAACCTTATGTCGGCAATACCTGTTCTACCCAATTGGCGTCTCTCGACATTTCTGGGCAGTGGCCTATGTTTATGCAGGAGCCTCACCTAACGGAGATTAGATTTCTTGGACACTTCATTATATGTATAATCTAGCAAATTCGTCAACATTTTGCGTAAGAATTTCGCTACTTTCTGTATGTATTAGTATGATAATTCCGCCTAGAGCTACATAATTAAAGTATTTTCTGGCATAAGAGTAGTTGAAGGTAAACTAGGGGTTGTAATTATTAAAATTTGTAGAGGAATAAGAAGGTTTTAGCAAAGCTTAGGCTTTGCCTTTCTCGTTGTCCTTGTGTTATAATCGTGATTGAATTAAATGTGTGAGTATTGAGAGGAGGGTGTTTGAATGGCAAAACACATTCAGACTATTGTGAAGGCTAACCTAGGTTCTACCGTAAAAACTGGAGGGTGTGGCAAATGTCAGACCTCTTGCCAATCTGCCTGTAAGACTTCTTGCACGGTTGGTAACCAAGTGTGTGTTAAATAAGGTTAATTCATTGTGTTAAACATAGGATATCAGAACCCACCCCGTAGTTGGGGTTGGGTTCTATTTCTATTTGCTTGGGAAGAGAAGAAAGAGAGGGTCTGGATCTAGATGCTGAATTTATTAAATCATGAGGGATATTCTCTTAAGAAAAATGTTCATAGTTATTGTCAGGGGGATATTTTTATCGCTCATGACGTCAATTCCGGATCATTACATTTGCTTGATGAGGGGACATATCGTGTTCTAAAGGCTATTGAAAACTTGCAAGAGAAAGCTGAACTTATTACTCCGGAGGAGGTTTACCGGGTCCTAGATCAATCTGCAACGTCGCTTCTTACGAAGGAAGAACTCGCTGAGATCCTTAAGGAACTGGAAGAACTCTATAAGGAGGGGACCCTTTTTTCACACGAGGTAGAGGGGATCAAGCCCAATTACCCTGAGAAGCCGATCGTCAAAGCAATCTGCCTTCATGTAGCCCATGACTGCAATTTGCGCTGCAAGTATTGTTTTGCGGGAACAGGGGCCTTTGGTGGAAGTAGAACTTTGATGAATCTTGAGACGGGTAAAAAGGGTATTGATTTTGTTTTAGAGTCGTCGGGGCATAGGGACCATTGTGAAGTTGATTTCTTTGGGGGAGAACCATTACTTAATTTTGGAGTCGTAAAGGACTTAGTCGAATACGGTAAAAAGGCAGCGGCGGTTCTCGATAAAACTATTAAATTTACCCTGACCACGAACGGAGTATTACTGGATGAGAAAGTCCAAAGTTTTCTCGAACAAGAGGAGATCAGTGTGGTCTTGAGTCTTGATGGCCGCCCGGAAGTGCATGATCGGATGCGGCCCTATGCCGGTGGTCAGGGAAGTTATGCTAACGTTACACAACGCATCCAACAGTTTGTAAGCAAGCGGCCAGATAGTTCTCCCTATGCGTTAGGAACGTATTATTACGTTCGCGGCACCTATACACATTTCAATTTGGATTTTGATCGCGATGTTTTACACATGGCGGATATTGGGATTAAACAGATCTCGGTAGAGCCCGTCGTGGCAGGTCAGGAGGACGCTTATGCTTTTCAGGAAGGGGATCTAGATAAAATTCGGGAAGCGTATGATCGCCTTGGTGAAGAATTATTAGTGCGCCGTGCCCAAGACCGAGACTTTAATTTCTTCCACTTCAATATCGCCTTGGACCAGGGGCCTTGCATGAATAAGCGGCTTTCCGGATGCGGAGCGGGACATGAGTATGTGGCAATTTCTCCGGAGGGAGATCTTTATCCCTGTCACCAGTTTGTGGGACAGGAAGACTATAAACTCGGGTCACTCTATGACGAAAACCCTCATCAACTAAAAGCTGAGCTGGTTAAGAGCTTTCGTTCAGCGCATGTCTATTCTAAGCCGTCTTGCCGAGAGTGCTGGGCTCGCTTTACCTGTAGTGGGGGGTGCCATGCAGCGAATGTTTCCTTTACCCAAAGCCTGACAGACGTTTATACTCTGGGCTGTGAACTTCAGAAAAAGCGTTTAGAAGTAGCGCTTTATGTAAAAATTAAAGAATCTCAACAAAATAGAATGATTTCTCCTGTTCCGGATGTCCGCTGTTAGGTAGTTTGGAGACTAAAGGTTGGATGGTTTGAGAAGACATGTTAGAATAATATTTATAAGTAGATGACCAAGGAGGCGAATTGCTTGAAGAAGAAATCACAACGTATTTTTGCAGGAGTTCTTGCTGTTCTCATTAGTATTGCAATGGTTGGTTCGGGACTGCTTGTGTTCTTCTTTACTGGAGATGAGCAACCTTACGGCTCGAATGCATCTCCACTGGCTGCCAATACTAAGGCAGGATACCAAGCCCAGAAGTTGCGTATAGATGCGATGGTTGAGCAGGCCAAGAAGGACCCTGAGAATGAACTCCTGCAAACCGCCCTTGGAAATGAGTATTATAACGCAGGGGTCGCTGCTCAAGAGGTCGCCCCCTCTGAAGTACAAGAGAACTTTAAACATGCAGTCGAGGTTTACCAGAATGTTTTAAAAACAAAAAAGGATGTCAATATCATGGTTGATATGGCGACATCCGCTTTTTATAGCGAAGATTATGAACTCGCGGAAAAAAGTTTCCAAGAGGCGTTAGAACTGGAACCTAATTTTCTGTTTGGCCTGATCAACTATGGTATTTTTCTATCACAAGCAAAGCAAGATTGGGCAGGGGCCGTTAATCAGTGGCAGAAAGCTCTTCCTTTAGCTCAGAAGAGTTCGGAGAAAGAGCAGATCCAAGCCATGATCGATCAGGCGCAAAGCCAACTGAAAGCTTCGGGGAACCAGGGGCTCTCCAACCCAAACCTACCATAAATTCTCTAGCGTACTTCTCAAGGAGGGTTTGAAATTTGTTAACAAGATGTTCACAAAAGCTTCACGCCCTCTTTGCTTTCTTTGGCTATAATTTTTTTATCATGAACGGAGGAACAGTCATTGCATTTTACAACCTTGGCGAGTGGAAGTTCCGGAAACGCAATTCTTGTCGGAGAGAATAATCGACATTTGCTGGTGGATTGTGGGATCAGTGGGAAGAGTTTGTTACATAATCTGTCCGAGTTAAACATAGCGGATTCTGAAATTGAAGGGATTGTGGTTACCCATGAACATGTAGACCATATCCGAGGAGTGGGAATAATTGCCCGCAAACTAAAGATTCCTATCTATGCTACGAAGGGTCTCTGGGAGGTCATGGGCCCTTGCTTGGGAAAGCTTGCTGAAGACCAGCGTATCAAAGTTCGAGATTCTTTTTCCTGTGCGGGACTTGAGGTCTTACTTTATCCCACATCTCACGATAGTCGGGAAAGTTACGGATTGAAGATATTACGTCCCAAACAAAAGGAAAAGAGGCATATGGCAGTCGGAATCGCTACAGACAGTGGAATAATTACTGATGATATGCATCGGCATTTGAAAGGGTGCGATGCTTTAGTTGTTGAGGCGAACTATGATGAAGAACGGTTAAAGTATGGTCCTTATCCGGCATACCTCAAGAGACGGATCAGCGGAAAATATGGACATCTAGAAAATAAGCAATTAGCGGCAGGTCTCTTAGAGTGGGTTGCAGAGAATACCCAACGGGTTGTGCTAGCCCATCTGAGTGCAGAAAATAATACTCCGGAGATTGCCTTGACCACGGTCAAACGAATCCTGGGAGACATGAATATCTCGAAAAAGTTCCCAGATCTAGAGATTCAGGTTGCTCCACGGTATACGCCGCATGAACTCATGCGATTAATGGAATAATAGCAATGGGAGGTAGTCATGAGCTATTACAATGACCAAAACAAATATTCAGGGCGTAGACCCCGCTTCTTTTCAACGTTTGCAATTGCATTAATTAGTGCTATCTTAGGCGGGGTCATTGCAGTGGCCTTGGTTCCGTCGATCTATGGAAATAAGCAACAAACACCTACAACCCAAGTGGTTCTAAATGGTGGGGCAACGACTCCGACCATCGTGACTGATGGAACGACAAATTTTCCGGTCGCTCAGATTGCCAAAGCCACGGGACCAGCGGTTGTCGGAATTGCTAACTTTCGATCGACAGGGGCTTTGTTCGGCGGGGGCGGTCTAACTGAGGTAGGAAGTGGCTCAGGCTTTATTGTTGATGCAGAACATGGCTACATTGTAACGAACAATCATGTCATTACAGGCGCCGAAAAACTCGTTGTCAGTTTGGCAGATGGACGTAATCTCGATGCCAAACTAGTGGGTGGAGATGAGCGTACAGATTTAGCTGTGGTTCAAATTTCAAATACAAAAGACTTGATCGCTACACAATTGGGAGATTCCTCAGTGCTTCAAGTCGGTGAACCAGTCGTAGCAATTGGAAATCCCGGCGGACAAGAATTTGCCCGTTCTGTGACTACAGGGGTTGTTTCGGCGACCAATAGAATCTTGAATATTCCTGGGGAAGCAAGTTTTAACCTTATCCAAACAGACGCTGCCATCAATCCAGGAAATAGCGGCGGGCCTCTGGTCAATTATCTAGGTAAGGTTATTGGAATCAATTCCGCTAAGAATCAGGAACCGGGGTTTGAAGGTATGGGTTTTGCTATCCCGATATCTGATGCATTGCCGACGATTAAACAACTGATAGAAAAAGGGTATGCCAGTCATCCAGGACTTAATGTTCAGATAGATCCTCGCTATACTGCTGAATATGCCAGTCAACGTGGTTGGCCAGCAGGGGCCTATGTATCCAGAGTAACGGCCGGCGGGCCGGCTGAACGTGCGGGAATTCGAGCCGGTGACGTTTTAACGAAAATCAATGATAAGGCTATCAAAAGTTCATTGGAATTAACTCATCAGTTGTTCAAGTATAAACCGGGTGACACGGTTACGGTTACTGTGTTCCGAGATAATAAGACTGTGGATATTTCAGTGACCCTGGTGGAAATTAAGTCGCAATAAGCTCTAATTCGAAAATGTTAAAAGCCTGTTCCTTAAGTTGGTAAGCAACCTAAGGTCAGGCTTATAATAATTCATAAAAACTGAATATTCATAATTGACTAATTATTGTCCCTGGGTAAATATAATTACAGGAATATTTGGCAAATTATTCAATAATCATAGTTTAGGACTTTTCGATGAAAAAATTAAAAAGGGGGAAAGAGAAATGTCAAATGCTTACTTAAATATTATTGAAAATAGGTTATCTGAATATTTTAGTCTTAAAAAGCATATCAACCTACATGGTCAAGTGATTGATCTATTCGCTACTCTAGAGATACAGAATGAAAAATATTTTGTCTCTAAAAGCATCAAGCTTTGGCGGGCAGAAAATTATGAGTACGTATTTTTAAGGTTATTTACTGATCTCACTGAACAAACTTTGCAAGAATTTATTAAGTACTTACAAACTTCAATTACATATTTTGTTAAACCGCATTCTGAGCATATGGAAAGTTTAATAACAGGGGTAATAATTGTCGACCAAGAACCAGATTCTCAGCTCCAAGCTCAAATTAGTTCTTTTCGTTACAGGAGGAACTTCAAGTTGACGTTGGAAGGTTGGGCTGAGATCCGCCTAATCCTTGTAATCCCCTCCTCTAATATAGTCATTACCAATAAAAGAGGCAAGGAGGTGAAGAAAATTTATACTCCGGTCTTCAAGCAAACACAATTTGACAGGGGATTTACAAAAATCAAAAAAATCATTACGTTCAAAAAAGTGTAAGGAGGTTTTTTTGTGAACTCATTAGTATTGATTGTAATTGCTATTATTGCCTTTATAGTCGCTTATTTAACGTATGGTAAATGGTTAGCCGGCAAATTTGGTTTGGATCCAACAAGACCAACTCCGGCCCATAGTATGAGTGATGGTGTAGACTATGTTCCGGCAAAGGCGCCGATTTTATTGGGTCACCATTTTGCTTCGATCGCCGGAGCAGCTCCGATCGTCGGTCCGATTGCAGCAGCAACCTTCGGCTGGATTCCGGCTTATCTCTGGATTGTTTTTGGTGGTATCTTTTTTGGCGCTGTACACGACTTCGGTTCGATTGTAGCTTCCGTTAGGCATAAAGGTAAATCCATAGGTGTTGTTATCAATGATACTATGGGTAAGACTGGTAAGCTGTTGTTTAACATCTTTGCTTGGTTAACTCTTATTTTGGTCATTGCCGTTTTTGCAATTATCATCGCCAATACGTTTGTGGCTACTCCTCAAGCAGGAACTGCTTCTATTCTCTTCATGGCCGTGGCCCTATGCTTCGGTTTTGGTGTATACCGAAAAAACTTACCTATGTTTATCACAACAGTAATCGGCGTCGCTCTGCTTCTCGTCTGTATTTGGGTGGGTATAATGTTCCCGCTTAAACTCTCATTTAGTACTTGGGTTACCCTAGAAATGCTTTATGTCTTCGTTGCTTCGGTTATTCCAGTTTGGGTTTTACTCCAACCACGTGACTATTTAAACTCTTTCTTACTTTATGGTCTCATCGTCGGATCAGTCATTGGCCTTTTCTTGTACCACCCGACAATCCAAATGACTTCTTATGCAGGATTTAAAGTAGGCAACAATTATTTATTCCCTGTATTATTTGTCACAATCGCTTGTGGAGCTTTGTCAGGATTCCACTCTTTAGTAGGCTCCGGAACCACTTCTAAACAATTAGACAAAGAAACCGATGCCCGGCTAATTGGGTACGGTGGTATGTTAATTGAATCATTGCTGGCCGTAGTAGCCTTAATAACTGCCGTAATGTTGGCCCCGGATATTTATAAGGAAATTATGACTAAGGGCGGCGGAGCTGTTCCTGTCTTTGCTAGCGGTACAGCCACCTTCTTGGCCACACTGGGGATTCCTGTGGCAACCGGCAAGGTTTTCGCATCATTGGTAGTTTCTGCGTTTGCTCTCACTTCATTGGATACAGCAACTCGCTTAGGACGCTATATTCTGCAAGAACTCTTTGAATCTGCCAGCAGCAATAAAGATGCTAAAGGCGAAACTATATCTTCCTTAAATAGGTATGTTGCAACGATTATCACAATAATCCCGGGTGCTTATCTGGCTTATAGTGGTCAAGGAATGGCTATTTGGCCGATCTTCGGCGCAGCTAACCAATTACTTGCTGCTTTGGCGTTACTCGCAGTATCTGTATGGCTGATTAAAAGCGGTAAGAGCAGCCTCTTTACCCAAATTCCCATGTACTTTATCTTCTCGTTTACTCTTACTGCCTTAGCGCTGTTCAGCATTAATAATTTTAAAGCAGGGCATACTGCACTCGCTACCTTGGCAGTTATTCTCTTTATATTAGCCATTGTCTTAGTGGTTTTTGCTCTCCAAGCTCTGAAGAAATCGAGCAATCCTTCCCAGACTAATGCCAAAGCATAATGTCATAACCAGTGGGCATATATCATAAAGGGCTTTTGATAAAAATATTTCGTCAATATTTTCCACTTCTTAAATC
>LADV01000068.1 GCA_000961805.1 Peptococcaceae bacterium BRH_c23 | reverse complement strand
CTTTATCCGGAGGGTGGGGCTGCGAATATGTTCGATTATCTGGAGGATGATTCGCTTACCCCCCCGGAACTCTATGATGAGGGTGTGGAAATGGTTGAGTACTGGAAGCAATGGTCGCTTTCAGCTATGTGCGAAAGGTATATGGAACCGGAAGACATTGCCAAGCTTAGCACAGGAGTAATTAGTGAGCCTCCGGTGTGGACCCATTTTTATACGAGTACCGTTCCACCCTATCAGACCGTCCTTGAAGACGGGTTGGAAAAGAGGATTGAGTGGTGCGAGAAAAACCTCAGAAAGGTTAGGGATAAATTAAAGGAATACCCTTGGAGAGGGGAGGAGAACATCCCCCTTTTCGAAAAGATTGACAACTGGACGGCGATGATTATTGCTGCCAAGGCGGTTATTGGCTGGGCAAGAAGATACAGCCGGCTGGCGAAGACTATTGCCGAAGAGTTTGACTTGAGTGATAGTGTGGTCGGAGCGCAGCAAAGAAAGAAAGAATTGCTGGAAATCGCAGAAATTTGCTACAATGTTCCCGCCAAGCCGGCTCGGGGCTTTAAAGACGCTATGCAGTCCAAATGGTTTTGCTTTGAGGTCGTCCAAAATATGGAGCGTTTTTGTTCCGGCTATGCTCAGTTAGAGGATGATCTGTTGTGGCCTTATTACAAGGCAAGTGTTATCGATAAAACAGCGCAGCCGATGACGCGCGATGAGGCGATCGAACTGATTGAATGTGAGCGGCTCAAAGTATGTGAGCGTGGAGTGACCAAAGGGAGATGGATGCGGCTTATCCACCCTGGAATTAACGACCTGCACATTCTGACCCTTGGTGGGTTGGACGAGAACGGCAAGGACATGTGTACTGACCTTACGGACGCTATACTCGAGGCAACTTTGAATATTCATACCAATGAGCCCTCGGTCGCCTTTAAGTATTCCCCGAAGATTAATGAGAAAACGAGACGACTGGTCTTTGAGTGTATCTCTCAGGGTTATGGTTTCCCATCGATCAAAAATCATGAGAAAAATACAAGGCACAGTATTGAGCATCACGGCTGGCCGCCTGAGGTGGCGGCGCGCTGGGCCTTGGTTCTGTGCATGGCACCCGGGGTAACAGGTCGAAAATCGACTCAGCACTCCAGAAACGAGGGTGGTGGGGGGATAGTTGGTCCTGCCCCAGGGAATATGGCTTTAAGCGATGGCTTTGATGCTTGGTTCAGCCATCGGCAGGTGGGGGCGCATACAGGGGATGCCAGCAAGTTTACGTGGGAAGAATTGTTGAAAGCAGTGGAAACCCAGGTCAAACATAATTCCCATCTGATGTTTATGAATAAGGAAATAACCAGCTACGCAGAAGGCAAGAGATTGGAAAGCCCGTTCCTGGCCATGATGGATGACTGGAATGTTGAAGAGGGAGTGGGAGCTTTTGCCCGGCACAAGCCCTACTCGAACACTTGGGCTGATTATTATCCCGGACCGTTGGGGATTGCTGATGACCTAGCGGCTATTAAGTACTGGGTTTTTGACCAAAAGAAATACACGATGGCCCAGTTGCTTGAGGCGCTTAAGGCTAACTGGCAGGGATATGAGGACATGAGGCTGGAATTTTTATCTGCCCCAAAATATGGCAATGATGATGATTATGTCGATGAAATTGCCACTTGGTTTATGAATATGTCCTGTGATGTTTTTCAGGACGCTAAAATGGTTGGGGGGGAAAAAGGAGCCCAACTGGTGCCGCAATCTGTGTCCGCGTTTGTTACCTTAGGTTCCTTGATTGGGGCAGAGCCGTTTGGCCGCCGACATGGAGAACCGACGCATGATGGCGGATGCTCCCCCTATATGGGCCTTGATAAAAAAGGTCCAACCGCAGTCTTGAAAAGTGTCAGCAAACTTCCCAACACTAGGTTAAAAGGCATTCAGCTCAATCAACGTTTACCGGTGGAGCTGATGAGGGAGTCCGAAAAGGGCTTTGATGTCTGGAGTGCCTACATGAAGACTTGGCATGATTTGGGTATTGACCATGTGCAATTCAATGTCGTACGAACTGAGGATATGCGTGCCGCTCAGAAGGAACCGGAAAAATGGGAACATTTGATCGTCAGAATTGCTGGCTACAGTGCTCGGTTTATCTCTTTGTCCCAGATGGGTCAAGATGCGATTATCGGTCGTAACGCGCAGGAATTGGGATAAGCCTGGCAGAAGAAAAAGATGGGATGGGGAATTGATTCTTCATCCCATCTATCAAATAATTCTTAATGAAACGGAGTGATGAAAATGGCAAAGTGTAAAGAGTGCCGCTATGGGCGGATGGGTCTTACCCAACCGATGGAAGGGTATTGTATTTATGGGAGCAGGGTGGCCGATGAAAAGGAGTCAACAACTGGTTCGGCCGCGATGATGGTACAGGGCAGGATGATCAACCTGCGTGATGAGGCCTGCGAGTATTACGAGAAAAAACCATCCCATAAGGATTTCATAAAGGAAAGCAACTAAAAAGGGTGGTAGGGATGAATGAATGAAAATTTGCTGATCACCAATGTGCAGAGATTTTCCACTAATGATGGTCCGGGGATCAGAACTACCGTCTTCATGAAAGGTTGTCCCTTACACTGTACTTGGTGTCATAATCCTGAATGTATTAATCCGTATCAGGAATTTTATCATATGGAAATAAAATGTTTGAAATGTGGGCATTGTGCGGGCGTCTGTCCTGAAGGTGCAGTTTATTATCAGGAGGGGGAGTTTCCCAAACGAGATCGAGAAAAATGTACTCGGTGTATGATCTGTGTGCATGAATGTCCCTATGCTGCCTTGGAGGTAATTGGCAAAGCTTGGAGTTTTGAGGACTTAATGAAGGAAATCGAATCTGACCGAGCTTTCTATGATAATTCCGGGGGAGGGTTAACTGTATCGGGCGGGGAGTGTCTTTATCATCCGGAATTCACTGCCGGACTCTTAAAACGGGCGCAAGACGCTGGAATTCATACTTGTTTGGACACCAGCGGCTTTGCTCCTTGGGAGGGTGTGGAGCAGGCACTCCGCTATACTGACTTGGTTCTGCTGGATATCAAGTGCTTGGATTCCCAGACACATCAGGAGGTAACCGGCGTGCCGAATGAACTCATTCTGCGTAATGCCCAAAAAATTGCCTCCATAAAAAAGAAGATGAGGGTGCGGCTGCCGATAATCCCCGGCGTCAATGATCAAATGAGTTTTATTGAAGAAGCAGCACGGTTTACTAAAGAATTGGGGTCTGCCGTGGAAGGGATTGACCTTATACCTTTCCACAGCTGGGCTGAAGGTAAATACAAACAGCTGGACAGAACTTATGTTTTTGCCGGAGTAGAAGCCCTGTTTCCTGAGGGTGTGGCGGAATTCGAGAAAATACTTAATAATTCAGGTTTTGAGGTTACCATTGGGGGGTAGATGGGAAAGATGAAATGCTCGCAATGTGGCTATGAAGGAAGGTTAGCCGAGTTTAAAATTGCTGGTCTAGACTATGCTGGCGGAGGAAGGTGTTGTGGTCCGGTTCTTTCCGTGCGGGAGTGCCAGGAGTGTGGTAAGAGACAGACTGTCGATGTCGACCGGGTGCTTTTTGAAGAATCAGCAAACCAAAAAACTGAAGTAAATTTTTCTGGCACTAGTCAGAGCCCCATGCCGCTGCGCGGTACCACTGATGAATGAAAATTGGTATTTTCAGGGCAGTAGGGATCGGTCAAAACCGTTCCGTTCATGTATTAGGATCGGTCTTGACCGTTCCGTTCAGTAGAAGGAGAAGGATATGATTACAGGAGTAGTTACGAATATCCAGTATTTTACGATGTTCGATGGACCAGGTGTAAGAACCACTGTTTTTCTCAAAGGTTGTCGGCTTAACTGTCGGTGGTGTCACAACCCGGAAGGGGTGAGACATTATCCGGAGGTTTTTCATTTGTGGTCTAAGTGCAATGACTGTGGTCAGTGCGATGACATCTGCCCTACCGGCGCCCTGCAAGTGGTGGAGTGCTTGGAGCAGGACGTGACAGGAGCTGCTCCAGGAAGCATATCGGTGAAGATCAGAGATAAAATGGTTAGGAAGATCAGGATAGATAAAGGACTTTGCCTTGGCTGCCGACAATGTGTTGAAGTATGTATTCAAGCTGCGTTCGTTATTTCCGGAGAAATAATGACCGTCGCTGAGGTGATTGAGAAAGTGGCGCAAGAGCGGCTTATGTATGAAAATTCTGATGGCGGTGGCCTAACCTTGTCAGGAGGGGAGCCAACGGCCCAGCCCGAGTTTTGCCTGGCACTGCTGAAGGCGGCCAAAGAAAAAGGGATTAACACCGCTTTAGACACGTGTGGCTATGTTAGGTGGGATATTTTGAATGAAATGTTGAATTACACCGACGTCGTGCTTTTTGATCTTAAAAATATGGACCATAAGGTCCACAAGGAGTTTACCGGAGTTTCAAACGATTTGATTCGGGAGAATGCCAGGCGGATAATTGCAAGGGGCGGAGTGGAAATGAGGGTGCGTGTTCCGGTAATTCCGGAAATCAATGATTCCGCTGAGAATATGCAAAAAACTGCTCAATTTATCAGCGCGCTGGGCTTAATAGAAGTTGACATTCTGCCATTTCATCCTTGGGCCGGACAGAGCTACAGATTGCTCGGTTTGGATTATCCTTTCACTGTCGGGGAGTGGTATCCTGTTGAGAAACAGGAGGCAATTGAAGAAATATTCAGAGCTAACGGTTTGAAACCGAATCGGCTGGGTGGATAAGCAGAGGGGGGAGGCCATATAGTGAGAAAAGAAGCCTTAATTGCCAAGATCATTGATCTTGAGTGGAACATGTTTCATATGTTGTCCAATATCGGTGGCAAAGCGTCCTGTCAGGAAGATCCGAAAACTTTTAAGATTATGAGATACAGCCAAGCTGTTAGTTGGGCAGAGGATGCTCTGGAAAGCTATCTGACTGACCTTTCTGAGGCCCAGAAAAATAATAGAAACCTGTTAATGGAAAAATATGCCCGTATGATGAAATCAACTTCTCCATGGGAGTATTATGATCGTCTTGAGAAGCGGCTCCCAGTTTTAGAACCTGAAACTCTGCAGGTGATTGAGAATATTGTTCAAATCGTTCTGGAATGGGAGGAGGAACTGTCAGTTGAGTATCCTAGTCTTGTGAAAAGGGGCAGACCCATTCATAGCACAGAAGACAGCCAGTTTATAACGTCTATCGAAACGTATTTACGGGGAGAACTTGCCACTTATTCGCTTACGACATTAGAAATGTACTACAAAAATATTTTATGGCAAAAGTCGGAAAATATAAATGGTTCAGAAATTACGCTTAACTCTATGGTGAAACAATATGGCTTTAATTCCTTGGCAGAGGCCAATAAAATAATTAAACAGAAATCATGATGGCCTAAGACTAGAAAGAACATTGATAATCTGCTATGACAATTTTCGCCTAGGAGCGTAAGTTGTGAGCATTAAAAAATATTGGCCCACGGAAAGTGTTTTATATTCGGACAGTTGTATAGAGGTGAGACAACGAAACACACAGCTTAGAGTCAAACGTTTTATATTAGGACAGTTACCCCTTTTGGTAACTGTCCTTGTTTAATACACTATCTAACAATCCTTACATACTGGGTTGGATGAGAATTTGGCATGTAACTTGCAATGATGTATGGAGTCAGTGCTGAATGGTGGGGGAAAACCATTAACCATGAAGGTGAGATGTTATAAACGATGGATTTTGCTTACTTAGTGACTGATGTCAGAGATGGGATAGGGATGGTCACGATCAACCGACCGGAAATTCTTAATGTTTTAAGTCCTGCGGTGTATCATGAGCTTACCTCGAGCTTGTTGGCCTTGACGGCGGATTCTACAGTTAAAGTTGTAATCATTACCGGCGCAGGGAATAAAGCTTTTGTGGCCGGAGCGGACATTACAGCCATGAGTTCCATGACTGCTGATCAGGCTCTGCAGTTCGCGACAATTGCTCAAGAAGCCCTTATGCTGATTGAGACGATGTCCAAACCGGTAATTGCCGCTGTCAATGGGATTGCTTTGGGTGGAGGGTTTGAATTGGCTCTAACCTGCGATTTCCGGGTGGCCGTGCGGAGTGCCAAGTTTGGCTTGCCGGAGACTAAGCTGGGAATAATTCCAGGCAGCGGAGGTACTCAGCGTCTAGCTGGACTGGTGGGAGTGAGTAAAGCCAAGGAGATGATTATGCTGGCAGAAATCCTTACGGCTGAGGAAGCCCTAGCCCTAGGGCTGCTCAATAAGGTTGTGGAACAAGAACAGTTAATGGGTGCGGCTATGGAACTGGCGCAAAGGCTTGCGCATCAGGCGCCAGTAGCTATAGCCATGGCGAAACGCTCAATTCGGCGGGCAGTGGGTCCGGACAGCAGCGGGGGATTGGAGTTTGAGGCTAATTGTTTTGCTCATTGCTTTTCTACCTTGGACCAAAAAGAAGGGATGCAAGCGTTTCTTGATAAGAGACCACCGCAATTTACCGGACGCTGAAAAGGAACGTCATTGCTTTGTCAGAGAAAAAGAGGGGTGAGGATAGTGAAGAAAAAAGATTTATTTAGACTTGAGGGCAAGACGGCAATCGTTACCGGAGGTTCTCAAGGATTGGGCAAACAAATGGCCTGTGCTTTGGCGGAATATGGAGCCAATCTGGTTATAGCGGCGCGCAAACTTGAACGGTGTGAAAAGGCAGCTGCAGAAATCAGCGAGATGTATGGTGTGAAAGTCGTTCCCTTAGCCTGCGACGTTTCACGGGAAGAAGATATTGTGGCCATGGTAAACCGGACTCGGGAGGTTTTCGGCCGCCTTGACATACTTGTGAATAATGCGGGAGTTACTTGGGGAGCGACCGCAGGAGAGTACCCCGCCGCTAAATGGCGGCAGGTGCTTGACGTCAACCTGACTGGAAGCTTTATAGCCGCCAGGGAAGCTTTTCAGGTGATGAAAGGCCAGGGTGCGGGGAAAATCATTAATCTTGCTTCCGTCATGGGCAAGGTGGGCGCTAAGGAAGAAGTCATGGATGCGGTAGCTTACAATGCCAGCAAAGGGGGAATTATCAATTTGACCAGAGATTTGGCGGTTAAGTGGGCTCCTTATGGCATCAATGTTAATGCTATCTCACCAGGTTGGTTTCCGACTCATATGGCGGAAAAAGTTATTGAGATGCGCCGTGATTTGTTTCTAAACATGATTCCTGCCGGACGTTTTGGTAACGAGGAGGATCTGAAAGGTGCCGTGGTCTATTTAGCGTCGGGCGCTTCCGATTACGTATACGGCCAGGTGCTGAGTGTCGACGGAGGATGGTGCATCCATTGACGAACAAGAAAGGTGAGGGATGATGAAAGAAATTGTGATTGTCAGTGCTGTCAGAACTCCTTTTGGTAAATATGGCGGTAGTTTAAAAGACTATAGCCCAGTTGATCTGGGAGCGATAGTCATGCGCGAAGTGATCGGCCGGGTGAACTATACCGGCCAGGTAGATGATGTTTTCTGGGGGGTTGGGGATACAGCGTCGTTCAAAGATGTTTACACCCCGGTGATTGCCCGGCAAACCCTCTTGAAGGCCGACTTGGCACCTGAAACGTCGTCCTTATCCCTGGATAAGGCTTGTGTTTCGGCGACAACGGCTATTCGTTTGGGTTTGCAGGCCATCTTGGCTGGTGAAGCCGAGGTGGTGATTGCCGGCGGGGTAACAATTTTTAGCCAGATGCCGCTTATTGTTCGAAACCTGAGATTTGCGGGTCATCGCATGGGGCCGGTTGTGATGGAAGACCCTCTTTTTGAGTTGGGGTATAAGGATTTTGCGCCTGTTGCCGTGGATGCCGGAAACGTGGCCTTATTACATGGGGTGAGTCGTCAGGAACAGGACGAATGGGCGGTGCGCAGTCATCTGCTGTACGGTCAAGCTTATAACGCCGGAAAGTTCCAAGCGGAAATGATTCCAGTCAGAGTGCCAAGTAAGCAGAAGGGGGCTGACGGTTTATTAGAGATCGATGAGCAATACAGACCGGATGTATCCTTGGAGAAGCTGGCCAAGCTCAGCACGATTTATGGCAGTCCCACTTGTACGGCGGGCAATGCACCCGGTCTCAACGATGGCGCGACAGCGGTGCTCCTGATGAGTAAGAGTAAAGCTCAGAGCTTGGGTTTGCCAGTTTTAGCCACGGTGGTGACTGGTGTAAGCATAGCCTTAGAACCTCACCTGCTGGCAGAGGCCCCCGCTGCAGCAATCAGGGCCGCTTTAACTAAGTCGGGGCTTAAACTGTACGATATGAAGTTGCTGGAAATCAACGAGGCTTTTGCTGCCGTGACTCTCGTCAGCAGCAAGATTTTGGCTGACGGTGACCGGGGAAAACTCCGGGAGCTTCGGGATAGGTTGAATGTCAATGGCGGGGCGATTGCCATTGGGCACGCCAATACAGCCAGCGGTGCCCGGTTGGTCATGACTATGGTTCACGAACTCAGACGAAGGGGAGGTGGATATGGCGCGCTAGCCATTTGTGGAGGGTTGGCTCAAGGAGATGCAATTATTGTGCGTGTTGATTAGGGGGGGAAGAGTTGTTTGAACTTAGTGACGAACAAAAAGAAATTCAAAAGCTGGCCCGGGATTTTGCTAAGAACGAGATTATTCCTGTTGCTGCGGAATATGACGAGAAGGCCGAGTTTCCGTGGCCTGTGGTGAAAAAGGCTATGGAAATTGGTTTATGGAACTTGAATATACCGGAAAAGTATGGTGGTCAGGAACTGGATCATTTCACTGAGAACTTAGTGTATGAGGAGTTGGCCTACGGCTGTTTAGGAGTTTTTGGAGCTTTTGGCGGAACTAGTCTGGCGCTTACGCCTATCCTGCTAAGCGGCAGCGAAGAACAGAAGCAAAGGCTGCTCCCTCCTTTTGCACAAACAGCTCATTTAGCGGCTTTCGCTTTAACAGAGCCTAACGCAGGCTCAGACGCGAGTGCGATTGCGACCCGGGCTAAAAAAGTAGGGGATGACTACGTCATAGATGGGACTAAGTGTTTTATCACGCACGGCGGGATAGCAGATCTTTATACAGTGTTTGCCAGCACGGACAGAACCCAGGGCATTAAAGGACTGACTGCTTTTATGGTGCCGGGGGATACTCCAGGGCTGTCTATGGGGAAAAAGGAAAATAAGATGGGTGACCGGGCTTCCCACATTGGTGAAGTTTTATTTGAAGAAGTACGGGTTCCCAGCGAAAATCGTTTGGGTAATGAAGGAGACGGTTTCAAAATTGCTATGCACACTCTGGACATCACCCGGCCGACAATTGCTGCCGGTGCTGTCGGGGTTGCCCAACGAGCGTTGGATGAGGCCGTAAAATATGCTAAGCAGCGGATCCAGTTCGGCAAACCGATTGCTGAGCACCAGGCTATCCAATTCATGCTGGTCGACATGGTTATGGCCATCATGGCTTCCAGGTTGCTTGTCTGGCAGGCGGCGGTAAAAATTGATGAGGGTAATGTTGACAGTCTTTTGAGCGCCACTTGTAAATGTATGGCCAGTGATACGGCTATGAAGGTGACGGTAGATGCACTTCAGATTTTCGGCGGCTATGGTTATATGAAAGATTACCCGATGGAAAAGTTAATGCGAGATGCCAAAATTACTCAGATTTACGAGGGTACGAACCAGATTCAGAGGCAAATCATAGCTAGTGCTTTGTTAAAACAATATTAGGCACCAAGAATTCTGAATTTTGCGATTAGGTGAAAGTTCATTATTGAAAGAAAATAAGCCAACAGAACATTGAAAAAGGGGGACATTTTATGACAATAACAAGGGTTGCCGTGGTGGGTGCCGGTACAATGGGTGCCGGAATTGCGCAGGTTGCGGCGCAGACCGGGCATAGTGTGAACCTGCTGGACGTCAACGAGTCGGTGCTTGCTCGTGCCCGTCAAGTTATAGAGCAAAGCTTGCTCAGATTGGAGAAGAAAGGAAGCATTAGTGCCGGCGAGGGGAAAAATGTTCTCGCCCGTATTACCCTTGGCAGTTCTCTGGAAGTTGTTTCTGATTCGGACTTGGTTATTGAGGCTGTTCCGGAACAGCTTGATCTGAAAGCGAAAATCTTCCGGGATTTAGATCGGCTGGCTCCTGAACAAGCCATTTTGGCAAGCAACACCTCTTCACTGCCTATTACCGCTATTGCCGCGGTCACTAAGCGTCCCCGTAATGTGATAGGGATGCATTTCATGAATCCTGTTCCGGTTATGAAAGGGGTCGAACTGATCAAGGGTAGGCTTACCTCGGAAGAAACGATTAGTGCGTCTATAGAGTTTATCAAGATCCTGGGGAAGGTTCCGTTTGTGGCCTTGGATTATGCCGGATTTATTAGCAGTAGGATTCTCAATGCTTATCTCAATGAAGCTGCCTACACTGTTCAGGACGGTAATAACTGCAAAGACGTGGACGATGGCATGGTCTACAGCACCAATGTACCCTTGGGCCCCTGTGCCCTGATGGATTTGGTGGGTATTGATGTTGTTGTCTTTGTTTTAGGGATTCTGGAAGAGGAATTCGGGCCTAAGTTTAAGGCTGCCCCTCTGCTTAAGCAAATGGTTAACGCTGGTCAGCTGGGGCGCAAGACCGGGCAGGGCTTTTATAAGTATTAGGGATCAGCCGTTGAAAGGGGAGAAAGAGTATGAACTATGAAACTTTGCTTACCTCGTTGGACGGGGGAGTCTTGGAAATCACTCTGAACAGGACCGCCCAAATGAATGCTATTAACCAGCAGATGTTGGACGATCTGGATCTGGTTATCGCTGAGTCGGAAAAATCTGAGTCGGTTAAATGCTTGATCATTTGCGGAGGGGAAAAGTATTTCTGCACAGGAGCGGATATTACCGAGGTTAACAAGGTTAATTCGACATTCGATGGGTATAATTTTAGCCGAAAATATCAAAAATGCTTTGAAAAATTAGAAGATTTAAGCAAACCGGTAATTGCGGCTGTACGCGGCTATGCCTTGGGTGGAGGATGTGAGCTGATGTTGGCTTGTGATTTCCGTATTGTTGCTGAAAATGCTCTCATCGGCCTGCCCGAGGTTAAGATCGGGGCTATTCCGGCCGGAGGCGGTACTGTTAAGTTGCCGCAAATGATTAATCCGCTTAAGGCTAAGGAGTTGTTGTGTTTTGGAGACCCTGTCAATGGTCAGGAGGCACAGGTAATCGGTTTGGTTAATAAAGCCCTGCCTTTCGAGCAAGTTTTGACTGAAGCCCGTTCTTGGGCTGCTAAGTTGGTTCAAAGACCGCCTTTGGTGCTCAAAACAATTAAGGCTCTAACAGCTGGGACGAGTTGTGATGGAAAACTGATGTATCATCTTGAGGCACAAGGGCTGGGAATGCTAGCCGGCAGCGCCGATTTTAAAGAAGGAACTGCAGCTTTTTTAGAAAAACGCAAGCCAACCTTTAAAGGAATTTAGAACGTAGGGTTGTTGTGAATATTTTGATCGAAAAGTTTAAGTAAGGATTAAATATAAGATATGTGGGAGGTATTCTGATGATTAAAAGTGTTTATGGTTTGAATATTGCTGTCAAAGATCTTGATGCCGCTGTTAAAAAATACGAAGGTATGCTTGGCGCTAAACCGGTTAAAGTTTTAGGCGAGGAAGATTTTGCCTTTCCTGGGTTAAAAGGAGTGGTCTTTGATGTTGGCGGCGTCTTGATCCATTTAATTGCTTCGCTGACGGATAGTACTGCAATCGCCAAATTTCTAAACTCCAAAGGAGAAGGGGTATTCTTGGTTTCTTTGAAGTCGGATAATGTTCAGGAAGATATGGGACGCATGACTGAGGCTGGGGCAATCTTTGTGTTGGACAAACCGGCTGCTGGAAATTTTGGTACGGCGAATTTTATTCATCCTAAGTCTGCGCATGGTGTGCAAATTGAGGTTTACGATCCAGAGAAACGGTAAATTTCACTCACTTTAAGGCTCCGGTGTTTTAGGGGAGAATGTTGTGGCTGAGGTTGTGGAAAAAATGTCAGCTGCCAAGCGTCTGAGGCTTAAGTCCGTTTGCGTTAACAAGGAGGCAGGGGTGTTTGGAAGGGGAAGCAGTGGTACAAATTGATTGGGAGCAGGCCTTAGACGATTGTGTGTGGGGCAGGAACTAATTTTATTATTCGAGGAGGAACGGACATGGATGATGTCGTGATTGTAGCTGCCGTGCGTACTCCGATCGGAAGTTTCGGAGGGGCTTTTAAGGAAATGAGGGCACCGTCTCTGACAGTGCCGGTTATGCAGGAATTAATTCGCCGGACAGGGATTGATCCCGGGATCATAGATGATGTGATCTGGGGCTGTTGTTATCAACGAACTAAAGATGAGACGAATTTGGCCAGGGTAGCAGCCCTCCAGGCAGGCATTCCGGTCGAGGTGCCGGCTGTAACAATCCACCGGACTTGTACTTCCGCTATGACCGGCTTGGCCTTTGGAGCACAGGCGATTAGGTGCGGCGATGCTGACGTTATATTGGTCGGGGGCACAGAAAGTATGAGCACTGTTCCTTTCACAGTTGATGAAGTGCGCTGGGGTGCCCAAATGAAACATATTGAAATGCGTGATGCTATGTGGGATGGGCTTACTCAACTGGGAACCGGGGCGGGAATGGGTATAACGGCCGAGAATGTTGCTCAGAGATACAACATAAGTCGGGAGGCGCAGGACGAATTGGCCCTGTTAAGCCAGAGACGTGCTGTTAGCGCTATCAAGGACGGTAGGTTCAAGGACGAAATAGTGGCTGTTACGGTACCAAAGCGCAAAAGTGCCGGGGTAGTTGTGGATACGGATGAACATCCGCGGGCAGACGTAACCTTGGAGAAATTGGCCAAAGCGTCGCCTGCTTTTCAAAAAGAAGGGACGGTAACCGCTGGAAATTCTTCCGGAATAAATGATGGTTCCGCTGGAGTGCTGATAATGTCAAGGAGCAAAGCGCAAAGCTTAGGAATCAAGCCCTTGGCTAAGCTGATTTCCTATGCGGTAGCCGGGGTTGATCCGGATTACATGGGGATCGGTCCCGTGCCGGCAACCCACAAGGCTTTGCAAAAAGCCGGTCTGAGTTTGAAAGATATCGATTTATGGGAAGTTAATGAAGCTTTTGCTGCCCAGTACTTGGCAGTGGAAAAGGAACTGGGGCTGGATCGCAACATCACCAATGTTAATGGGAGCGGAATTGCGCTGGGCCACCCAGTAGGAGCCAGTGGAATTAGAATTGTGGTGACTTTGCTCCATGAAATGGCCAAAAGAAAATTGCGAACAGGGTTGGCTACGCTTTGCTCCGGAGGGGGAATGGGTATGGCGGTCATTGTGGAAATAGATTTGGATTGATCAAATTTGGGAGAGCAATGGGATGCAGATCGATGACTATACAACTTAATAGAAAAATTATCATAAAGAAATATTGGGCGTGTTATGGGTGGAAAATTGGTTAAACACGCTAAACGTGAGAGCCAGCTACTCCGTGGAGTAGCTGGCTCTCACGTTTAGCAAAAACCATTGGGCGGGGACGAACGTGGCTCTTAGAAAGGAGTTGGTAGGGAATTCACTAGTCCGAGAAATGGGGAGTGGCTTCTTGACAAAAAGGTGGATAAAGTGCAGAATTATCTTATTATTCGGTGAATAAAATATCGTAAACATCTGTAACAGATTGAAATTCCCTTGCCCCCCAATCCATTGAAATCTTTCAATTCCTAATAAATCATGGGATTTATTCCCTGTAGGACAAAAGTTATTTACCTATGGTGAAGCTTTAGTCCACTTGGTCTATCGTGAAGCATTACTTGCGAATTTGGTATGCTAAGCATATGGCAGTAAATGTTTTAAAAACAGATATTTTTTGCTAAGGTCTTTATGACCGGGAAAACTTCGGTAGGAATTCTAGGGTTTGAGGGAGTGGTATGATGGATAAACAATGGCAGGAGTTGCGCCAACAATGGAAACAGGCTGTTACGACAGGTACACTGGCGAACGATCTGCCTCCCATAATTAAGGAATCGTGGCTTCGCTGTCGGGAGCAGAATGTAAATCCTTTTCTAAAGACTAATCCTTACTTGGCTTCGGCTAAGGAATTAAGGGAGCGAAGAGAGAAACAGGAAGAGTTGCTGGTAATTACCAACCAAGTTATGGAGAAGCTTGCCTATCTAGTGAAAGGGTCTGATTTTATGGCGGTTTTTGCCGACAAGGACGGTTACATTTTGGAAGCCCATGGGGATGCTTCTGCCTTTGAATTTGGCAAGCTTTCTAATTTTACGGTGGAAGCATGTTGGGCAGAAGAGTTGCTGGGAACAAATGGTGTGGGCACTCCATTGGCTACTGGTCAGCCAGTTCAGATTATAGGCCCGCAGCACTGGAGTTTGTCCGCTCATAATGCAACTTGTTCCGGAGCTCCTATTCGCGATTATCTTGGGCAGGTTATAGGTTGTTTAAATATGACCGGCGATTATCGGAAAGCTCATCCGCATACCTTGGGGATGGTGGTTGCGGCGGCCAATACGATTGAAAATCAGTTCCGTTTGCAGCAAGAAAGCAATTTCAAAGAAGCGATCATGGAGTCGTTATCAGAAGGTGTGATGGTTCTTAATGAGACTGAAAAGGTAACCCACATGAACCAGGTAGCCGTCAAGCTTTTGGGGTTGGATGGAGTCGAATGGAATTTAATTACTTTGGAAAAATTAAAAAAAATGATTCCTGGATTCGAGAGAATTATTACCTTAATCAAAAGATATCAACCTGTTAATGATGAATTGATCCAATTCAAGGTTAACCAAAATTGGGTTAAATGTACTTTAACGATCCGTACCTTACGGGTTTTAAAAAGCGGACAAAGAGGGAGCGTACTCGCTTTTTCGGAAACAGGACGGGTCAACAGGCTGGTTAAACAGATTGGCGGCGCTAAGGCGCAATTAACGTTTAAAGATATAGTAGGTTCTCATCCGAGTATAACTAAAGTGATTAACACAGCCAGAAAAGTTGCGCTTTCCGCCAGCCATATTTTATTAACAGGGGAGAGTGGTACTGGAAAAGAGGTGTTCGCCCAAGCAATTCATAACGAAAGTTACAGGGCGCGCTTTCCTTTTGTTGCGCTTAACTGCGCGGCCATTCCCCGCGAATTGATAGGCAGTGAATTGTTTGGCTATGTTGAAGGTGCCTTTACGGGTGCCCGCAGGGGCGGAAACCCAGGGAAATTTGAATTAGCTGACGGAGGTACTATTTTTCTTGATGAAATAGGCGATATGCCTTTAGAATTGCAGGCGCATTTACTGCGGGTGATCGAGGAAAAGAAGATTACCAGACTGGGTGGTCAAGATGTTATTCCTGTGGATGTGCGCATTATAACCGCGACCAATCGAAATTTACAGGGTGAAGTAGAGAAAGGGAATTTCCGGGTAGACTTATTCTATAGGTTAAATGTTATTAATTTAAGTTTGCCATCTCTGCGAGAACGGAAAAGCGATATTGCTATTTTAGCTTTATATTTTGCCGGGAGACTGGGAAAATTTCTGGGAAAAACCGAGGTTAGCATTGATCAGCCGGCTTTGGAAGCGTTGAAAAGCTATGCCTGGCCAGGGAATGTGCGCGAGCTGCAAAATACGATTGAACGCGCTTTAAATTTGCTGACGGGGACAATTATTAAACTGGAACACCTGCCGGCTGGTATGTATGGGACGGGTGGGAATGAACCGCCTGTTGCAGGGACATCCATTAAAGAGGCCGAAATAAATGCGATTATCCAGATAATGCAGAAGCACGGTGGCAACCGAAAGCGAGCTGCCTTGGAATTAGGAATTGCCCGAAGTACTCTCTATCGAAAGTTGGAGGAGTTCCGTTTGTTGTGAAGAACAGGGCCGGATGATTTTTCTGCCTACTGCATGATTTTTTTGGGATTTAAAGGAAAATTAAAGGTCTAATGTGCCAGTAAGGAATTCCCGGGGAGATGCGCATAGGTATTTTTAGGTACAGGGAGGCTTCTACAGTAAGCCGATTGACAAGGGTTCTTTGGGTACCTCTTCACTTTGGGGAGGTATCTCTTACTTTCGGATTGAACACAGTTTAGTTGAATTTTTTCTTCAGATATCCCAGGAAAAAATTCTGCCGCAGGCACAAGAATTGCATGATATTTAAGTATTGGAACTGGTTTAAGGGGTAGACGCAATATCCAGCGTCCGTACGGGATTAAACTAATATAAAAGTTAAAAGAATGGGGGATGGAAGGTGAAAAAATCCATGTAGATGAAATTATTCAAACAGTAGAGAAACTCTGCATCGAGGCTAACTATGACTTGGGTGAAGACATTATGGCCAGTTTTAAGAAGGCTCGCATTGAAGAAGCATTAACCGTGGCTCCAAAAGGTTTCGGAGGAACTACCACGGCTTTGGCGGTTAACCTTAAAGTCTACCCCACCCAGATTTCCAGCCTGCCCGTAGCTGTAAACATCAGCTGCCATGCAACCCGACATAAAGAAGCAAGATTTAGAAGGGAGAAATGAATGATGGCAGATGTTATTCGGATCGAAACTCCGCTGACCAAAGAAAAAATTATGCAACTTAAAGTGGGAGACAGTGTTCTCATCTGCGGTATTATTTATACCGGACAGGACGCCGCGCATAAAAAAATGGTGGAAGCTTTAGCCTCCGGAGAAGAACTTCCTTTCAATGTTAAAGACCAGATCATTTATTTTGTGGAGCCGACTCCCTCTAAACCCGGACAAGTTATCGGTTCTGCCGGACCAACGACCAGCGGCAGAATGGATGCGTATTCCCCTGCTTTATTTGCCATAGGCTTGACCGGAATGATCGGTAAAGGGCAGTGCTCGCCGGAAGCAATCGCAGCGATGAAAGAGTACGGAGCGGTCTACCTTGGAGCCGTTGGCGGCGCAGGAGCATTAATGTCCAAACACATTATTTCGTCCGAAGTTATCGCCTACCCTGAACTTGGGACAGAAGCAGTCTACCGCCTTAGAGTTAAGGATTTCCCGGCTATGATAATTATAGACAGCCAGGGGTACAATCTTTACGAAATGGGCAAGGCCCAATACCGCAGGGTATAGTGCTAAGAAATGTGTTCAGGCTGTGCAAGCAACATTATTATTAGTAATTGCTGGTATTGAGAAAAGTGACAATGCTCAGAGTATTTAATTTTGGATTTGTGCCCAGCAAGCATAAGGAGAGGTTTAGGTTTTGGTACTAGCGATACCGACTGCTACCGTTTTAATCAATCAAGATTGGTGTAAGAAGTGTGGAATATGTATAGTATTTTGTCCTAAAAAAGTGCTGGAAAGTGACGAAGTAGGGAGGGTTAAAGTTGCTAAGCCAGAACAGTGCATAGCCTGTAAGATTTGTGAACGGCTTTGCCCTGACTTTGCCATCAATATCGAGGTGACAAAGGATGAATAAAGCTAGATTAATGCAAGGTAATGAAGCGGTTGCTGAAGGGGCTTTAGCGGCCGGAGTCCTATTTTACGCAGGATACCCAATCACTCCCTCGACGGAAATCGCCGAAATAATGGCTGAGAGATTGCCCTTGGTCGGGGGTACCTTTATCCAGATGGAAGATGAGATAGC
>LADV01000297.1 GCA_000961805.1 Peptococcaceae bacterium BRH_c23 | reverse complement strand
TACATGAGCCCCATAATCCTAACCCTATCAGCCCAATCCAATGAAATCATCATCATGCCAATGCTAGCAAAGATAGTAAAGGTAAAGGACATGACGGATACGACTGCACCAGTATCTCCCTTTTGTTGCTCCAGCATTAAGTTAGAGGTTGGAGGACGGGTAACACTGCCGGCAAATGTCGCGGGCAATAATGACAATGCGAACAACATCGGGCTCTGACTTCCTATCGTTACGATTAATAATCCACTGAAACAGGCGATAACATAGCTGACTGTGATTAGTGAAATTGGGTTAATTAGCCTTGTTAGTCTCATATAAAGCAAGGGACCAATGACCATAAAAACAGCATTGGCAGCAAAATAATAACTGTAAACCTGTTCACTTAACCCAAATTGATTGACAAAAATGTAGGACGAGGATGAAATGAACGACATTATCGGAATAGCCATTAAGGAAAACGTCAGTAAAAGTACCATTAACCTTGGATTTTTCGCAACAACTCCTAATCTCCCTAAGGATTCTAGGATGCTTCCTTTAGAACGCTGCTCAATGGTTTCTTCCATGGCAATCACTGCGAGGGTGATCAAAAGACCGATCACCGCCAAGACGCTAAATACTCCACGCCATGACGTAAACCTTAATAACAAAGCACCGAAAACCGGAGCGACAATAGGGGCAACCATCGTCATCGAGGTAACTAGGGCTAAAATCGATAAGCGTTTTCTCCCGGAATAACTATCCTTCTATGCCCATCAAGTGATGCGTCATTTCAAAGATACCTGGGGCATAGACTGGTGCGACAAATTCCTCGTTACGGTCAACAGAATTGGCATGGGCAATTGCTGGACCCCATGCTTCATCGGAAGTTTGAACTGGAGGCATAGTGTTAGCAAACCCTAATTAGGTCGTTTAATACTGCGTCCATATCAATCGCCTCCTTTATACTGCCATTTATCGAGAGCGATAAAGGATAGGCCTTCCCCACCTCGCGTAAGAGGAGGAGCATATTTTTGCTCCTCCTCTTTTTGTTTGTTATAGAGCTTGCGAAGCGATAGGAGTCGACTTAGCTCGCGACTTAGCACCCAATTCAGGTAGGAAGAGGGATACCACTCCTAATAATAAAAAGAATAGACTACTTAGGCTAAATAAGAGGCTGAAGTTCGAGCCAGCCAACGGAGTGATAATAAACGCTGGAATAATGAAAGCACCGAGAAGTTGAAGTGTTGCGATCATCCCACCAGCAGTCCCAGCGTATCGAGGGCCTATTTCTGGAAGTAACATGGGGAAGGCCATGAGCAAGGGTGAGCTGATTCCCATGAGAACTCCCAGCACAAAGAGGGTTGCCCACATGATCGCCCCAGTCGGTACAATCCAAGAAGCGTACATGGCGATTGCTCCCAAAATACACACAGGGGCCAAGAAAGGCTTAATTCTGCCAACACGATCTGACATGGCCGGGCCTACAATAGCGCCTAACATATTTCCAATCGTGACAATCGAAGCCATCAAGCCCGCAGTTACTGGGTCCACCCCCCGTACAGCGTTCAAGGCATTGGGTAAAAAACCGCTAAAGGACATGTTCGCGCCCATGAAAAACATCATTCCTAAGCCGACAAGCCAAACGTTTCTGCTCTTGGCAACGACACCTATATACTTGCTCACTGGCATAATCGGCAGATCGGGGGCGCCTTTAGGCTTGACCCTAATCAGTGCCATCCAGGCAATCCATACGACGAGCATGAAAATACCTGCAGTGATGAAGGCGCTTTTAGATGAAGGAAACATCGCAGATGTTGCTAAAGCAACTGTTATACCCGTTGCAGCGGAAGAAAAGTAAAGTCCCATGGCAGTTCCCATCTTCTCCATAGGAAACCACGCTCCAAGTAACTTAGCTGCATTGGCATTGAGGAACGCTGAACTGAGCCCCGCTAAGATCATCATAATAAACATTGTCGTAAAGTCGGTGGCGGCATAGCGGAAATACACTCCGACTACGGAAAAAGCAAACCCTACTGTGACTACTCGTTTCACTCCGAACCGATCTGCCAATGAACCAGCTGCGAGGCTGAGGAGTACAGCTGGTAACATGGGTGCGGACATAATCAAGGCAAACTGTGAAGAAGTAAGCTGCAACTCAGGGATAATCTTGAAAGCCAGGGCTGCAACTTGAAATTGTGCCAGGCATCCAATAAACGTAGCTAAACACATGACACTGAGAATCACCCAACGGTACGACGATGGCTGCGAACTAACATTCGTGGTTTTGATGATTTATCCCCCTTATAACAATTTAAAATAACGTAAAAAGGATGGGTTACCTTAGAAAAATTTGACTAAATAGGGATTCTTCCTGCGCTAGTAAACCCAATTTATCCTAACGTCAAACTTGTTTGGCAACTTTTATTGACAAAGGAAACTTCCGTTTGTTTCAGTAACCTGTCTAGAACGTTTCTTTGTTGATTCTGTCGATCGCTTCACTTGCTGACTCGTATACGCCGGGGAATGAACTTAAATTCAAACCCTGAGTCAAATTCGGAATGAAGTATAGCTTTCCGCAATTTTTGCAAGCTCTCTCGATTTCTTGAGCAACTAATTCAGGTGTCCAGGCTGGGAAATCAACCACACCGCTATCGATGTCTCCCATGAAGGAGATCTGTCCCCCATAGTTCTTGATCAGCTCAGGCGTGTTATTCGTGGTCATGACTCCCTGCCAGATATCGATTCCCATTTCAATCATAAAGGGAACAAAGTTCGCTGCATAAGAATCACTATGGTGCACAATCAGCTCAACACCATTAGCTTTATAGTAGCCATAGATTTTCTTGTAAGCCGGCAAAAAGAACTCTGCGAACATTTCAGGAGAAATGAAAGAGGATTTTTGGCTGCCCCAATCATCATGATGGAAAATGCAATCCGGATGAATTTTCTCGATCAATACCTTGGCCCATTCCAGTTCGCGCTGGGTAAGGGCTTCAATGAATTCATGCATGGCTTCAGGCTCTTCATACAAAGCCATTAAGGCATCTTCCATGCTCATAAGGTGATGGGTCATTTCAAATATTCCGGGTGCAACAAACCCAGTGACAAATTCCTTGTTACGATCAACAGAGTTGGCATGGGCAATCGCTGGACCCCATGCTTCATCGGACGTTTCAACCTTAGGGATTGTCACGTATTGCTTCCAATTGGCGATATCCTTCAACACCTTGTGTTCAGCATCATGCACAGGGAACATGCCCAGTTGGCCTTCTGGCCAATTCCAGGTAATGCCCCAATGATCTTTCCAAATCTGACCATAATTAAATTGAACTCCCATGGGTGCTTCCATGATGATATTCATAAACTCGTACTGATTGACAAATCGATCGGGTTTTCCACCCTTAATCGTTTCCATTAAATTTTGTCTCTTTGTTAACAAAATTTCCGCCTCCTTAATAACATCTAGTAATTTTTTTCGATTTTCGGTCAGTTTTCTTTGTTTCTTTGGTTTCTTTGGCTATCTTTGGCTATCTTTGGTTTTCTCTTCGTTTACACTTGGTTTACGCTTTATATTTTCGTGTTTTACGCTTTTACTAATTCTTTAGCTTTGACAGCGGCACTTCCTGCATCGGGGGCAAAACCATCGGCACCGATCTCATTGGCGTATTCCTGGGTGACTGGCGCACCGCCAACCATGACCTTGAAGCCTGTCAAACCGCTGGCTTTGATCTCTTGAACGGATTGTTTCATTGCGGGCATGGTTGTTGTAAGAAGTCCTGAGCATGCCACTAGGGTTACGTTTTTATTTACTTTGATGGCCTCGATAAATTTAGTTGCCGATACGTCTACGCCAAGGTCGACCACATCAAATCCTGCACTTTCGATCATCATGGCCACAAGGTTTTTCCCGATGTCATGAAGATCGCCTTCCACTGTACCAATAAGGCAGGTACCTAAAGTAGATGAGGTGCCGCCAGTGAGTAATGGTTTTAGTACGTCCACTCCCTTAGACATCGCTTTAGCAGCCATTAGCATTTCAGGTACGTAAATTTCTCCTGCGGAGAATCTGTCACCGACGACGCCCATGGAGTCAATCATAGCCTGGAGAATGGTTTGCACTTCGGCGCCTTCATCCAAGGCCTCCTGCACCAAACCTGGAACGAGTTTCGCTTTTCCTGCCTCTAACATTGCTTTTACTTCTTCGATCTTAGACATTTTTGAGTCCTCCTTAATAATTAAATTGACTACTGACTACTGATGATTGGTTATTGTATTGATTATTTCTTCTGCCCGAATTTATCTTCACGGAATGCTCCGATGTACTCCATGCAGTATTCGTCCTCACCCTTAAGTGCTTCAGTAGCATAGATCATGCCCATCATATCTCTGTTTAACGGGTTAATGATCGCACTGTCCATTCCTGCGTCCATCGCCAAAACGAGGAAGGCTTGATTCACGAGTTTTCTGGCAGGGAGATTATAGGAAATATTGCTTGCTCCTCCGGTGACATGAATGGTCGGATACTGTGCTTTGATTGCTCTAATGACTGCTGTAACTGAATTAATTCCGTCTTCCGAGGTGCAAAGCATTTGTACCAAAGGATCAATGTGCAAGCGGGACGGATCAATGTTATACTCCATGGCTTTGAGCATCAGGGCAGCAAACACTTTCATGCGTTTATCAGCGTCCTGGGGAATTCCTGTGTCATCGTTTAAGAGGGCAACGCACTCCCATTTCGTGTCGGCTATCAGCGGAAATATGACATCAACCTTGTCGCCTTCCATGGATACCGAATTGATCAGACCAGGCTTGTTACAGAACCTCATCGCTTCGGCACAAATACCTACATTCGGGCTGTCGATCGCAAGGGGTGTGTCTGTAACCTCCTGTACCAGATCAATCAGCCACTTGATCGTTTCGAGTTCAAGGCTGTTTTCAACCGATGCACACACATCAATAAATGCAGCGCCTGCCTCTGCCTGAGCTTTAGCCAGATTTCGAATAAAGTCGGCATCCTTTTCAGCGATTGCCTTGGCTACAGAAGGAATTGTACCGTTAATTTTTTCACCGATGATTATCAAGATCGATCTACCTCCATTTCTAAGTTTTGCTTGCTGGGTAATTAGATAGCTTTCTCAAGTAACATTCGCTAAAGTAATGCATTTTCGGTATAATAAAGGTTGCTTAGATGCTGTCCCCACCTCGGATCTGTAGTTATTTGTCTTGATATCTCTACAGTTATTTATTCTTTTTTTTGAAGATTCTCCCTTTGTAAAATTTGACGAAATAGTCTGTAAATAATGTACAAAGTGCACAATCACCTGGCCAAGGAGGTAACTATGGAGGATAATTTGATTCTTTCTCGCTATTCCCTGGAGTTAGTAAAGACACTCAGCAAAGGGTCCGACCTTCAAGCCCTAGTCGATCTAGGCTATCAAATGCTGGGCAACCCTTTTACGATCACTGACCTTAGCGTAAAGCTTCTTGCTTCAACCGGCGAAACATTGGTTACCGATGACCCCGTCTGGAACGAGCTTCAGATAAATAATAATTTTAATTTTGAGACCTATTCGTATTATGTTAAGGAAAGCCTCTTTGACGAAATAGCGAAACATGAAGAACCTTTTTTCTGGCTGGACCCCTACTGTAAATACCCTAGAATTATCGGGGAAATCACTATCAACAAGCGGAATGTGGCTGTTTTGGTGGCTTGCGCCCATAACCAAGAGTTTAGAGAAAGCGACAAAGAAATCGTCTCCATCCTTTGCGATGCCTTTTCGATCGAGCTACAAAAAAATAAGTATAATCATTTATCTCAAGGCTTACTGCATCAAAGCTTTCTGCTCGATCTGCTCGATGACAAGTTTAAAGACGAAAGCAAAATCGATGAACGACTAAAGATATTAGGTTTGAAGTTAAAGCGTAAGCTGTTTGTTATATTCTTAGATACACAAAATTTTGACGCAACAAAGTCAACGCTTCCTTACTTGAGAGAAGAAGTTGAGCTTAAATTAGCGAACGCTAGCGCAGTAATCTATAATAACAACATTGCAATACTCGCCAGTTGTGAAAATGAAATGCATTTTCTGGAGAATGAATCCAAGGTTTTAAGAGAATTCATGATTACGAATAATTTACAAGCAGGAATCAGTCGCTCCTTTACTGACTTAACGGAAGTAAGAGACCATTACTTGGAGTCCGTTGAGGCGCTAAAGCTGGGCAATCTCGTCAAAAAAGAGACTCATTTTTTCAGTTATGCTGATTACCTTATTTATGATCTTATAAATTGTCATGCTGATAACGAAAACTATATAAAGTTTCTGCACCGTTCCATGCTCAAACTGATTGACTATGATAAGAAAAACGGCACGGAATTTGTCCACAGCTTTCATATTTATCTCCGTAATTTTAAAAACATCAAGGATTCGGCTACTGCTTTAAATATCCATCGCAATACCATGTTTTATCGGATAGAAAAGATCGAGAGTATCTTAAATGTCGACCTTAACGACGTTGATATTTTGTTTCAGCTATATCTGTCCTATAAAATCTTAGAAATGACGTTGGAGGTTGGGGTCTGAAATCCGAAGTAAAATCAATGGTTTGACTGTTGGATTAATTAATAACAAGACCTCTCGGGCAAAACGCTCGGGAGGTCTAACTAGGTCAAAACAACAACACTCCGCCCAAAAAGGTTCAACTTAACATAATAGAATTGGAGTAATCGCAATTCCAAAAGGACCGAGCCCTGCCGGCAAATTTGCAATGACCGTATTAATAGCCGTATCGAGCAATGAAACAGTATTATTACTAAAATTGGTGACATAAGCTCGTGAACCGTCGGGGGTAATCATAATTTTCTCCCATCCGCTTACATCATTTCCGATGAGCCACCGAAGCGTGAAAAGGACATGAACGATTATTTGAAAATCACTCTAGGATTGCAGCGCCTACAGGAAATTGAAAGGCTGTAACACAATTTGCGATTGATTTCATAGCATGAAATGGGTATAATATAGGTATAATATGGGTATAATATAGGTATAATATTACTATAAGGAGTTGATACCATGCAGATTAAACCATCCGCAAGCATCCGGCAAAATTATAATGAAATTGCGGCTTTATGCAAGTCCTCCGGTGAGCCTGTGTATCTTACCAAAAACGGCGAGGGCGATCTAGTGGTTATGGATATAGATACATTTGCCCGTCGTGAGAAAATGTTAAAGCTGCGTGAAGAGCTGTTGGCCGTTGAGGAAGATCGTCTGGCCGGCCGCGCCGGAACCATACCGGATGAACTGGACAGCTATCTGGAAAGCATTATTGATGAGGTGGAGCATGGAAAAAAAGCATCAATATAAGGTGATTGTTTCCGACCGTGCCCGTCAGATGCTGGCCGGCCATGTTCTGTCTTTGGCACAGAAAAGCCCGTCTGCTGCGCGTAAGATAAAAAATGATTTGATGGACGCTATTCGCTCCCTCTCCACCATGCCGGAACGTTTTACTTTTCTCAACGCGGAATTTATACCGCTCAATAAATACCACAAATTATTCGTGGAAAAGTGGTATCTGATTCTGTATCAGATTAAGGATCAGACAGTGTATGTTGACTATATCGTTGATTGCAGGCAGGATTATGGATGGCTGGTGCGATAGTATTGCACACCGGTCAACACTTAACCACCACTTGGGCTGTCTCTAACAGGATTTTCCCTGTTGCAATATAAACGCGATTGAAAAGGGTCTTTGAAAGGGATTTCAGCATAAACATCAGCGCCCTTGGTTTTTATTCCTAAGTTTCTTAAAATAAAAGCAGCGGAATATGCAGCGCAGCTATTTCCTTCCTGGAGTTCAAAGTCGTTATATACAGGTAGGTAAAACTCCTAGTTATACACTAACGAAATAGAGTCTTTGCTCGGATATGGGGATAAAACATATACCATTCCAACTAATAAACTTATTATTAATATTGCAATTTTTAATTTGAAAGTGTAAATTTTCATTTTTATTTTGGCCTCCTGTTTAAAGTCTAAACTGTTGCTCTATTACTATAATTTTTGTTCCTGAATCACGCCTAAATGCCAACTGAACGTTTGTTGATCGTTTCCTGAAAGTTTGCTTAAGATCAAAAATTAACGGCTATATACGCCACGAATCAGCGAATATAGCCGTTTGCTACATTTCTTTATTACTCTTTCATGCACAGCCACGCCTTCTCCTTCATTACTAAAGTAATTGCTGGCTAAATATGTCGAGCTTCCTCTTGATATTCTCCACCTTTGAAAAAGAGGATCTGGGGAACTCCTTTGAGTGAAAGTGATTGATATAGCAGCTTGTCTTCTTCAACAGGTTTATACCCAAGCCTTCACCATCCGAAGCCCGTCTACGTATGCTGTAAT
>LADV01000035.1 GCA_000961805.1 Peptococcaceae bacterium BRH_c23 | reverse complement strand
CTACTCCAAACCTTAGGGATTTGGAAAATCGGAATTAAGATTCCTGTCATTCAAGGGGTTACTTTTGCTGCTGTTACGCCTATGGTCATTATGGCCAAAAGTGGCGGTATGACGTTGATCTTTGGCTCTGTCATAGTGGCTGGTCTATTTACGTTTTTAGTTGCTCCATATTTTAGTAAGTTGATTCGTTTCTTCCCCCCAATCGTCACGGGTACAATTATTACAATTATCGGGGTTTCTCTCCTGCCAGTCGGTATTAACTGGGCTGCAGGCGGAGTTGGAAACAAGAATTATGGCTCTTTAACCTTTATTCTGGTGGCAACAATTGTGCTGGTGGCAATTCTCTTGATTAATAAACTTTTCAAAGGCTTTGTTTCCCATATTGCCGTTTTGCTGGGTTTACTGGTCGGCCTAGTTGTTGCCATCCCCTTAGGACTTGTAAACTTCTCGGGAGTGGCTACAGCTCCTTGGATTGGCATTACAACGCCCTTTTTCTTCGGAGTTCCAAAGTTTGAGATCGGTTCGATTATCGCTATGATTCTGGTAATGTTGGTTGTCATGGTTGAGTCAACGGGAGACTTTCTGGCTATTGGTGAAATGGTCGGGAAAAAGATCGGTGAAGAAGAACTTACTGCTGGTTTAAGAGCAGATGGCTTAGCCACTGCCCTTGGTGGTATCTTCAATGCCTTCCCGTACACGGCCTTTGCGCAGAACGTCGGCTTGGTCGGTTTAACTGGAGTCAAGAGTCGTTTCGTCGTCGCAACATCCGGTGTCATCTTAGTTATATTAGGCTTATTTCCTAAGATGGCTACCATTATTGCCTCCCTGCCTACCCCAGTCCTTGGGGGAGCTGGAATAGCAATGTTCGGAATCGTCGCTGCCAGCGGGATTAAGACTCTTGCGAAAGTGGACTTCGAGAAGAACGTTAATAACATTTTCATTGTTGCTATTAGTATCGGAATTGGTGTTATTCCAGTAGTAACTCCGAACTTCTTTCAACATTTCCCATCTTGGAGTCAAACCATTATGCATAGTGGAATTACCTTAGGTTCAATCACGGCGATTGTCCTTAATGCTTTCTTTAATGGAAGCAAAGGCGCAGGAGATTTAGATGAACTAAAGGCTCATGCCGGAATTCGAGAGTAATTAATCGGCGGTGGGAGAGATTTCTTTCCCACCTTCTCCATAGGTTAATCAAGAGCCATAATTCATCTTTCACTCGAAGGTGGGAGATGAATTTGGCCGATTTAATGGAGTGAGGAGGATAAGACCCCCACTCAGTCACCAAGCATCGTAATTTAGTTTTAAAATCAGTATTTTAAAAGGGGTTATAGGAAGTGACAGTCGATTTATCCGTTGATTTTTGCGGAATCAGATTTGAAAACCCCTTTATTTTGGCTCCTTCACCTAGTACAGATCACCTCGGTCTCTTAATACAGGCTTTTGAAGCCGGCTGGGCTGGAGCAGTCTTAAAGACCGTTGCAGTCGATTCTAGAATTGTAAGTCGAGTTTTTCCATTGGTTACTCGCCTTGAGCAAGCAGGCGAATTTATAGGTCTGCAAAACATCGACCTCGTTTCTGAACATTCCGTCGAAGTGATTGAACAAAATGTGCGTACTTTAAAAACACGTTTCCCGAATAAAATCGTCATTCCCAGTATTATGGCCTCCACGAAAGAAGACTGGCAATCGTTGGCTAGGCGGTTTGTAGACGCTGGAGCAGACATAATTGAGTGTAGTATTTGGCACCCTCATGGAACTGAGTGGGGGCTATGTACGAAAGTTCAAGAGCCTGAGGGGACGGAACCGATCGCTCGCTGGGTGAAAGAAGTCGTGGGAAATGTTCCTGTAGTCATTAAATTATCTGCACAAGATTCCGATATTATTGCTACGGCTAAGGCGGTTAGACGTGGTGGTGCAGATGGAGTTAGTGCAATAAATACGATAAAATGTATTACTGGTGTCAACTTAGATACCCTGATTCCTTATCCAAATGTAGCTGGCTTATCGACCTATGGAGGGCTTTCTGGATCGGCCTTGAAACCCATTGCCTTGCGTTGTACGGCGGAAATTGCCCAACAAGTGGATATTGATATTACAGCGAGTGGTGGAATAACTACTTGGCAAGATGGCGCAGAATTCCTCCTTCTTGGGGCTAGCACCTTGCAAATATGCACCGCGGTATTGCGTTTTGGCGTAGGGATCATCGGTGATTTATTGCGTGGTTTAGAAGGTTTTATGGAGGAAAAGGGTTTTCAAAGTTTAACCGACCTGATTGGAAGGTCTTTGCCTTATTTAGTGGAGCATTCCCAACTCCCGAGGGGCATTCAAGTAGTCTCCCGCATTCAGTCCGAGGTCTGTGATGGTTGCGGAGTCTGCTATACAGCTTGTCGAACAGGTGGACATGATGCTATAGTTCTGATCAAGGGTCGTCCACAGGTTGAAATAAGTAAGTGTATAGGGTGTGGACTATGTCGAGCGATGTGTTCTTCAAAGGCAATTTCGTTAGTCAGACCCATTATTCTTTAGGTGGAGACAACGATCTGGGTAGAGTGAGGGTCTTGGGAAAAATAATTAAGAGAGGGTGATTGTATTGCTGTTAATCGGTAATGGTACGGTCTTAACTTTGGGCGAGCGGAATCAAGTTATTCCCAAGGGTGGTGTGCTAATTCAAGACAAAAAGATCCTGGAAATTGGGTCAACCCAAGATTTAAAGGCCCGGTACCCGGATGTAGAGTTTATTGATGCTCATGGAAAGCTGATCATGCCAGGGATGGTCAATACCCATATGCATCTTTACAGTACGTTTGCGCGTGGCATGGATTCCAAGAGTAAAGCTCCAAAAAGCTTTGGAGATATCCTTGAAGGACTTTGGTGGAAACTCGATAAATTACTGACCCTTGATGATGTCTATTACAGTGGTCTGACTCCTTTGATCGAGTGTATCAAAACAGGAACGACCACAATTATTGATCACCATGCCAGCCCCATGGCTATTACGGGGAGCTTATCCACGCTTGCTAAGGCAGCCAAAGAGATGGGGGTTCGGGCGGCCTTTTGTTATGAGGTCTCAGATCGGGATGGGGAAAAAATTGCCCAAGAAGGAATCCAAGAGAACGTTGACTTCATCAAAGCTTGTCAGGCTCAACCGGATGAAATGGTAGCAGGTATGTTCGGACTTCACGCTTCTTTGACCTTATCCGATCAAACCCTGACTCAGTGCAGTGAAGAAGCCAATCGTCTGGGTGCAGGATTTCACGTACATGTTGCCGAAGGAATTGAGGACTTAGAAGACAGTCTTGCCAAATACGGAATGCGGGTGGTCGAGCGCTTAGATAAGTTCAAGATTTTGGGACCCAAGACTATTGCAGTACACTGTGTACATATTGATGATCACGAGATCGAAATTCTTAATAATTCTCAAACCCAAGTTGTTCATAATCCGGAATCCAATATGGGAAATGCTGTTGGAGTAACACCCGTTCTTAAAATGCTCAGCCAAGGGGTCAAGGTGGGACTTGGAACGGATGGTTATACTTGTGACATGTTTGAAAGCGCCAAAGTAGGGAATGTACTTCATAAGCATGCCGCGGCGGATCCCAGTGTCGCCTGGGGTGAAATTCCTCAAATGCTTTATGGTAATAATCCTAAAATCGCCTCCGAATTGTTTGGCGGTAAGTTCGGCGAATTGACAGAAGGAGCATGGGCTGATGTTATCGTTGTCGATTACACGCCTCCGACTCCCATCGGACCTAACAATTGGACCGGACATCTTCTGTTTGGAGTCTCAGGACGGGCTGTCGAAACAACGGTCATCAATGGGCGCGTGCGCATGCTTGACCGAAAGCTGATCGACATTGATGAAGAAGCTATCGGTGCTCGGTCCAGGGAATTGGCCCAGGAAGTTTGGAATAGAATTTGAGGTGATCTTGATGAAGAATGTGTTAGGACTCCGCTGTATTGATTGTGGAAAGGAAGTCCCCGCCGAAGCTGGGACCTATACTTGTCCTACTTGTGGCAAAAAAGGTGGCATTATGGATGTCCTCTACGATTACCAAGAGATTAATCGGTTGACGTCACGTGAGCAACTAAGCCAGTCCAAAGATTATTCGATTTTTCGCTACCTTCCTTTTCTGCCCATTCATCCAGATTCAGCTCGCCCCCATCTGAGAGTGGGCTGGAGCCCGCTTTATAAACCGCAGGGACTGGGCAAAAGTCTAGGGATGAGTAACCTTTATATTAAAGACGACGGACAGAATCCCACCGCTTCCCTAAAGGACCGGGCTTCGATCATTGCCGTTATTAAAGCAGTCGAGGAAAAGGCGCCGACGGTCGCCGCTTCTTCAACTGGCAATGCCGCTTCATCCTTAGCGGGTAGTGCTGCGGCCATGGGGATTAAATCCGTTATTTTTGTGCCGAGCCGAGCACCCCAAGGGAAGATCGCTCAATTGCTGATCTTTGGAGCCACGGTGATTAGTGTCCAAGGGTCTTATGAAGATACCTTTAGACTTTCTGCAGAGGCCATTGATCGCTTTGGTTGGTATAATCGAAATGCGGCCATTAATCCGTATCTTGTCGAGGGTAAGAAGACCGTCGCCTTAGAGATTGCCGAGCAATTAAACTGGGAAGTGCCTGACTGGGTGATCCTGTCCGTTGGGGACGGCTGCACCATAGCAGGGGTCTGGAAAGGCTTTAAGGATCTATACAGTGCTGGGTGGATCGACCGCTTACCTAAAATTGCCGGAGTACAGTCCACTGGGTGTTGCCCACTCGTCGATGCCTTCGTGGAAAATCGCCCCTGGCAACCTAAGGAAGAGAATACAATCGCCGATAGTATTGCAGTCGGCGTGCCGCGCAATCCGGATAAAGCCTTAAATGCTGTTCGCGAATCAGGTGGCACGATGGTTGCAGTCTCCGATGAAGCGATCTTGGATGCCATGCGCGAACTGGGTAGAACCAGCGGTATTTTCGGAGAACCGGCGGGTGTGACTGGAACCGCCGGGCTTAAGGTTCTGGTGGAAAAAGGGGTCATTGGGGCCGACGAAAAAGTAGTTTCTATTGTAACCGGTAATGGGTTAAAGGATGTTCAGAATGCCATTAAAGCTGTGGGTGAGCCCATCAAAGTCGAGCCTTCGCTGAAAGAACTGTTAGTCAAGTTGGAAGGCGCTAATCGTGATTCGATATTCGATGTTCGAGGTTCGAACGAGAAGTGAAGAACGATGTAGAGGCGAAAGTCGGTTATGATATAAGGGGATGCGATATTCGAACCACGAACCACGAACCATGAACTATGAACTATGAACTATGAACACGTAATTTCGAACCACGAACATCGAACCACGAACCACGAATAAAGGGAGGTCCAATATGAGAAACTTGATTGATTTAACCATTAATGAAGAGCAGCTTAAAAAGACAGTGCAGAGTGTCAAGGAAAAAAATGTTGTTATCCCGACCCTAGCACAGATGAAAGATCCGAATAAGATACCTGCATCAGTCAAAGAGAAGTTAAAGAAAACTGGGTTATGGGACGTTGACCCCATTAACTTGTTCAGAATATCCTGGAAGAATCAACCCATTAAAGAGGGCGGCTTATTTAATCCCTTACCGAACTATGTGGAAATTCCTTTCGAAATTTCAGGGGTTAAAGCTAGAATTATCGCAATGTCAGGAAAGTATTTTCCAACCGGAGCTCATAAGGTTGGAGCAAGTTTTGCTTGTTTAGTTCCCCGTTTAGTGACGGGACAATTTGATCCAAAATTTCATGAGGCAGTTTGGCCTTCAACAGGGAACTACTGCCGCGGTGGAGCCTATAATTCTGCCTTATTAGGTTGTAAGTCCATTGCTATCTTACCAGAGAATATGAGTAAAGAGCGTTTTGAATGGCTGAAACAAGTTGCTGGCGAAGTTATTGCTACACCCGGCAGCGAAAGTAATGTCAAGGAAATTTACGACAAAACCTGGGAACTTCGGAGAACCCGAGATAATGTTGTGATCTTCAATCAGTTCGGAGAACTGGGTAATAATCTCTGGCACTATGAAGTCACAGGTAATGCTATGAATGATATTATTAAAGCGGAAATTGGGGCAAAGGGTAAAGTAGCAGGGGTATGCTTAACATCTGGTTCTGCTGGCACACTTGGAAGTGGAGACTTCATAAAAGATCAGTATCCTCATGCTAAACTTGCCGTTGGTGAAGCCTTACAGTGCCCAACCTTATTGAACAATGGTTTTGGTGAACATAGAATTGAAGGGATCGGGGATAAACATATCCCTTGGGTTCATAATGTTAGAAATACGGATATGGTAATCGCCATTGATGACAATGATAGTTTGGGTATGTTCCGTCTCTTTAATGAGCCAGCAGGACAGGACTATCTGAGAGAACAAGGGATTTCTGAAGAGGTCATCTCGAAGCTTTCTTGGGTTGGAATTTCAGGTGCTGCAAATATTCTATCTTGTATAAAATTCGCGAAATACTACGAGTTAACTGAAAATGATATTGTTATGACGGTGCTAACAGACTCTGCAGAAATGTATCAGTCGAGATTGCAAGAAATGGAAGCCGAAAGAGGCAAAGTCTATAGTTCGACAGATGCTGCCATTGATCATCACAAAAGTGTTATGGGTGTAAGAACAGACAGCATGGAAGAGTTAACCTATCAAACTAAAAAGCGTATTCATAACCTCAAGTACTACACTTGGATCGAACAACAAGAGTATGATGTGGAAGATCTAAATGCCCAATGGTATGACTATGACGAATACTGGGGCAGGTTGCATCAAATGGGTCCAGAACTCGATAAACTGATTGAACAGTTCAATGAAAAAACTGGTATTGCAAAATAAGCATTTAAATATATCACTACCTATAGATAGTATATGCATTAAGGGGATTTCCAATAAAATAGGTAATAAATACTACAGAGGCAGCGGTTCTTGCACAGGAACTACTGCCTCTTTTTCAAAAATATGAAAGGGGATACTTAAATGTCAATTTTAATAGAAAATGCTTTACACCTAATAACCTTTAATGATCGTGACGAAATACTAGAGAATGCAGATCTGCTCATAGATGGGAAGGAAATTATCGCAGTAGGGCAAGATTTAAATCTAAAGTTAACCTCTTCAGAAAAACCTCAAATTATTGATGCTCAGGGAATGGTGGTGCTTCCGGGGTTAGTAAATACTCATCACCACCTCTATCAAACCTTATTTCGCGGACTTCCGGAGGTCCAAGGAATGCCTCTCTTCTACTGGCTTATTAATCTTTACGAGTTTTGGCGTCATATCATCCCAGACGCTGTATATTATGGGGCAATGGTAGGTTTTAGCGAGCTTCTGCGTACAGGATGTACTTTAACAACGGACCATCATTATGTTTTTCCGAAAGGACAAGCCAGCACCTTCATCGATACCCAAATCACAGCGGCTCGCGAGATCGGAATTCGCTTTCACGCTACCCGTGGTTCCATGTCCTTGGGAAAAAGTGAAGGAGGTTTACCCCCTGATGAGGTGGTTCAAGACCCAGAGACCATACTCAAGGATTCACAACGTCTGATTGAGGCTTATCATGATCCCAATCCTTTGGCGATGACTCGCTTGGCGTTGGCACCTTGTTCCCCGTTCTCAGTAAGCCTAGATTTGATGCGGCAGTCCCAAATTTTGGCCAGAGAAAAAGGGGTCATGTTACATACTCATTTAGCAGAAACCCTCGATGAAGAGAAGTTTTGTTTAGAACGCTATGGACGGCGTCCAGTTGAATTGATGGAAGACGTAGGTTGGATAGGACCGGATGTTTGGTTTGCCCATGGGATTCATCTTAATGAGCGAGAAATTGCTCTTCTGGCCCAGAGTGGATCCGGGGTTGCCCATTGTCCGAGTTCGAATATGAAACTCGGAAGCGGAATTTGCCCAACCTCAGATTTGGTTAAAGCAGGTGCCAAACTAGGAATTGCCGTAGATGGTAGTGCTAGTAATGACGGCTCTAATATGTGGGAAGAAGTTCGCAGGGCTTATCTATTAAACCATCTGCGCTATAAAGAGGAAGGTCTTTCAGCTTATGAGACTTTGAAGTGTGCGACGCGTGGAGGGGCGGATGTCCTAGGTCGTCCTGATACTGGGCGTCTGGAAGCAGGCAAAGCGGCGGATATCATTTTAATGGATTTACAAGATGTAGCCTACGCAGGCTCCCACGATCCCCTGGTTTCGATAGTCTGCTGCGGGAACCAGAGCTTAGTGGATACCACAATCGTCAACGGGAAGGTGGTTGTCCGAAAGGGACAACTTCTTACCCAGGATACAGAGGAGATTCGCAAAAAAGCTCATCAAGTGGCGTGTGAAATCGTACAGAAGGAGCGGGGGTTGAAGAGGTAGTAGGGTAATTAAATCATCCTTCTAAAAGCTTATAAGATATAAGGATATGCAAACGTGTCTCGGGGTCATCCAAGTCTGCCGAGATAATCTTCTCAATCTTATTAACCCTGTGAACGAGGGTATTGCGGTGAATATACAGCGCATGGGCAGTTAACAGAACTTCAATGCCTAAAGAGTTTGTTTAGAAGACCATTAATCATTAATGATTACGTCGGTACAGGATTAAAAAGCCACCGCTTGAGCGCGGTGGCTTACGTTTGTTATTTATTAGATGAATCAACTGAGTTCTATATTGAACATATAACCTATAAAGCCTTACCAATTTGCACAAGCTTGTCTGCCGCCTGTGCAACCTGTCTTATAGCCCCTTGCATTTGGCCTAGTCCATTAGCTTGTGTTTCAGTAACTTCAGCTAACTGTACTACTGCTTCCAACATTGTGCCCACCGAAGCCAAGATCGCATGCACGCTAGCTTCAATGTTCACTACAGAATCCTTTGTTCCTTCAGCTAGCTTTCGCACTTCGCCAGCCACCACAGCAAAGCCACTTCCCAATTCTCCAGCCCGGGCTGCCTCGATGGAAGCATTAATACCAAGAATGTTGCTCTGAACTGAAATTTGCTTAATGGTCTTGGTAATTCCAGTAATCCGATCTAAATCTTTATTAGCTTGAGTGGCATCCGTCTCCATTAGGCGAGAGGTTGCCGCCAATTGTTGACCACCTCTAGACAAGCTTTCTAAACTTGCCGAAATTTCCTCAATCGATGCTAGGATCTCCTCACCCGTATTGATCAATAAATCATTTTTCTGTGTCGATATAACAATAGTTATAACACCCACGATTTCACCCTTATCAAAAACTGGATTGGCTGCCGCAATATATGGAATACCAAAAGCGTTTTTGTCCTGCCGGGCCACCATACGCTTACCCGCCCGTAAAGCTCTAACTGAGATCGTTTTCTCGATTTGTTCGAGGGGCAGTCCGACGGTAAGAGGCATTTTTTCCGTTTCTTTAGTTTTATGAACATATAAGACTTTTTCTAGGTCAATTATTATAACTGAAACCTCTTGTTCGTACCAGTCTTTTAAGTAGGGGGCAATCGCAACACAAGTTTCTATGTTCATTACTGCATCTCCTTGCATTTCTATAGATATATATTTAAGCCTGAAATGCTAACTCCGCGACTCAGGTTTGCGAGTTTTGCATCTACTATAAATGAGTACATAGCAATGATCTCGGGAAAAGCTATGTAATCATTTATAGTTAGAACATTTTTAATATTCAAACTGAGAATAAGTTAATTTTATACGACAAGCGCTATGTCGTCAATCAAATGGTGGTCAAAAAACAATTAAACGATTTCAGGCATCGGGAGTTTTTAAAATGTCAACCAGCATTGAAAAAGGTTTTAATAATAGACTTTTTGCACTTGGACATATACAATATTAGAAAAGTGGAAATTTTGCGACAGTAAGGAAATACCTAACGAGTCCATGGAGTTTGGGATAACTTATTATGGGACGTATAAGAAGCTTGGCTGCGAGAGCAATAAGTCAAGCAGAGATGAAAAACTTGCTTTGATAAGAAGAAGGAGTGTAGGATATGAAGGGAAAAAGTAAATCCTATGACAACTCCATGGAAAATGTAACGAGCGAAAGAGTTGATATTTTTGACAGGGAGAATATTAGAAATATTTTAGAAAGTCTTCCAACGACTGTATTTGTTACAGATAAGGAAGGGAATGTCGTTATTTCAACTTCGTTTACTGCAATGACACTTGGGCTTTCTCTAGAAGAACTCTTAAAATCAAATTTAAAAGACTTAGTTGAGAGAGGTTATTATAATAGGTCGTATGCCTTACAAGCAATGAAAGAAAAAAAGAAGATCACGGGGGTTTTGACGACAAAAGCTGGTTTTAAAATGGTTTCGACAAGTACTCCTATTATAGATGATTCGGGTGAAATAACCTTTGTGGTGACCGGCGGTCGACCTCAAGAGATAATCGATAATTTAAATACCCAAGAAAAGAAAGATAAAGTGAAAAGGTTGAAGAGAGAAATAGAATATTTGAGACTTCAAAAAATCAGTAACGAGCAGGTAGTGGCTGAGAGTATTGAGATGAGGAAAATATTTAAAACATGTTACGACATTGCTAAAACGGATAGTTCAATCTTGCTCTTAGGAGAAACGGGAACAGGAAAGGAAGTTTTGTCTAAATATATTCATCTAAATAGCAATCGAGAGAAAGGACCTTTTATTATAGTGAACTGTGCTGCTATTCCTGAAACACTGTTCGAATCGGAGCTGTTTGGATATGAGAAGGGGTCGTTTACTGGGGCTAATACTAGTGGGAAAGTAGGAGTTTTAGAAATAGCTCACGAAGGGACCTTGTTTCTAGATGAGATTTCAGAAATGCCATTGTCGCTACAAGCAAAATTATTAAGAGTTTTAGATAATAATGAAGTTCGCCGAGTAGGGGGGACCGTCAGTCATAAAGTTGATTTTCGTTTGGTTTGTGCGACAAACAGAGATTTAGCAGAAATGGTCGAAAGTGGAGAGTTCCGCGAAGATTTATATTATCGAATTAATGTCATACCTATTAAGATACCACCATTACGCAATCGTCCTGAAGATTTA
>LADV01000229.1 GCA_000961805.1 Peptococcaceae bacterium BRH_c23 | reverse complement strand
TAGTGACCCAACCAGCTAAACATCGAATCATTCTTGTGGAGTGACACGCTATTTTACGGATAAGCCTCAAAAAGAGGGATCCAGGAGGAACGCACATCTATCTCTCTGCCAAAAGTGATTATAGCACGATATTTACTGATTGAGGTCCAACGTGTCAACTAATTCATCTGAACAATAAGGAGTAAGTTATCAAGGAACGTTCGGGTTGGTTTTGAACCATCGACCCTATATCTATCTTACAAGGGAGGAAATAAAAATGCCGATGTCGGATTGTATCTTTTGTAAAATTGCCCGTCGTGATATTCCTAGCGAAATCGCCTATGAAGACGACGAGATCCTTGCTTTCAAAGATATCCAACCCTTAGCCCCTGTGCATTTGGTGATAATTCCGAAAATCCATTTGCGGAATCTTAATGATGTTACTTCTGAGCACGAGCAGCTATTGGGACACCTTTTCGGGGTAATTCCTCGGTTAGCAAAGGAATTCGGAGTAGCAGAGACCGGTTATAGAGTGGTCACTAATAATGGAACAGACGGGGGGCAAGTCGTGGGACACCTGCATGTTCATTTGCTCGGGGGGCAGGCTCTCAACGCTGCAATTGGATAATGTTGGATGAACGCTAAGTAAAAATGACTTTGAAGATCAGTCTTACTGACCATGACAGGCAAAGTCAACTTGACGCAACCTACTTAATCCAGTATAATAATAAAGTATATTTGTGATGATCCAGTGGAGGGAGGGATAAGACAATGAGTGAAGTCAAAGTTGGTAAAAACGAATCCCTTGATGCCGCACTCCGCCGGTTCAAGCGTACTTGTCAAAAGGCAGGGGTTAGTGCAGAAGCTCGTAAGCATGAGGCATATGAAAAGCCAAGTGTGAAGAGAAAGAAGAAGTCTGAAGCTGCACGTAAACGCAAGTTCAAGTAAGGAGTGTCTCGAATTGACCCTAAAAGATCGCCTCGTTGAGGATATGAAGGTTGCCATGAAGGCCAAAGAGGAGGGGAAGGTAAGACTTTCCGTCATTCGAATGGCTAGGGCTGCTATAAAGAATGCTGAGATCGATAAGAGAATTGAATTTAACGATGATCAAGTCATCGAAGTATTAGCACGCGAAATGAAGCTGCGTCGGGATGCGCTTGAGGTTTTTGGACAAGCGGATCGCCCCGATAAGGTAAAGGCTCTGGAGGAAGAAATGGTCGTTCTGATGGATTACCTTCCTCAACAGCTTTCCGAAGGGGAAATTCGCCAGCTTGTTCAAGAGACAGTTACCACAATAGGGGCTTCGGGTCCTAAAGACCTCGGGAAAGTCATGGGTCAATTAACACCTAAGACGAAAGGCCGTGCAGATGGCAAACTTGTCAATCAGATTGTACGGGAAATCCTCGGGGCATAACTTATTAGTAGTTTATAAAAAAGGCCGGTTACAGGGTTTATTGTAACTGGCCTTTTTTATGTTAGGCTTGGACTATTCTTGCTCTTTCCTTCATAACTATTCATAGAAGGAGGGGGCTATTTTTGTTTAAAAAAATTCAAACAAGTGTGGGCGACGTTTTGGATTTTCCACCGGATGTGGCGGGAGAAGGTCCTAAAATTACCATAACTGGTCGGGAGCAAATCCTAGTCGAAAATTATTTCAGCATTGTTAACTTTTCTGAGGAAGAAATTCGTTTGGAAACAGCTAAAGGAGATCTCTTTTTTAGAGGAAAAGGACTAGTGCTCAAAGTGATATTAGCTACTGAACTGCGGATTGAAGGGGAACTTTCTTCCTTATCGTTTGGGGGGGAGAGATAAAGTAATGTTTGATTGGATACGGACGTTCTGGTATGGCCGAGTTCTTTTCTTGGCAAGGGGAGAGCAGTTGGCACGTTTCATTAATCAAGCCTTAAAAGACGGTGTAATTTTATATCACACGCAAAGATCTGATCGGGGAATGCGAGCACAGATTAAGCTGGCAGATTTTCGACGTTTGCGCAAGGCAGCTCGATTAACCCATACAAGGGTACATATTGTGGCCAAATATGGTTGGCCTTTTGTTGCCGCGCGTTGGTGGCGGAGAAAGGGACTCTTAGTAGGAATTATCATGATTGCCTTGGTGTTAAGCGTAATGTCGCAGCTTGTACTTTCAATTTCGGTGACGGGAAATCGAAACTTATTGTCACCTGACGTTTTAGCACGTGCTGAGAAACTTGGGCTTAAAACATGGGTGTTTTCCAAGAAGCTGGATTTAAATGGTATTGCTAAGGTGCTTCAGGAAGAATTGCCAGATGCCGCTTGGGTAGGGATAGAACGTCAGGGTACGACTATTAAAATAAAGATTTCGGAAAAAATCCGCCCGTCCATTCCTGGAGAAGCAGGTAATCTAGTTGCTAATCATGCGGGGGTTGTAAAGGAGATCATGGTGATTGAAGGAACTCCTCAGGTACACGAAGGAGAAACTGTGCGAGCCGGGCAAGTATTAATTCTGAAGCCCAATGCGGATAACTTAAACAATGCCCAACAGACTCAACCAGCTTCAGTAGCTAGAGGGTTTGTCCGTGCGCGAGTCTGGTACAGTGCCGAAACCACGATCCCCTTGGTAGAAGACAAAGTGGAGGAAAGTGGGAGAATTGCCACAGGGTGGGGTATAAAATTTGGTTCACGCGTCATAATGGTAACAACGCAGAATTCGCCTTTTGAGCAAGGACGTAAAGAAGTAGTAAGCCTTTCCCTAAAACCGTGGAGGAATTGGCGCTTTCCTGTCGAAGGTATTAAGATAAAGTATGTCGAACTTCGTGAAGTGCATCTTGAGCGTACTGGCACGGAAGCCCTTCAACTGGCTGAACAAGCTGCCAGGGCTGAAGTTCAGAAGAAAGTAGCAACTAAGATTCCCATCGTGCGAGAAACCGTTAAGGTTCTTACCAACAATTCCGATCTAGTGCGTGTTAGGGTAGAGGTGGAAACTTATGAAGATTTGGCAGTTTACGCCAATTCATAAGGGGTACGGAGGGTTATTTAGATCACGTAAGCATTTGAACTTTGTATGGTATATAGAAGTAAGGATGATGGCATGAAGATTAGAATATTTAGAACAATGTGGGAGGGGTTATCTCGAGGTATGGATTTGTTTAAACATCACACCACATGGCTTCGTGTCATTGTCGGGGTGATGTATTTTCTGTTGTTTGTCGTTCTGCTAACCTCCAATATTTTTGTCTCGACCCTTCAATTAGAATTAGGGGAACCCAGTCCACAACTCATCACGGCTCCGTGGAATAAGGACATTGAAGATATCCAAGGATATGCTCAAAACTTGGATAAAGCTGAGAAAGCTGTTCAACCGGTTTACAAACCCGATGAGGAATATTTGAATTTATTGACAAAGGATTTAGGGAAAACATTTACCACGTTGCGTGATGTGCAGTCGAGTTCGAAGGATGATCGTGTACGTATTAATCAACTGAAGCAAACCCAGCCTTTTAAGGATTTACCGGAGGGAGTATTGACGTCCTTAGTGAAGATAAGTCTGGATGATTTGAATGCGGATGAACAGGTCAGTAGAGACATTATCTTTAGCAGAGCGCGCAATTTGGATTCTGGAACTAGGACCTACGCGGAGTTAGATGGGTTTCTTGAAAAAACTAAAACGGATCTTAATCAGTCGGGTTTAAATGAGCATGTCAAAACGTTATTAAAGGTCTTCTTAGAACAGGAAATTACGCAACCCACTCTGATCGTAGACGATATTACGACAGAAGCTTTGCGAACAGCTGCAAAAAGTCTTGTGAAAAAGGATGTGCTGCGTTACAAGGCCAACCAAAAAATCGTTGGAGTGGGCGAGATTGTTGACGAAACAGATTACCAGGTCTTGGTCGAGTATGGCTTAATTAATAGCCATAATACGTGGAAAGCAACATTTGGAATTGCCTTGATTGTTCTCGCAGGAATGGGAACGATTTTGGTTTATTTGTTACAGTATAAACGGGATATCTTCCGCCTGACCAATCGAATTGTTCTTATAGGGCTGACGATGACGATGGTTTTGGCTATTGGACGTGGAGTGATTGCCTTAAATCTAGGGCCTGATTATAATAATTTGTCAGGCATGCTCATTCCGGTGGCCTGGGCGACGATGTCCGTAGCAATTCTTATTGGTGTGGATATCGCTATGTTGGTTTCCGTTGTCTTAGCGGTGTTTGTGGCTGTCTTAGTGGACCCCTCACTTTCGACTGCCTTTGGCTTGCAAGCGGGTTTAGTGGCTCTTTTTGGTGGGATTGTAGGAGTTTATAGTGTGTCCCATTTGAGTCAGCGTTCGGATTTGGCGCGGGCTGGGATATTTGTGTCCGCGGTCAATGTCTTGGTGATTAGTGGGGTTGCTTTTAGCTCAGATATGCGCTTGACGGTTTGGGCGGTTGGGCTGATTCTGGGGATTGTCAATGGATTGGCGTCATCGTTTTTAACGGTGGGGGCTTTGCACTGGTTCGAATCGGGATTTCGTATCACTTCTTCCGTACGGCTTTTAGAATTATCGAACCCCAATCGCCCGTTACTTAAGCGCTTGCTAATGGAGGCACCGGGTACATACCATCATAGCATTTTAGTGGGAAATTTAGCGGAAGCCGCAGCAGAAGCAGTTCATGCGGATGCGACCTTGGTAAGAGTAGGCTCCATGTATCACGATATTGGCAAGTTAAAACGCCCGTACTTTTTCATCGAAAATCAGTTTACCCAGGAAAATCCACACGATAAAATAGCTCCGACTCTAAGCTCTCTGATCATTACTTCACATGTTAAAGATGGCTTGGAGTTAGCGAAGGATTATAAACTCCCAACGCAAATCCAAGACATTATCTCCCAGCATCATGGAGACAGTCTGGTCAGTTTCTTTTATCATAAGGCCCTTGAGAGTCAGGAAAATGTGCCTGAGGAGTCTTTCCATTACGAAGGGCCAAAGCCTCAGAACAAAGAGGCCGCGCTGGTTGCTTTGGCCGACAGTGTGGAAGCGGCAGTGCGTTCTATGAGACAACCTACGCCGGGGCGTGTTGAAGGGCTAGTCCGCAAGCTTATTAAGGACAAGCTGAATGACGGACAGTTGGATCAATGTGATTTAACGTTTCAAGATTTAGATCGGATCGCTATGGCTTTTGTCCGTGTCTTAAGTGGAATTTTCCACTCCCGCATTGAATATCCGGAGATGCCAAGTACACGAGACGCGGGTTTGAATAAGAAAACCCTGGTAGATGTTAATCAAGAGGATGGTATTGCTTTACCAAAGGAGAAACTGCTTGAGAGTCGCGAGGGGTCTCTTGAAACTAAGATTCCTCGAGTGAATCATAAGCCAATTAAGGATAATTCTTAGGCTCTTGACAAGAGCTACTTAAAAAGTATGCTCAATTTCTGAAGGGGGGAAGGGTAAAACACTTCTATTTCATGTTGGGAGTGGGTTTGCCTGAAGTACGTGATTTTAGATATCTCTTGGGAAGAGGAGTCTATTTTGCCGGAACGGCAGGATGCTCTCACCACGCTGCTAAATAACGCTATTACTGAGACTATCCACTTGTCTGGTGGGCGGTCTGAGGCGGAAGTGAGCTTAATGCTGGTTGATGATCAGCGCATACATGCTTTAAATCTTGAGTATCGAGGAGTGGATCGCCCGACGGATGTTCTTTCTTTTGCCTTGCAAGAGGAAATGGATGAGGAACCGGATTTCGAGTTTGAAGACGAAATGCTGGGGGATATCGTTATTTCTGTTGAACGGGCAAGGGAGCAGGCAGAGGAGTATGGGCATTCCTTTGAACGGGAAATTGTTTACTTAGCGGTCCATGGAACGCTTCATTTATTAGGGTATGATCACGAAGAAGAGGACGATAAGCTAAAAATGCGCAACAAAGAAGAAGAGGTAATGACTAAACTGGGGTTAGAGAGAGTATAACGATAACCTCAAACATCCTTGTTCGAGTCATGGCAGCGCTTTCAAGAAGGTTAACACGTGCGAAGACAGTGTCTTCGGGTGCCAGCCAGGTTTCTTTATAATCAGACCGAAAACGGAGGGGCATATGGGAAGATATCTGAAACCAGGATTTTGGCGCAGTCTCAATCAAGCTTGGCGAGGAATGCTATATACTTTGAAAACTCAAGGACACATGCAGTTTCATGTTTTCGCTGGAATTCTTGTTTTGAGCGTTGCTTGGTGGGCTAAGGTTTCACGTTTTGAATGGCTAATTCTTGTTTTAGCGATTGGCAGCGTGATCGGTGCAGAAGTGATGAATTCTGCGGTTGAAATTGTTGTAGATATGGTGCAACCAAACTTTCACCCTCTTGCGGGAATGGCAAAAGATGTGGCGTCAGGAGCGGTTTTAGTGACTTCGATTCAGGCTATCATAATTGGACTAATTGTCTTTGCTCCCTTATTGTATCGCTCTGTGGGCAAGGTTTTTTAGAAAAGGAGTTGTATGCGTAAATGCTCGATCCAGAGCTTACGAAAGAACTTAGTAATCGGGCACAAGCTGCATACGGACAGGCCTATGTACCGTATTCTCATTACCCAGTTGGTGCGGCGGCACTTTTTTCCTCTGGAGAAATATATAGTGGTTGTAACGTGGAGAACGCCAGTTATGGTTTAACGGTTTGCGCAGAACGAAATGCAATTTTTCAAGCCGTAGCTCGGGGAGAGCGGAAGTTGAAAGGAATTGCGATTGCTGTTCCGACTGACGTATTTCCGTCCCCGTGTGGTGCTTGTCGGCAAGTGATTCGGGAGTTCGCTGAGGATTGCCTGGTTTACTTAATTAATGGACAGGGTGAAACGAAGGTGACTAGTTTGAAGGCGTTATTGCCTGAGGCGTTTGGGCCGGAGTATTTGTAGGGGGACTTGTGTCACACAGCGCTCGGTGCTTACGACGCAGAGCAAACTAACCGTTTAAGCTCCTACTATGGGGAGCGGGGTTCATCCTTCGGCGATACTCTCCACTGGAGACTATCGTGCCAAAAGCGCCATCCCTGGCGCATTGGCGGCAGTGTACATCCCTGTACACTGCCCCGGTCTG
>LADV01000217.1 GCA_000961805.1 Peptococcaceae bacterium BRH_c23 | reverse complement strand
TATCAAATTTTACAAACTAAAACCCCATATCAAGAACTTGGTTCACAGTTTATCGAAAATCAGGAGAAGAAGAAAGAACAACGGTTGATTAAAGTCCTAGAATCAAAAGGATACCAAATAGTTAAAGCATCATAAACTCCGTTCGTAGCTATAACAGTGTTCTCGGGCATGTTATTGTCTTTTTAGGGGTAGGTGATTTGGAAACAAAGATTTAGAGGGTTTTGAGGGTTTTAATGTTCACTGAAATAACAGTTTGAAATGACAGCGCGTAGATTCATTTTCGTAAGAAAACTTGGCTGGCGACAAGCTTTGGCGCAGGCGACCGCCTTAGTTGCACTTATGCTTCCAGAAAGTATATAACGCAAGTTATACTTTCTGACTAGTATAAAAAGGTCTGTTCGATCATATTAGGGACGAGTCAGAACCTCTCCTAGTCACATGTATGGACATACAGAGCACGCTGAGTATTGATCTTGTAGAAATAATTTTTATACTATAATAATACAGATAGGGATTCTCGGCAAGTTTAATCAATAATCAATTCTAATGGAGGATAATGGTTTTCCTCACTACATAGGTCTTCAGTACAAAACTTGTTACATAACGATACAAATACTTGCGAAGGGAACAGGGATCATGTAAAATTGTATATGGAAGGTTGGGGAACCTTCCAAGGGGATAGTGGACAAGGTGGATGAAACAGGCAGTGGAACGTACGCTGCCTGTTTCGCTTTGTTTATAAAGCATTTTACAGTTATTAATTTCCTGAAAAAGAATATTATTAACTAGGAACGGGAAGCCTCTAAGAATAATATAAAAATCTTGTATATTGTCTCAATACTTGATAAACTGGAATTAACTAGTTGTTCGACGTCCTACAACTGAATGGGGGTGAGAATAAGGTCAATCTTTTTGAAATGAACATAGTACTAAATATATTTAATTAATGGGGGGAAAATAAAATTATGAGAAAAACAAGGTTTATTGGTAGCTTAGTCATTGTGCTTATTTTGGCCGTTGCACTTGTAGGATGTGGTAACACAACACCGACTCCTAAGGCAACCGAACCTGCTAAAAAAGAATTCAAAGTTGGCTTGGTAACGGACGTGGGTGGACTTAATGACCATAGCTTTAACTTCCTAGCGAATAAAGGGTTAGAAAAGGCTGTAAAAGACCTTGGAGTTACAAAGAGTGTTGTAGAGTCTAAACAAATGACAGATTATGAAACCAACCTCAGCCGTTTTGCCCAAGATAAATACAACCTAGTCATTGCTGTCGGCTTTTTAATGCATGACGCTGTGGAGAAGGTTGCTAAAGATTATCCTGATACTAAATTTATGATTATTGACTCATCCATTACGGATCGTCCAAACGTCGCTTCAGCAATGTTTAAAACCGAACAATGCGGATACTTAGTCGGTGTGATGGCTGGCTTACTCGAACAAGCTCCAGGAATCCCGAATGCTTTGGGTAAAAACACAGTGGGTCTTGTCGGGGGCATGGCGATTCCCCCAGTAAACGATTACATCGCAGGATTTATCCAAGGTGCCAAGAGTGTTAACCCCGATATTAAAATTAACTTAAAATACACGGGTAAGTTTGACGATCCGGCTCTCGGTAAACAAACGGCACTTTCGCAAATTGCAACTGGTGCTGATATTGTCTTCCCAATAGCTGGTGGAACTGGAACGGGCGTTATTGACGCGGCCAAAGAAAAGAAAGTCTATGCTATCGGAGTGGATGCAGATCAAAACTACTTAGCTCCAGAAAATGTTATCACCAGTGCCTTAAAGGGCATGGATGTGGCCACCTTTGATATCATTAAAGGCGTTATGGATGACAAGTTCAAAAGCGGAAACGTGTTCTTTGATTTGAGTAATAACGGAGTTAGTTTTGCTACACCGATTAAGGTAGTGCCCAAAGATGTTGTTGACAAGGTTAACGATGCTGCGAAACAGATCAAAGATGGAAAAATCAAAGTTTCTAACGAAATGCCTGCAGGCTTTAAATAAGAGCTTGAAAGTTTGGTAGATGGACGAAATGACAAGCGGATTGCTTCATATCCTTATGAGCAATCCCTTTCTAATGGAGGGGACTATGCATACCAGTTTAGAAGTTAGAGACATTACGAAATCGTTTCCGGGAGTTATCGCCAATGATCACGTGAATTTTGATGTACGCGAAGGGGAAATTCATGCGATTTTAGGGGAGAATGGCGCAGGTAAATCCACGCTCATGAAAGTCATCTATGGACTTTATAAACCGGATTCTGGGAGTATTCGACTTTATGACCAGGAGCTAAACTTCGCAAGTCCCCGCCAGGCCATTGAAGCTGGGATTGGAATGGTGCATCAGCACTTCATGTTAATCCCGGCTTTAACAGTTGCAGAAAATGTTGTTCTAGGTGGGGAACCGGGTAGAATTCATTATCGACGCAAGGAAAATGTAGAGATTGTTCGCCAACTTGCCAAGCAGTGTCATATGGATATTAATCCTGAGGCCAAAGTAGGGGATCTTACCGTCGGACTTCAACAGCGTGTTGAAATCTTAAAAGTCTTTTATCGTAAGGCTAAGTTGCTCATTTTGGATGAGCCGACGGCTATGCTTACTCCTCAAGAGGTGGAAGAATTAATCCAAGTCATGGAACGTCTTCGGTCACAGGGGATTCCGATTATTTTCATCAGCCATAAGCTTGACGAAGTGAAGCGTATTTCAGATCGAGTCACAGTTATGCGAGCGGGAAAGACGGTAAATACCGTCGAAACGAAGTCTACGACTCCTCAGGAGCTTGCCAATTTGATGGTTGGCCGTGAAGTTGTCCTTCAAGTGTCTAAGCCACCCCAATTGCCCGGAGAACCGATTTTGGAGGTCGAAGACATAGTCGTCTCGTCGGGCCGTAACGAGAAGGTCAAAGGGGTAAGCTTCCAAGTTCACCGTGGAGAAATCTTTGGACTTGCAGGGATTGATGGTAACGGACAATTTGAACTTGTGGAAGCGATTACAGGGCTTATGCCTTGTAAAAGTGGGCGTATCCGCTTTTTAGGGGGTGACATTACGTCCTCTTCGGTACGAGGCAGAACCAAAGCAGGGATTGCCTATATTCCTCAAGACCGTCAATTAGATGGCCTCGTTATGGATTTTGAGCTGACGGAAAACTTCATACTCCGTGACTTCTTTAAAGCACCGTTTGCTAGTATAGGCCAAATGAAAAAGAAGCCCATCGAGGATTTCGCTACACGATTATCAGAAGCATTTGACGTTAGGCCACGGCGGATTCACGCCCTAGCACGAAATCTTTCCGGTGGAAACCAACAAAAAGTTATTTTGGCCCGCGAAGTTTCCCGTAATCCTGAATTATTAATTGCGGCGCAACCGACCAGAGGTTTAGATGTCGGTGCGATTCAGTTTATTCATAACAAACTCTTAGAGTTACGTCAAGGTGGGAAGGCTGTACTCTTGGTTTCTTTGGAATTAGATGAGATTATGTCTTTATCAGACCGGATTGGTGTGATTCATGCTGGCCGACTGATGGCGATCCTGCCGAGTGGACAAGTCACACGTGAACAGCTCGGGTTACTCATGACTGGTGTAAACTTAGAGAAGGAGGGGTAAAACATGCAAAAGACGATAGAAGGATTGGTTACCCCTTTTGTAGCGATCGTCATTGCGGTCCTGATCGGTGCAGTTGTTATGCTCATGACCGGTCATAACCCACTGACGGCTTATGGGGCTCTCTTTTCTGGAGCGTTTGGCTCTACTGTAAATTTGTCGAACACGATGGCCAACGCTATTCCCTTAATCCTCTCGGGCTTAGGTGTTGCCATAGCTTTTAAGGCTGGATTGTTTAACATTGGAGCAGAGGGTCAATATTGGATCGGAAGTATGGCAGCTGTATGGATAGGCTATTCCGTGCATGGGCTTCCCCCTATCTTGCATATCTCTTTGTCTATTATTGTTGCCATGCTGGCGGCCGGGCTTTGGGCTGGAATTGTCCCTGGGTTGGCTAAGGCTTTTGTGGGTGCCCACGAAGTGATCACTACCATGATGATGAGTTACATTGCTATCTTTTTGAGCCACTATATGCTTGAAAATGGGCCGATGATGCAGACGGGCTTCACCCCACAATCCCCGGTGATTCTTCCATCCGCGACGTTAGGTAAGATCGTGGAGCGGACGCAACTGTCCTGGGGTCTCGCCATTGCAGTGGTAGCATGTATTATAGTTTATTGGTTGCTCTATAAGACAACCTTGGGCTATCGATTAAGGGCGGTTGGCCTGAATTCACGGGCTGCGAACTATGCCGGAATCAATGTTCCGTTTCATTTGGTCTTAGCCTTATTTATTAGCGGAATGTTAGCTGGTTTAGCGGGTGCTGTCCAAATGCTGGGTGTACAGCATCGACTTTATGATAGCTTCTCATCGGGCTATGGATTTACGGCCATTGTGGTTGCCTTACTCGCTAACAATAATCCGTTTGGCGTGATTCTTGCTTCGATCTTCTTTGCGGCTTTGTCTACGGGTGGTCAATCCATGCAATTGGTCTCTGGAGTTCCGGCTCATCTGACCGCAGTCATTTCTGGGATCATTATCTTCTTAGTCGCAACAAAAGATATTGTGCAGATTCAAAAACGCTGGCGCAAACGCCAAACCCTAGCGTCGGGCAAGGAGGCTTAAAAGATTATGCTTTGGGATGCATTGACGAGACCTGATCTGTGGGCGGCAACGTTGGCTATGGCCACTCCGATTGCTCTCCCTGCGCTGGGAGGAACCTTTTCTGAGCGTAGTGGCGTTGTAAACATAGCCATGGAAGGAATTATGCTTATCGGAGCCTTCTTCGGTGTTTTGTTTTCCTATTATACACATAACGCTTGGCTAGGCTTGCTTGGGGCTATATTAATGGGAGCTCTTATCTCAACGCTTTTTGCTTACGTGACGGTGAACCTCGGAGCGGATCAAGTGATTGTAGGAATGGGTGTGAACATTTTTGCGGCTGGTCTGACAGCATTTATGTTAAATGAGATTTTCGGATATGGCGGCACACCCCGTGAAACACCAGCCCTTCCCAACTTAACTATTCCTGGAATAAGTGATATCCCATTTGTGGGTCCAATCCTAGGTTCCCAAAATGTTGTTGTCTATTTAATGCTGATGCTGGTAATCACATCCCATTATTTTCTTTTTCATACAAATTTAGGATTGCGGATCAGATCGGTCGGAGAAAATCCACAGGCAGCAGATACAGCAGGGCTTAATGTCCTACGCCTTCGTTATTTAGGGGTTATTATCGGTGGCATGCTTTCTAGCTTAGGAGGGGTTTACCTCGCCTTAGGCCTGTTGAATAGTTTTGAGGTCAATATGAGTGGCGGGCGGGGATATATTGCCCTAGCCGCAATGATCTTTGGTAAGTGGACTCCGTTTGGCTCGCTGGGTGCAGCTTTACTGTTTGGATTTGCTATGGCTTTGAGTATAGTCTTGCAGGGAGGTGGAGTGCCCTCGAATATTATTCAGATGCTTCCATATGCGCTGACGATTTTGGCCTTGACTGGATTAGTAGGAAGAAGCACTCCACCCGCAGCGGATGGTATTCCGTATGATCCAAATAAATAAATGAGATGCAGAGGGGGAACGTTATGGGACAAATTCAACAAAGCGGAAAATCCCTCTCCGATCTTGTCCGTTTGGAACTCTTAGATGAAATCCGCCGAGGAAAATATCTAATCGATAGCCGACTTCCTAATGAAGAAAAACTTGCTAAGGAACTTGGGGTTAGTCGCAACACCCTTCGTGAAGCACTACGTGTTTTGGAATCGAATGGTGTTGTCGAGAAGAAGCAAGGACTAGGTACTTTCGTGCGAGGGGAATCATCTCCAAAGGTCAAGCCAGGTCTAGAGGTTCTTTTTCGGGTAACAGATGCCATAATAGAGCTTGGAATGCTCCCAGGGACAAGCGAGATTGAACTAACAAGTTCTTTAGCAGATGCTAGGGTTGCGGAGAAACTGGGGGTAAGCGAAGGTACCCCTGTAAATCAGTCGCGAAGAGTCCGGACCGCGGACGGTGTACCTGCCGTGTATTGTATTGACATGTTTCCTCCAAGTGTTGGGGAACTAGACGTTGAAAGGCTTAAGTCTTCGATTTTCACGTATTTAGAAGAAGTTAAGGAAATTCGCATAGCCTATGCTTCGACTGACATTCGGCCGATTGTAGCGGGGAAAGAATTAGCGGAGAAATTATCCGTTTCTGATGCAAGTCCCTTGTTTCTATTAGATGAGGTGCACTTTGATAAGTCTAATAATCCTATTTTTTATTCGCGTTTGTTTTTTCGCTCAGATTTTTTTATATTCCATATCGTTAGGTCTAGATAATGAAAACTTACTTCAGATGGAGTTTTAACTCTATCTGAAGTATAGCTGATCTTATCTTGAGTAGAGGACCTGTAACAGGGTTCTTTTTTCTATAGGCGTCTGTTGCCAAGATTAACCTAGCATGTGTTTTTAAGAAGCAAATAAGGACGTTTCAATTAGAACATCGCTCTGACTGATACATGGATGTTCGAGATTAGAGCGCCGCCATGACTCGAACAAGGATGTTCGAGATTAGAACACCGCCATGGATGGCAAGGTGTCGTGATGGCAAGATGCCGTGATGGCGAGAAGGGACTATGAAGTATCATCTGGATTCAAAGAAATGGTAATTATTAAGCTGTGTGTATATAATAAGGGAGATTAGATTTCTAAGGGGGTAGAACAATGGGACAACAAAAACTGAAATCAAGAGCAGAAATTCCTGAGGCTACAAAGTGGCATTTGGAAGACGTTTTTTCCGATAATGATCAATGGGAGGCAGAATTTGCCCAGATCGAAAAACTCTTAGGAGATGGGAATAAATTTGAAGGACATTTAGCCGATAATGCTGACACTTTAATTGGGTGTTTTGAGTGGATGGATGATCTAAGTATGCGGATGGGAGAGGTTTATGCCTATGCCCGTATGAGGAGAGATGAGGACAATCGAGATGCACACTATCAAGCGTTGACAGACCGTGCTGGAGCCCTAGCTGTAAAGGTCAGTAGTGCAGCATCTTATGTTGTCCCGGAATTATTAGCTATGCCAGAAGGAAGACTGGAAGAATTCCGGACTACTTCCTCCAAAATGGGGATCTATGAGCATGCTCTGGATGATATTTTGCGCAAGAAAAAGCATATTCTCAGTTCGACGGAAGAAAGATTGTTAGCAGAAGTCAGTGAACTGGCGGAGGCACCAGGGGCAATCTTTTCAATGGCCAATAATGCCGACCTTAAGTTCCCTAGTATTATTGATGAATCTGGAAAATCTGTGGAATTAACTAAGGGAAACTTTATACAGTTCATGGAGAGTCATGACCAGCGTGTTCGTAAAGAGGCTTTTGAGACTCTTTATCATACTTATGATAAGCAAAGAAATACCTGGGCGGCAACTTTAAATTCAAGTGTAAAATCCGACATTTTCTTTGCCAAAGCTCGGCATTATCCTTCTGCTTTGGAGGGATCTCTTGATGATGACCGTGTGCCCTTGCAGGTCTATGATTCCCTAATCGAAACAGTTCACGAATTTTTACCCCATTTGCATCGTTATATCCAACTGCGCAAGAGGGCTTTAAAACTTGATGAAATACATATGTACGATATCTATGTCCCTATCGTTCCTGAAACAACAATGACAATTACTTATGAAGAAGCTAAAAATATGGTCATCGAAGGTCTAAGACCCTTAGGACAGGACTATATCAATATTCTGCAGGAAGGGTTCACCAAGAGTTGGATTGATGTTTATGAAAATGAAGGAAAGACGAGTGGGGCTTATTCTTGGGGGACATATCGCTCACATCCGTATGTCTTGCTAAATCATCAGGATACTTTGAACTCAATGTTTACTTTAGCTCATGAGATGGGGCATTCCTTGCACACCTATTTTTCCAATCGCCAACAACCCCACCTCTACGCCGGCTACAAAATATTTGTAGCAGAAGTCGCCTCAACTTTGAATGAATCCTTGATTATGGAGCACCTTCTCCAAACTACAAAGGACGCTAAGGTATTGGCGTATCTAATTAACCATTATCTTGAGCAATTTCGGGGGACAATTTTCAGACAAACTATGTTTGCTGAATTTGAGAGGAAGATTCACTCTGTAGTAGAAGACGGTGGCACCTTGACGGCAGATACCCTCTCCAAAATCTATCTTGAACTAAATGCAGTTTATTACGGATCTGAACTGGTCTTAGATCCGGAAATCGCTCTAGAATGGGCTCGTATCCCACATTTCTATAATGCATTTTATGTGTACAAATATGCGACAGGTTTCTCAGCAGCAACAGCCTTTGCTCGTGCGATTCTTGATGAAGGAGAATCTGCAGTTCAGCGTTACTTAGAGTTCCTAAGTGGTGGAAGCTCGGATTATCCAATTGAATTGTTGAGAAAAGCAGGGGTTGATATGGAAACTCCAGTTCCAGTACGAAATGCACTTCAGGTTTTTGCAGGGCTCGTCGAACGCTTAGAAAAGCTTATAGTGTGAGTTAGGGCTTGACAAGGGCTTGGAAACGAGGATCATCACGAACGGGGAGGAAGTCATGTTCGTCTCGCGCTACTTCCTTGACATCCGAGTCGAGGTTGATCGCTGGTTCTAGGTACTCTAGGACTTTATCAATCTTACCTTGACGGCCGTATACGCTGGCAATGCCATAATAACTCCAGGTATCCCGATCGTCGAGCTCTAAAGCCTTCTGATAAGACGAGATCGACAGGTCCCAACGTCCAGCCAGTTCATAAGCCAATCCTTGGTTGAAATGAGCATACACATATGATGGATTGAGATCAAGGGCTTGCTGAATGAGGGCTAGCCCTTGATCATACTTTCCTTGAAAGGCAAGGGTCGCACCTTTAGCATTTAGAGCTTCATAACATAGGGCGTCTATGGCTAAGGCCTGATTAAATAGCTGTAGGGCTTCGGGAAATTGACGTTGATAATAGAGCTTGAGCCCTTGGTCATACTTTGTGAGTGCCTGAGAATCTGAGCTATGGATAGGTTTAACCTTAGAAGGTTGGGCAAGAGGAGTAGTTGGAACAGGAGTAGAGGGGACTGTGTCTTTTTCCGGCGTAGCTGAGAAAGAGGAAGTCAGGTCTGGATTTTCGGCGACTACCTTAACTTGATCTTTGGGAACAGTCAGTCGGGAGGATTGGTATTTGGGGAAACTATAGAGAGTAAATATCGCCGAGATAATTAAAAAGCAACCTGAAACGATAATAATCTTGATACGATTCCGTTTAATCTCAAGCATCTCCTTTTGTGATCAATTTAGAAATAAGCAAGTAAGCCACAATATAAAATGACATCAATTGTAGCTAATCAAAAGGATTTCTGTGTTCATTATAACATTCAATGCCTGATTTATAAGATTGTTTAACCGAAGAACGCGCAAAAAATAGTTTGAATAATTTGGATACATTATCCAAGAATGTAAAACTTGACAAGATTAGAAATTGGGAAGTAAGATGAACTCAAGATTAAACGTAGGGTGTATATTATGACTCTCCTATGGAGGTGAGATTATGGATAAGATCCCAACTCAAGACCCCTTACACCAGATTATTCTCGTGGCAAAGGGTTTTTACGCCCGAAAAGACCGTGCTCATGATTTAGAGCATGCTTTGAGAGTTAGGGAATGGGGTAACAAATTAGCACAAGAAGAAGGAGCTGACAGTACAATCATTGAACTTGCTGCGCTTCTCCATGATATTGGGCGTTCTGGAGCAGTTGAAAAAACCCATTCAGAAAGTAGTGCTGGGCTGGCAGTTAATATTTTGCAAAAGAACGGCTATCCTCAGGATGTTGTTTGGAGAGTCAAGGAAGCGATTATCTCCCATTCTCGCGAGGCGGGGCACGTGCCAACTTCGCTCGAAGCAAAAATACTGTACGATGCAGACAAATTAGATTTCGTGGGTGCTATTGGATTGGGGCGTTTGTTTACGTTAGGTGGGGTAAACGGTTGGCCATTAGTCGGGGAGAATTCCTGTGAAACATTTTATCAAGAAAGAATTCAGGGCTATAAAGAACATCTATTCACGAAGTCGGGGATTAAATATTTTGAGCCATTATTGCTATACATGGAGGGATTTTGGCAAGAGTTGCATGCCGAAAGACTCATTATATCACTTTCTGGATATGCTAAATCTATGTAAAGGCTTATTCGGAAAGGATGAATCAAAAAATGCGTTGGCTTTGGCGTCTATTAATGCTTTTTGTGTTCCTAGTGCTCGTTCGGACACTTTTCGTTCCCCAACCAAAGGCTTTTATTGCCTTGCCGGAAGGCCAAAACTGGGGACAAAAAATACAGGGAGAAATGAAACAGTGGCAAAAATTATCTCAGGATCTTCCTGCAAGTATTGAAGTAGAGGTGCGTCGTCTATGGAACGATTTTCAACCGAATGGAGAAGGCGAAGAAGTATAATAGGTCAATATAACGATGTATTTCTTGAAATCACCTTGAAAAAAGCTGAAAGTATGGTATATTAGTTTTTAAAGGTGCAAAAAGGAGTGAAGATTGAATGGTAGGAATTACTGAAATAGCAGCCGAAAAAGTTAAAGAAGTACTTAAGAATCAAAATAAAGAAAATGCTTTTTTACGTCTCTATCTTGCAGGCGTTGGCTGAGGTGGGCCGAATTTCGGCATGACTCTGGAAGAGTCAAAGACAGAAGAAGATATCCTTGACGTGCAATATGGTGTATCTATGATAACCGATAAAAAACTCATCACTTACCTTGAGGGAGCAACCGTTGACTTTGTGGAATCGAAACACGGCGGCGGATTCGAAATTCGTACTCAAAAATCCGGTGGCGGCTGTGGAGATACTTGTGGTGGAAGCTGTTCATAAGTACTTTGGAAAGAGAGCTCAAAACGAGCTCTCTTTTTTAATACTGTACTCAAAGTACAAAATTAAGTGAACATCCATGTTCGAGTCCTGGCCAGCGGTCCCTTCTCGCCATCCATGGCTACAGTGACACTCGGCCATCCCTGGCCAGCGCATTAAGGCTGGATTAACGCCTAGGGTTGAGGCCGAGTAAAAAGAACTTGAGTATACTGCGTATTTATGTTAGTCTAATGTCCAAAATAAGAAAAGATCCGTAAAAAAGGGAGGAACAACCATGACTTCTCCACGTGAAGAGTCTAACCGTGCAATCATTACGGTATTGGGTCGTGATCAAATAGGAATTATCGCTTGGGTAACTGGACGCCTTGCGGAATATCGTGTCAATATTTTAGATATTAGCCAAACCATCGTGAATGGATATTTCACGATGATCATGGTTGTAGATCTAGAACCAGCCACCTTGGAACTTGTCGCCCTAGCACGTACACTAGATCAAGAGGGAAACGATAAAGGCTTACAAGTGAAGGTGCAACACGAAGATATTTTTACGTTCATGCATCGAATCTAACTCAAGAGACTCTAAGTTACTTTAGATATGGGATAGTGGAGGGAAATCATGACAATCACGTTTGCACGAGAGGAAATCCAACAAACGATTAAAATGATCCATGAAGAGAATCTGGATATTCGAACTATTACGATGGGAATCAGTCTTCTGGATTGTGGTTCAGAAGAAATTAGCCGGATGGAAACTAAGGTATATGATAAGATTACAAAATATGCTGGAAAATTAGTGGCAGTAGGTGAGCAAATTTCTGCACGGTATGGGATTCCTATTATTAATAAACGTGTATCTGTCACACCGATAGCGATCGCGGCTGCCCACTTAAATACCGAAGAGATGGTAAGGATCGCTAAAGCATTAGATCGAGCCGCACGCGAGTCGGGGATTAATTTTATTGGAGGCTTTTCTGCGCTGGTTCAAAAAGGCTTCACTGCAGGAGATTTGGCACTGATAGATGCCATACCTCAAGCACTTAGTGAAACAGAATTTGTTTGCTCATCAGTCAATATTGGAACCACTAAAGCTGGGATTAACATGGATGCCGTGTTGAAAATGGGTAATGTGATTCTGAAATGTGCTCAACTTACGGCGGACAAAGATGGTCTTGCTGCCGCAAAATTAGTGGTGTTTTGTAATGCTCCTGAGGATAATCCTTTCATGGCAGGGGCTTTCCATGGTGTAGGAGAACCAGAAAGTGTTATTAATGTAGGTGTAAGTGGCCCTGGTGTTGTGGCTAAGGTAGTTAAAGAATTCCCAGAAGCGGATTTCGGTGAATTATCCAATTTAATTAAACAAACAGCCTTTAAAATCACTCGCATGGGAGAGTTGATAGGCCGGGCTGCTTCAAAGATCTTAAATGTTCCCTTTGGAATTGTCGATCTTTCTCTGGCACCGACCCCTGCAATTGGAGACAGCGTTGCAGAAATTCTTGAAAACATGGGTCTTGAACGCTGCGGAACTCATGGAACAACGGCAGCCTTGGCATTGCTTAATGATGCGGTTAAAAAAGGTGGAGCAATGGCTTCGTCACACGTGGGTGGGTTAAGTGGTGCGTTTATCCCTGTCTCAGAGGATGCGGGAATGGTCGAAGCAGTTGAAGTAGGGGCCTTGACTCTTGATAAGTTGGAAGCGATGACCTGTGTCTGTTCAGTCGGTCTAGATATGATAGCCCTACCAGGAGATGTAACTGCAGAGACCATTGCGGCCATCATTGCGGATGAGGCAGCAATTGGGATGATTAATAAAAAAACGACTGCAGTACGTTTGATTCCTGCGATAGGCAAAAAGGCAGGGGATCGAGTAGAATTTGGAGGATTGCTCGGTGGGGCACCTGTAATGGCTATCCATCCCTTTTCATCAAGCATGTTTGTCAACCGTGGAGGTCGTATTCCTGCACCGATCATTAGCCTTACCAATTAAAATAAGTCTCTCAAACAGACAGGGTTTCTCAACCGAGAGCCCCTGTCTGTTTTGGCGAGGTAAATAATGGATTGTATGGCTTGCTGTATTTGGGATACACTGTAGTCGTTAGATCAGCTTTTCGCCATCACGCCGCTCTATACTCGAAGATACTTGTTCGAGTATAGAGATTAGCCAATTTCCTATTGGACAGGTAGATATTTCCTTTAGATTCGTGCAGGAATCTTTAGGTTTGTCTCGAATAGTATATTTTATAGTAAAAGCTGAATCCAGTTGTATGACATTGGAGCGGGGGATTATCATTGGGGTGAATCACGTGGCTCTTTCACGTGTAGGGCTAACACCTACTGCCCGAATCCGTCAACTAACCTCGTAAGCTAAGAAGGGTGGATATAACTTGTTGGTTTCCTCATCTACGTTTAGGTGGTTAGGAAGCGTTACTTTGGCTGGCTTGCTTTTAGCAAGTAGTATTCCTGCATTGGCTACAACAGAAATTAAAACGACAACTATAGATCCCTCGAAGCCCTTGCTTGTAACTTCTGCTTCGACGTCCATAATAAAAGGGACCTATACTCAAGTCGTACGCAAGCAAATGCAATGGATTGCTAGTCCTGTGAAAGTTGCTGCTGAGGAAGTAGTTGCTTCTGAATCAGTTAAATCAGTTCCCGCTCCTAGTGCTTCAGTCACAGTTGCCCAAAAATTAACGGAGCCTAGAAAACCAGAGCAACCAGAGCAAGCAGTGCAAGTGGTTGCTGCTCAAGCTCCGAAATCCTCTAATAACAAGCCCGAACCCGTTCAGATTGCAGCTGCCCCAAAACAACAGGTTTCTCGATCTGTGAGTTCTAATCTTGTTGATAATGCACTAAGCCTACAAGGCGTTCCCTATGTCTTTGGAGGTTCAAGCACTAAAGGGTTTGATTGTTCGGGATATACGCAGTATGTTTTTAAGGGCTCAGGAAGTTCATTGCCAAGAAGTTCCTATGATCAATTTAATGAAGGCTCATCTCTGCAACGCGAGAATCTTCAATCGGGTGATTTAGTGTTTTTCACCACCTACGCTAAGGGTCCTTCCCATGTGGGTATTTACATTGGCGGTGGAAGTTTTGTCCATGCGTCTAATAGTGGTGTGACTACGACAAGCCTTAGTGATAGTTATTATGCAGGTCGTTATCTAGGTGCACGTCGTGTGAACTAGAAGCAACTACTTAATCAAAAAACAACAGGAACTTTACGTTCTTGTTGTTTTTTGTTCGTTGAGCTCTAGTCAAACGAATTCTTGTGATTATAATCGAGGTAACCAAGGAATGGGCTGATATTTCGCACATTCTCCACCTGGTTTAACATTTGGAAAAAGAGGATTTTGAATAAAGGAATCCGTCACAGAACATTGATGAGTTCTCTTGCAGTAACATTTCCGGCATTGTTCAACTCGATAATTTAGAATCATCTTAGGAGTCTTCCTTTCGAAAATAGTCATAGATAAGAGTGGCAGCATTCAGTGGTAATCCTGCAGCTTTAAGCTCATTGATACCTGCTTGTTGAATATCGTCAAGGGATGGAAAGTGCCGTAACAGGCTTTGTTTGCGTTTGGGTCCGATACCCGGAATGTTGTCAAGTGCTGAAAGTGTCATATTTTTAGCGCGTTGTTGGCGATGAAACGTAATGGCAAAACGATGGACTTCGTCTTGGATTCGAGTGAGTAAATGGAAAGCTGAATGATTTTTGGATAAAGGCACTGCATTACCATTGCTATCAAGAAGTCCGTGGGTTTGATGTCGGTCATTTTTAACCATTCCGGCAACGGGGATGGTTAAATTTAAGCCTTGTAGAACCTTTAAGGCTGCCTTAATTTGTCCTTTTCCGCCATCGACTAAGATTAAGTCAGGTAAGGGGCTTTTTTCTGATACTAACCTATTATATCGTCTCATAATAACTTGCCCCATGGCAGCTGTATCATCCGATGTTTCCATGGGCAGGATTTTATATTTTCGGTACCCTCTGCGCTGGGGTTTACCCTCCATAAACTGAACCATACCGGCAACGGTTTGTGTGCCAGAGGTATTCGAAATATCAAAGGCCTCAATTCTGCTCGGAACTGGAATACCTAAAATCTCCCCAAGTGTCGTTAAGGCTAGTTGAGTTTCAGTTTGTTGATTTATTTCCAGACTGATCTGATCATGAAGGGTGGTCTGGGCATTTGTCATCGCCATTTGGATAAGGTCTCGTTTCTTGCCTTTTTGAGGAATCGTAATGGGAAATAAATTGGTTAAAATCGTTGAATCTTGGGATGGAAGTAAGATCTCTTGCGGCCAAATAGCGCGCTCGATGTAGAACTGTGCGACAAAAGAGACGAATGCCTCTGCTGGATCTTCATAATAAGGGAAGGTATAGCTATCTCGAGCTAGTAACTTTCCTTGACGCAAATAAAAAACTTGAATACACATCTGATCCGTAGTAAAGGCGTAGCCTAAAACATCCCGGTCAATAAAATCATTGAGCGTGATGTTTTGCTTTTCCCCGAGTTGTTTCAAGTCTTCGATTAGATCACGGTATTCTTTGGCGCGTTCAAAATGGAGTGCGTTCGAGGAGCTTTGCATTTTTTCATGTAAAAGTTTGAGTATTCCACTTTGGTCTCCCTTGAGAAACGAGGAAACCTCTTTGCGCATTTCCAAATATATAGTAGGAAGAACTTCTTCGACACAAGGGGCTAGACATTGTTCTAAATGATAGTATAAACAAGGTCGAGCAAGGATTTGGCGACATTTTCGAAAAGGGAATAGACGATTGAGTAAGCGTGCCGCCTCTTTGGCAGCGGAAGAATTCGGATAAGGCCCAAAATACTTTCCAGTGCCCTTTTTCATTTGTCGTGTGACAAGGATCCTGGGGTGCTTTTCTTCTGTAATCATTATATAGGGGTAAGTTTTATCATCTCGCAAGAGAATATTGTACTTAGGATTGTGTTTTTTAATCAAATTGCATTCTAAAACAAGTGCTTCCACTTCAGACTCGGTCATGATATATTCGAAATCAACGATTTTGCTAACAAGTCGTTCAGTCTTACCATCATGTGAGCCGGTAAAATAAGATTTTACCCGATTTTTTAGTATTTTAGCCTTACCGACATAAATTATCTGTCCTTGATTATCTTTCATTAGATAGACGCCTGGTTTTTCCGGCAGCAAGGTCAGTTTTTGTCGAAGTAGATCCATATTCCCCACCTCAATTATTATTCTAAAGTGTGGAATCATGAGATGCAAGTTTTAGATACATATCTTCATTAAAACGAACGTATACATGGCATAGGGGCTTTGTGTTAATTGACTGGCAATAGACTTATAAATGGAGGGCGAAGGCATGGCAAATACTTGGGGAAGACCACCACGCAATGAACTTTGGCAAGATTTACAAGCTTTAGCCCTTTGGATTCTGATCATTGGGGTTGTCGGATATGTCTTGTTTCCTAATTTTTTCAAAGACATCTACTCACACCTCTCTGATCCTGTTACACAAACAACATCCTTTAATGATCAATATACACTTAATAATTCAGTCAATACGAATACGGACTTAACAGAAAATCAGGCTTTCTTTGGACAAGATTTTTCAAGTGTTTCCAATGCACTTTACCAGAATGGGAATAACGAAGTAGCTTCAGGATATTGGGTCATCTTTGTCGCTGACGGAGAGTTTAAACAACTCTCTGTCAGCAGCGATTCGTATGCCTTTCTGCTTAGACTCATTGAAAGTGATCAAAAAGCTACAGGCAAGAGTACGATCATTTTATCGGCTAACGGTCAAATTCGCAAATATATTGTCAGCGAGGAAATCTATTCGATTATCACTAATATGGCCCTGATTGTGGGACGGGTTAGTCCTTGACAAATAGACATTCCTTAACGGAAGAGGAGTTTGGCCCCAGCGGCTAAAAAGCCGATTCCCACAAGCTGCCATGGACTCCAAGGCATGCGATTCATGCCTAACCAACCAAAATGATCAATTAGGACAGCCATACTGACTTGACCAATAATAATTGCCGTTGTGGCATTACATACTCCTATTTTCGGGATGCTTACAGCAACAAGTCCAACAATGATAACACTAAGTACACCACCGAGATAAAGGAACCATGGAATAGAAGTCCAGGGGTGCTTAAGGAGTGGAGCGCGCCAGGCCAAAACTGTGATTAATGCGACAAGTGTACCAATGATGTGAACAACGAGCGTTGCGGAGATTAAGGATGTTTTCTGACTTAATGCTGAATTGATGGTACCTTGGATGGCCATAGCGACTCCTGAGATTGTGGCGACTAAAAAAGGAAGAGAGAAAAATTTTGCCATTTTATGCCTCCCGAAAATATTTAATATAATGTGGGAAATGATATCCAGTTCCGCTAAGAAGTATCAGTATTCATTAGCAAGGTTGAGGGGAAAATGTCATTATAACAAAAATATAAAAATGAAAGAGGTGGCGTCATGGACATCGATTACAATTTAGTGCAACGCGCCCAGATGCTACTTACCCTTGATCATCCACTCACACAGGTAAGAGATATTCTCTTAAGGGAAGGATATGAACAGGAACAAGTGGGCGAATTAATGGATGCTACTGAAGAAGTGTTGAACTATCTTGTTCCCCCTCAATATGATGAAAATAAAATTGGGATTGATATCTTACACCCTGGAGAAGAAAAAGCTCAAGGTAGAAAACCGATGGTTGATATATTAATTGACAAACGTTCTGGAAAAGTGGAGTTAATAACTCCCCAACAACCTGAAACTTGGCGTGTGGCCAATGAAGTCAGAAAGGCAATCAAACGCCAACGTCAAGGCATGAAATATTGTCACTAAGACTTAAGGGACTGTAAGCAACAAGATTGCCAGCAGTCCTTTTTCTTTATCATTCTTTATCTTTTCTCGTATTTTAATAATTATGTTATAATAGGAAAGGTAACAATTTCAGGAAAGAAGGGTCCAAATGGAATTAGATCCCATATTAAAAGGATTAGATGATATTCATGAAAAAATTGTTAATAATTTACGTTTAAACCGCAATGACGGTCTCAAGCTTATAAGGTCTACCAATTTACTTGGTCTGGGTTACCTGGCGAATGAACGGCGACGCGCTATGACCGGTGATCAGGTGTTTTATAATAATAATGCTCATATTAACTATAGCAATGTATGCAAAGTACGGTGCGGTCTTTGCGCCTTTGCTAAAGATCCTGATGAAAAAGGATCTTATACGATGTCGATTGAAGAAGTGGTTCATAAAGCAGGCTATTTCGCGGATCAAGGAGTAACCGAGCTACATATTGTCGGTGGAATACATCCGGATCTTCCGTTTTCATATTACCTGGACATGATCCGCAAAATTAAAGATCGTGCTCCTCAAGTAAGTATAAAAGCATTTACTGCGGCAGAGTATGATTATTTTGCGCAGATAGCGAATGTGCCCGTTTTAGAAATTTTAAAAACGTTTAAACAGGCTGGTCTGAGCTTTATGACGGGAGGGGGAGCGGAAAATTTCAGCCCAAGAGTTCGTGACATTATTTGCCCGGGAAAACTGAGCGGAGAACGTTGGTTAGAAATTCATCGTCTCGCACATCAATTAAACATTCCAACTAACGCTAACATACTTTATGGTATCATTGAGACGGATGAGGAATTGATTGATCATCTCTTAGCTTTACGTGCTCTGCAAGATGAAACTCAGGGCTTTTATGCCCTGATTCCGACAGCGTTTCATCCTAAGAATACGAAATTTGAGGATCTGCCTCAAGCAAGTGCTATTCGCACCTTAAAGGTCATTGCTGTCGCCCGCTTAATTTTAGATAATTTTCGCTATATTAAAGCGTATTGGATATCGTCTAGCCCTCAAGTCGCTCAAATGGCCCTCTCGTTTGGAGCCAATGATCTCGATGGGGTAGTTCGAGAAGAGAAAATTTACCATACAGCTGGTGCGTCCAGTCCTCAAATGCAAACCGAACTTCAGCTAATCAGCATGATTCATGAATTAGGTCTAGAGGCTGTTGAACGGGATACCTATTATAACGTTATAAAAACGCTTCAACCGCCATCATCAAGTAGGTAGAAGAGATAGGTTGTTAGCCAAAAGGGGAATAGAAATGGAAATCGCGGTGTTATCAGATACTCACTTACGTACGGGTAGAACTCTTCCCCGCTACGTCTGGGAACACTTGACTCATATTGATATGATAATCCACGCCGGTGATTTGACACATAAAGGTTTAATTGAAGAGTTGGCTTGTCTTGCTCCAGTTCGAGCTGTATGTGGCAATTGTGATGGCTGGGACATTGTTTTACCAGAGCGTGAGATTGTGGAATGCGAGTCCATAAGAATCGGGATTATTCACGGGCATGCGGGTCGAGGAAAAAGTACTCCGGAACGTGCCTTTAATGCCTTTGAAGATTCGCTAGTTGATCTAATTGTCTTTGGACACTCTCATATCCCTTTTATGGAATGGAAAAATGGCATTCTGCTGTTCAACCCAGGTTCACCAACGGATAAACGGCGTGAGCCTCACTATTCCTTTGGACTATTAAATATTCAGCATGGGCAGGTTGAAGCTAAACATCTTTATTTTTAAGTCCGGAGGAAATCATGAAACATCGCAGGAATAAAGTGAAACGAGAACATGGCATTATCCAAAATGCTCTACCATGGCTTGAAAATTTAAGCCGTCTTTCGGAGGTCACTGACATCATTCCCGGGGTAATAGATGTAAACCGTTCTTCAGAGCGAGGAATTGTCTATAAATATAAGACACAAACGGGATGTAAGCTTTTGCTTAAAAGTAATGGTTCCATTCAAGAAGCCTTTGTAGTCACCAAAAACCCTGAAAGTATTCAGGAATGGGTAGAGCAGGAATTCCCCTCGGATTCTCCTGCGACATCCTCTGAAGAAATTAGTTCAAATGTCCTATCTGAGGCTTCTAAAAAGAAGGTGGCTAAGGTCACTTCAAAATCAGATATTCGGTTGAAGGACAACCCATTAGCTCCTCTCAGGAGACGACCTTCGAAAAAGCGTCCACCCAGTAGAGTTTTAAACTCTAGATTAAAAGATGTGGAGGAACTGAATATAGCTGATCGCTTGGACAACTCAACGCTAAAGGCTTTAAAACATCTCAAACAATCTCTCGAAAACTCAAGCAACTAAACCTCAAAACCAAAGGTCAATAAAACTCCGCGAAAATAACAGCTTAAGACAAAATGTCCTAAGCTGTTTTTAAAGTAATGAGATTGCAACGAAAGTTTCGTTCAGTAAGGAGGTGTTTTATGGAAGTAGGTAGCATATTAGCGCCAGGTACGATGAATAAGATCAGCCTTAAACAATGGCAACCTGGTGAACGGCTCCTAGTAGAAGTTGTTCAAAAAAATGGGGAAGGGCAAGGGACCATTCGCGTTAAAGGTCAAGATATCTTCGCTATTTTGCAAACATCGACTGAATTAGGCGATAAGTTCTGGGTCAAGGTAGGGGATATTAAAGATGGCAACCTATTGTTGGTCCGAGAACCTTTGCTCGGAAAACAAGTGGATATTCCCGTCGTTCCGCAACAGTTACAACAGTTTACAGAGAGAGGATTACCGAATAATCTTGATATTTTAACTCTCCTTAAAACATTTATAAGTGCAAATACTGGTCTGCTCGGCACAGTGATGGCAAGTCTTAAAGGGTCAATCAGCGAAGACTTTATGCTTAACTTTATCAAATCCATACCGAAGTGGGAGGAGTTATCCGAAGAGAATGGTGCGGAAGAGCTAGTAGAGGGCCTGCGTAAACTTGGTCTCAACTATGAACAACGTATTCAATTAATGCTAAAATCAGATTCTCAAACGAAGGAAGCTGAGAAAAACAGCCTCAAAGAAACCTTAAAATATGCTCTCCTGCAAGCACTTCAGAGCCCCGAGGAACAAAACCTTGATGGTCCTGATAGGGAGCTAGCTCTAATGTTGCTCCAAAAAATAACCGGTCAACAGCTGTGGCTAAAATCGGGAGCTATGGACAATGCTTATATGTTGCTTCATCTTCCTTTGTATTATAGAGAAGACATTCTTCCAGTACAAATAGCCATTGAAAGCGCGCGAAAAGGATCTAAAATGGATGAGAAACATTGCCGTATTGCTATCCAGATTGAAACTCAAGCGCTCGGGGACATTGGGATTGACGCATATTTTAATCAGGATGTGCTCTCCTTCCATGTCCTCACCCGTGATTTACAGTTTCTTCCTCAGCTACTAGAGGAAGTCATGCCAGAAACAAAGGAAGTGTTTGCCAAACTGGGGTTTACTATTGGGAAGGTTGGTACAGCAGATTTAGATACAAATCTTGAATTCCAGAACTTCCTAAGGGGTTCTCGGCGAAGTGGAGTGGATATTCAGAGATGAGAGAAAAGAAAGAGAAGCGCGAGAAGAAAGAGAAGGCCGCAGCCCTAGTGTACGACCAAACTGGAGCACCTAGGATTGTAGCAAAAGGAGTAGGGGAAGTCGCTCGAAAAATAATCGAAGCTGCTGAGGCAGAGGGTATTCCCATCCAAAAGAATGAAATGCTCGTTGAAGCTCTAATGCAAGTTGAGCTGACCAAAGAAATCCCGCCCCAGCTATATCGTGCAGTAGCAGAGTTATTGGCATTTATCTACCGGCTGGAAAAAGCGAAATCGCGCACACATACATAATTCGTAGAATGCTCCGCAAACTATTCCTAGTCGGAAAATAGGAAGGGCAGGAGGTCTCTATGAAGACATCATTTGAAGTCTTGAACAAAATTCTACAGGGCGAGCATATGGCAATTGAACAATATCAGGCATGTATTGACGCGCTCCAAGATAGTCCACTACGTAATCATCTCACGGCTATTCTCTCAGATCACAAAAAGCATGCAACTCGGCTATCTTATTACATTCAAACTAATGGGGGGCATGTCAAAGAAGGTTCAGGGATGGTAGAGTTCATAACGCAAATAAAAAGCGGCACTGCCGCTTTTTATGTTGTGCTTATGCCTTTTCACGATGTTTTCTGGAGAGGTGTTTTCTGGCTAACATTTCAGCCACTTTTCCGTTGTCTCCGAGAAGGATGCCTTGTAATCTCCACTCTCGAAAGGTCTGCCAAAATTGTTGTTCGGAAATCCTGCGCGTATATCCTTCAGATTCTTCATCATAAGGCCAAAAAACATCAACCCACAAGGTTCCTTTGTTGCTTAATACCAGTAAAAAATGAACTAGCTCTGGGTTTGTCGATTCCGAATCACGCATTAATATGTTCGTACGGCCGTTAGGAAAATCGGTGCGTATGTAATTTATTTTCATCAATAATCCCCCTCAGGTACAATTCCAGAGATTTCTGACGCTTATTTTAGTATAGCATGAAATCATCAATAAAACGATGGGCTTTTTAACCACGCTACTCAACTCATGGAATTCGTATTTTTAAATACTAATCAACCTTTATATAAAGTATGCCGTGCATAGAGTGAAAGTTCATACATCAAGGTATGTAGTAAATGTGTTCAGGATAAACTAGTCATGCTAACAGTGATTCATACGTTCAATGGTCCAGATGCTGACCGAATTTTAGGTGAAATTTGAACTGGAATTCAGTCTGTTGAAGGGATTGATGGTTTCAAATTCGCATCGGTTAATCAACAAGAAAACACGTCAGATATCATGTTATTTTCGAAATGGGAAAATCACTCGGCCTATGAAAATTGGGCCAGTACAGTTGGCGAAAATAAGGCATTTAAGCAAGCCACTCCTCAGATGTATGAAGTTCTCGAAGAAAAGTACTAGATATGTGAAGGCTTAGTAAACTTTAATTAATCCAATTTTTCGACTCCCACTTTTAAGTGGGAGTTCGTGCTTTCATTTCACAATCAAGAAGTATTATCCGTGCGGTAATCTTACGAACGCAACTTACAGGCCGGATGGATTATGGATTAAATCCTGATAAGCTAATTCAAGTTGCCTCATCTTTGAGGAGGGCGATTCAGACGATTCGATCGAAAAGGAAATATCATCAATTTGACGAACTGGCATTAAGCCCATCAGGGCGTTCGTCATAAAAATTTCATTGGCTTGCAAAAGATCTGAGAAGGAATACAAGCCCTCCTCAATACTAATCTGAAGAGAATCTGCTAAATCCAGAATGAGCTGACGACGTGTACCTGGCAAACATCCACTGGCCAGGGAGGGGGTAAACAGTGTCCCATCCTTGATGAAAAAGAGGTTGCTCATTGTGCCTTCAGAAACAAAACCTTTGGTATTCAGCCACAAGCCTTCTTCAGCACCTTGGCTAAAGGCCACTTCTTTTGCTAAAATATTCTCCAAATAATTCGTGGATTTTATACTAGTCAAGGGGGACTGTTCATTACGCGGTGTAGACAAAAGGTGAAGACGTATCCCCATGGCATATTGAGCTGAACTATAAGGAATTATTCGTGGGTGGAACAGGAGCCGGGAAGGCAGATTAGCTTGGGGTGCTCCGCCACTCAGAGTAACGCGCAAGGCGTAAGGAGCTATGCTGGGAGATTGATCGATATAGTCTCGTATTTGAGCCGTCCATATTGCTTTCTGAGGGAGTGTAAGACCGAGCATGACGGCTCCCTTGTTCATCCTTTGCCAGTGAAGGTCCGTGAAAAGTGGCCCATGTTCAGTGACGAGTAGAGTTTCAAAAAGCCCATACCCAAATAAAGCGAGTCGGTCTTGTAATAATAACATTTCACAGGGAATCATCTAAGCGTCCTTTCAAAACCCGGAATAGGGCTTTTGCTTTATGAAGGGTCTCATGATACTCATCTTCGGGAACTGAATCTGCTACAATCCCACCGCCAACATGCACATAGGCTTTACCCTCTTTGATGAGGATCGTGCGGATAACAATATTTAAGTCCCAAGCGCCATCAAAGCCCATATAACCGATGCTTCCGGTATAAGGTCCACGCTTGTAGGGTTCCATCTCTTCGATAATCTCAAGGGCCCTAATCTTGGGGGCACCCGTGATTGAGCCGCCTGGAAAAATGGCACGTATAAGATCGCTGGGTTTTAGCCCTTTGATAAGCTGTCCTGTGATCGTCGAGGCAAGATGCCAAACCGTGGGGTATTTTTCAAGTTGGATTAAATTCGGGACTTTTACAGTTCCAAATTGGCAGATACGCCCGAGGTCGTTGCGTTCTAAATCAATAATCATAGTCAGTTCGGCACGATCTTTAGGACTATTGAATAATTCAACCGCTTGTAGTTCATCCTCAGTGGGCGAATCTCCGCGAGGCCGGGTTCCCTTAATGGGACGGGTTTCGATCTGTCCGTTCGACTGTACGCGAATAAACCGCTCGGGAGAACTACACAGGATTTGAAAATCAGAATAAGGTAAAAAAGCTGCGAAGGGAGCGGGGTTTTGTCGGTGGAGTTGGGAATAAAGCTTCCAGACATCCCCTTCCCAGGGTATAGAAAAACGTTGGGTAAGATTGGCTTGGTAAATGTCCCCAGCATAAATGTAATCTATGACACGTTCTAAATCCTTTAGATACTGTTCATGGGAAACGCTCGGGTCGATTGTTGAATGGGCCGCGCTCGTTTGATCAGCATGGTCTTCTCGTTCGGAAAGTTGCTCTAGAACACTAGGTTGGAGGATTTGTTGAAGTCGTTTGATGCGAGAATCTGCTAACTCGGCCTGGCACGCTCCATCTTCATCAATACCACAAGAGGTAAGCCAATATTTCTGTTCAACATGACTATAAACAACAATTCCATCATACCAGGCGAAACGCCAAAGAGGTATATTCAAGTCATTTTCGGCACGATCAGGAAGGGTTTCAATCTGGTTCTTAAGGTCATAGCTTAAAAAACCCACAGCCCCTCCAGAGAAGGGGAACGGGGAATTAAAAACGCGATATTTAGAATGAAAATCATTTAGAAAATCTAAAGATCGGTTTTTTTCTAAAGGGATTGTTTTACGAAGTGAAAGATTCGGCCAATAAAGCTCAAGCTGGTCAGGGAAAGCAGTCGCTTCCAAGAAAGGGGACGATCCCATATAAGAATAACTGCCGAGTTCATTATAATCTTCGCCACTATCTAAAAAAAATGGTGAAGGTTCTTCTTTAAAGGCTTGGAATAGAAGATAGGGTGGGATGGACGTGGGAAGTGGTTTGACAATCCAAGGAGAGGGAGCCTTGTTAAGCTGCCAAGTTTTCGCATTACTGAGGGCGTTTTGTAGTAACTGATGTCCGTATTGAGTCAGAATGGCTTCAGGGTGAAACTGAATTCCTTCAATTGGCAGGGTTTTATGACGGATGCCCATAATTTCGCCATCATCCGTTTCAGCAGTTATTATCAGGTCGTCAGGGAGTGTATGACGGTCAATAATTAGAGAGTGATAACGCGTTACTTCTAAGGGGTTGACTAGATCTTTAAATACTCCTTGTTGATCATGATGAATCGTCTCTGTTTTTCCGTGAATGGGTCGTATGGCACGGATCACTTTACCACCGAAAAATTGTCCAATCGCTTGATGCCCAAGACAGACTCCCAGAATCGGTAATTTACCTTTGAAATATTCAATGACCGCTAAGGACAGGGGTGCTTCATCCGGTGTACAGGGTCCGGGAGATATTACAATTAGGTCGGGATGCATCGCTTCAATATCAGCTAAGGTACATTCGTCTTGGCGTTTAACGATGATGTCCTCTCCAAGTTCACCGAAGTATTGGTAGAGGTTATAAGTAAAAGAATCATAATTATCCAGTAAAAATATCATTGTATTACCCCTTTATACCTGGCGGTTTCTTTAATTTTTCAAGCTCAATGTTTCATTCTATAGTGTCTCTGTCTTTGAGCATTTATAAGCATCCTGAATAAAGTTTTGCATAGACAATTTAGTCAAAAAGAAAAGTTGCTATAAGCAACTTCAATTTAATTCTTTTTTTCGTGCAACATATCCGTCAATTCTTTAAATGCAGACTGGAGATTAGGATTATCGATCCCTTGTAATATAGTTGTCTGATTAATGGTCACTTGCCCAACCTTTGGACCTTCAACCTCAATCTGAAGGGATTGGACATCAAGGGTAATAACTCGTTGATCGACATTAAGTTTCATGCGCTTTGGTTGGGTAAAGGTGACTTGTATACTCGTTGATTGAGAAGGGGAATCAGCCTCTAATTCTTGGGCACTGGGAGTCCGCAGATCACTCAAGACAAAGGAACATTCTAAAAGAAATTTCTGCATGATTGCCATATTTGTATTCCAAGGTAAATTAATGAGTTCTGATTGCGTCATTCCTGAAGGGGAAATAGTTAAAATAGCATACGAACCGTCTAAAGTCAAAAAGGGTTTGGGTGAGCACCCATTGAGGAATAGACTCGAGAATATCAATACAAGAGAGAATCCAACGGTTAAGATCTTTTTTTCAAACAATAGGGTATCCTTCTTCCTAAAAAATGATAGTTTAACTCGAAGCATACAAAGTGTCTTATTCGCTAAAGAATCCTAAATTCCTGCTTTACATTGATTCCTTTTGTAAAGATGGTGTACAATGGCTGGAAGAGAGGGGTCAGGGTTGTGGACAAAGAAATCGTGGTTTTTGATATAGGGACGACTGGCTTCGAGGGTTTTCAGAGTGAAAGTATCGAATTTTCGGCACTTCGGATCCAAAATGGACTAATTCAAGAATCATGTCATTATCTGATTAAATCAAAACAAGGAATGGCTAGTAAAACTATTATAGCTTCTGGGATAAATGAGGAAGAGCCTAATACAATTTCTTCTCTAATTGAATGCCGAGAACAGCTTGTTCATTTGTTTGCTGATGCTGTTATTGTGGCTCATGATGTGTCTACCCTCTCTATTTTAGAAAAGGAATTAGAGGTACGATTTCAGCAGCCCAGATGGGATACAGTGGAGCTAGCTCGGATTTTTTTCCCGACTATGCATCACTATCAATTATCTTATTTAGCTCAAAAACTTGGAGTGCCGTTGAAGGACGATGCAGAGCTTCACCCCACTGAAAACAACGCTTGGCTCACGTGGAAAGTATTGGAAGAATGTTGGAAGAAAGGGTTGGGATTTGATCTAAGTTTTTATGATCAAACCAAAAGCTTTTTAGGGGGATGGTCAGGGAGAGGGTTTATTGAAGAATTGTACAAAGAGATTACTCGCCGCTTTCCTGATCGCCCTATCCGAACTGATCTTGTGTTAGCCCCGTTTTCTGAAGGGTTGTTTGTAAGTGGGTCTAAACAAACTGCAAATTTTCCGGATTCCATTGACTGGGTCGTCAAAAGTTTTTCGCCCGGAGGAATTCTTGAACAGAATTTGCCTGGTTATGAAAGTCGTACAGGTCAAGTGAAAATGGCAAAACTAATCGCTGAAGGGCTGACTTCCTCACATCATGTTGTCGTGGAGGCTGGAACAGGGACAGGGAAGTCCTTCGCGTATTTAATTCCGTGTCTGTGGTCGGCCAAAAAATTAGGTCAAAAAGTGGTAGTTGCCACCCATACAATTCCCCTTCAGGAACAACTTTTGAAAAAGGATATTCCTGTTTTGGAAGCGGTATTGCCTTTTGTGTTTCAAGCCTCCGTATTGAAAGGTAAAGGGAACTATTGTTGTCTGAAAAAGTGGCAGGGATGCTTAACAAACCCGCGAGAAATTCCAGATGAAGATCAAAAACTTGCGCTGCTAAGTGTCCTTGTTTGGTTAAGAGAAACCCTAGCAGGAGATATCCAAGAACTTTCTAAAGTTCCCGGTCTTATGCAACTATGGCCGAATTTAAATGCGGATGTCGAAACTTGTATTCCAGGAAGGTGTTCAAAATCAGGGATTTGCTTTTGGTTGAGGGCCCGTAAGAAGGCAGATGAAGCAGATGTTTTGATTGTAAACCATTCTTTGTTATTTTCTGATCTTAAAACAGACTACAATGTCTTACCAGAGTATCATCGCTTAGTTATTGATGAAGCACATCAGATTTATCAAACGGCGCTTCAACATCTTGGCTCGGAAATGAGTCTGGAGCAGGTTACTCGAGTGATCGAGACTATTTATCGACAGGCAGGTCCTAGCTTTTACTCGACTATGAAACAACGAATAGGGTCGCTGAACCAAATCGTGCCAGCGGTGCCTTGGGAAATATTCTCAGCCAGGATGGAGGTTATTCCTGAATTATCCCGATCTATCTTGGTACAAACGAACGAATTTTTTGAGTTATTAGCGATGATTTTAGGAACTGAGCGCACGTTTCGCTTAGTTTCAAGTCATACCACCAAAACTTGGTGGCAAGGATTAACCATCCAAATAGAGAATTTAGTCGGGAGAATTAAGGCCTTGGCCACCGCTCTGGATAGTTTAGTAAGCGTCTTGAGTGGAGAAGAAGCAGATGAGCTTGAAGAGTTGAAATACATCCTTTCTGGCCATCAAAGGGAACTAAAAGAACTATTGGTAACTATGACCTTAGTCATAAACGTCAATAACCCTAAACAAGTGACTTGGCTTGAACAAAATTCAAGACTATACCTAAAGACCTCTCCCATCGAAGTAAGTGATATCTTAGAAGAGAAGTTTTTTTCTCGGCTTGATGCAGTCATTCTAACTTCAGCGACGTTGAGTATTTCCGATTCGTTTAAGCATTTTCTCAAAGATATCGGACTCCCCTCGACAACAATCACGGCTCGAGTTGATTCTCCCTTTGACTATGAACGCCAGATGCGATTTTTCGTCGTTAGAAAGGGTATAGAACGAAAAAATACGGAAGACCAGAAAGTGCTGGAACTGGCTAAATTTATCGTTGAAGTCGCTGAACGCATGAATGGTCGGACTTTAGTGCTGTTCACCGCTCATAAATTACTGCGCCAAACCTATAGTGCAATCTATTTAGAATTAAAACATCTGGGTATTGAGACACTGGCCCAAGGAATTCATGGAGAACGGAGCACTCTCTTAGAGGCATTTAAGCGAAATCCTAAAAGCGTGTTGTTAGGAGCCAGTAGTTTCTGGGAGGGTATTGATATTCCAGGTGAAGCATTATCTTGTGTTATTCTGGTAAAACTCCCGTTCTGGCCACCGACCTTGCCCTTAATCGAGGCCCGTTCGGAATTCCTGGAATCTCAAGGCCGTGATCCCTTTCGAGAATTATTGTTGCCAGAAGCTGTCATACGATTTAAGCAAGGATTTGGCCGTCTTATTCGTTCTAAAATTGATCGTGGGGTTGTCATTTTACTCGACGATCGAGTCATTGAAAAGAATTATGGCAGGCACTTTTTAAGTTCATTACCAGTTCGCACCCATATACGAGGTGATAATTCCCTCGTTCTACGTAAAATTGAAGAGTGGAATGAGCGTGGATTGGATGAAGAGCTTTTATAATCGACGCAAAGATGGTAAACTAAAGAAAATCAAGAGGAGGAGGTCAATTTTTCGGTGAAACAATATCCCATTTCTCGTGATGGTTGGTTATATCTCATGATATTGGCTGTTCTATCAGTTTTAGCTTATTGGATTTGGCAGTGGCTTGTCATTATACCTGCTATCTTATTTTTGTTTACTGGATACTTTTTTCGGAATCCTGAAAGAGAGATTCCTATGGACGAGTTAACCTTAGTTTCTCCTGCTGACGGGGTTGTTATGGATGTGGAAAGGGTCTTTGAAGATCAGTTTCTCAACGGAGAAAGCATTCGGGTCCGCATCTTTTTAAGTGTCTTTAACGTTCACGTTAATCGTTGCCCAATGTCTGGAACGGTTAAATTTCTTAGCTATCGACCAGGACAGATGATTCCAGCTTTTAAAAGCCATGCTTCAGAATTGAACGAGAAAAACTTTGTGGGAATCGAGAATAAACACCTGCAAATTCTAGTTACACAAGTAACTGGGTTTATTGCTCGTCGAATTGTCTGTTGGGTCAAAAAAGGAGATGCAGTAAGCAAAGGGGAAAGGTTCGGCCTTATCAAATTTGGTTCATGTACCGAAATTTTTGTACCGACAAATGTGGAAATCATGGTTAGTGCTGGGGAAAAGGTTCGTGGAGGAATAAGTATAATAGGGAGAGTGAGTGTCGAATGAAGGGAAATCCGATTACTGCTCGTATGATCCCGAACATCTTCACCTTAGCTAATTTGCTTTTTGGATTTCTTGCTTTGATCTGGGTTATTGAAGGGGATTACACGTTAGCTTCAGCAATGATCCTGCTTTCTGTTCTAATGGATAGTTTAGATGGAAAGGTAGCACGCCGACTTTCTGTTAGCTCAGATTTTGGTAAAGAACTCGATTCTCTCAGTGATTTAGTTTCTTTTGGAGTAGCGCCGGCCATTCTTACGTACCAGGCAATTTTACTCCCTCAATCTAATATGGTGAGAACTATAGGTCTAGGTATCGCTGCAGTGTTTGCGCTATGTGGAGCGGTTCGCTTGGCGCGTTTTAATATGCTGAATATTACTACCCACTTTGTTGGGGTACCCATAACATTTGCGGGCGGTTTTATGGCTTTGCTCATGTTACTTAGAACCATGATACCTTGGTTTATTTATCCGGTAACTATGGGTGTTTTAGCGTTTTTAATGGTGTCTACGTTTAAGGTAGCGAAGTTGGGGAAATAGCGGGGACTTGTGTGAGGGACTTGTGTGACACAGCGCTCAGTACTTACGACGCAGAGCAAACTAACTGTTTAAGCTCCTACTTTAGGGAGCGGGGTACATCCTTCGGCGCGATAGTATTCTTTATAAGAACCCGCCTACGGCGATACTCTCCACTGGAGACTATCGTGCCAAAAGCGCCATCCTTGGCGCATTGGCGGCAGTGCACATCCATGTGCACTGCCCCGTATCTGGGGTCGGTCGCTTAAACGGAAGTTTGCTTTTCTGCTTACGTAAAGACGTCGCGCTCGTGTCACACTGCGTCCCAGGCTTTGTGGTCGAAGAACGAGTGCAAGTTGGGGACGGTTCTTGACTTGCATTGACATCGAGGGTTTGGGAGACGGCACATACCATGTGCACCGTCTTGTCTCTGGGGTTATGACGCAGAGTAAACTAACCGTTAAACCCGCATAAACAACCAGCAAAAGGAACGCTCTCCTAACGTACAAAATACGTTGGGAGGGCTTTTTTCATTCTTATACTATGGATTGACTACAACTACAGGTATAAAGACCATTAAACTGATCCTTCAGAGTGCTTGCCTAAGGGGAAATCGTCTCTTTTAGAAAGTGATATCTGGAAACATGCATCTAAAATACCAAATATAAAATTGGTTTAATATAGCGTAAAATTGCTTAATCCATTATTATGGTTTAATTTACATTTTACACAAAAATAGTATTCAACCATAATCAATCACATGTTCATTTATATAAATTTCAAAGATTAATCACAAATTTTAAGGAGGATATTTCTTTATGTGGGGACGCTCTAAATGGCTATCGCTTCTTTTTGTTTTAAGCATCATGTTTTTAGCTGTTGCTCCTCAGATGTTACGGTCCGGAAATGCCTATCCGGTGGTGAAGCAGGCCAAAGCCGACTCCCGGACAAAGGGGTTGGCGATTTTACCACCTTTCATGGGTGGCGTACGTTTCAACCGTC